>DATLHR010000146.1:0-78083 GCA_035539815.1 Kofleriaceae bacterium
CCTCGGCGTGCGCCCGTGCAACGGCGCCGCGGGCCTCGGCCCGTGCACCGCGCAGGAGCCGACCCCCGAGAGCTGCAACGCAGTCGACGACGACTGCAACGGCAACGCCGATGGTTTCCAGGAGGCGTGCTCGAACATGACGTGCGGCACCGGCACGTGCAGCAACTTCGTCAACGGGCAGGGCACGTGCGTCGGTGGGCCGCGTGCGGGCAAGGCGTGCGGCACGTTCGCCGCGTTCGATCCGCGCAACAACCCGGGCGGCAACCCGGCGTCGGCGTGCGCGGCGCTCGGCACGAAGTGCATCTGCAACCCCGGCAACCGCACGTGCCCGCTCAACGGCAACGGTACGTACACGGCGTGCGTGCAGGAGGTCGAGCCGCGCACCGAGATCTGCAACGACCTCGACGACGATTGCGACGGCAGCATCGATGAAGCGCCGCAGGTCTCGTGCACGACGAGCGCGGACTGCCCGCCGATCACGCCGAGCTGCGACGGCGGCACGTGCCAGCCCGCCGACTGCTCGGTCAACAACTGCGGCGGTCAGCTGCTGTGCCAGAACGGCGTGCCGACGTGCACCCAGAGCACGGGTGTCGACGACACGTGCAACGGCATCGACGAGGACTGCGACGGCGTCCCCGACGACGAGTGGCGCTGCGCGGATCCCGATGGCGCGGACAACATCCTCGGTAATGCCGATGACTGCCCGTGCACCGAGGGCGGCATGTGCAACGCGCACGAGTCGTGCGAGAACGGCGCGCCCATCTGCGCGGGGACGCCGATCGGCGTCGAGACGTGCAACTGCATGGACGACGATTGCGATGGCACCGACGACAACGGCACCTGCGGCGACGGTGCCGAGGGCCCGCCGGGCTCGAAGTGCAAGGCGTGTCAGTGCGCGTTCCCGTGCCAGCTGGGCGAGTTCCCGTGCCCGCTCGGCAAGACGTGCGTGACGCTGCAGGGCGAGACGCAGGGCTATTGCCTCGCGGATCCGTGTTTCGGCGTGACGTGTCCCGACGTCAACGGTGACAGGCAGGTGTGCCGGCCGAAGGCCGACAACATCGCGAGTCACGAGTGCGTGTCGGCGTGCGATCCGTCGGTGATCACGTGTCCGTCGCCGCTGATCTGCTTCGGCCCCACGGGCGAGTGCCGCCCGGACGACTGCTCGACGTTCCCGGATCGGTGCACGGCGCAGCAGGTGTGCATCAACGGCGACTGCGTGACGAACCTGTGTCTGGGCGTCGACTGCCCAGACGGTCAGTACTGCGTGGCCGGTGAGTGCTACGGCAGCTGCGCGGGCGTCGAGTGCCCCGGCGGTCAGCGCTGCCGGCTGGGCCTGTGTGTCGAGGATCCGTGCGGCGAGCCGTGTCCGCGCGGTCAGGCGTGCCACGACGACACGCGCGAGTGCGTCGACGATCCGTGCCAGTTCATCGACTGCCCGGTGGGCCAGTGGTGTAACCCGAACAGCAACGGCCGCTGCGAGGACGATCCGTGCGTCGGCACGTCGTGCCCGAATCCCGGCGAGGTCTGCCGCGGCGGCACCTGCTACGACCCGGCGATGTTCGCGCCCGACGCGGCGGTCGAGGAGTACGTCGCGACCGGTGGCGGTGGTGGCTGCAGCACGGGGGGCGGCACGAGCCTCGGTGCCGGCCTCGCGCTCGGGCTGACGCTGCTGCGGAGACGGCGCCGCCGCGCGCAGGGAGGTGCGTCGTGAGCCAGCTCGTGAAGCTCCTGGGCGTGTTCGCGCTCGCGGCGATGGCGACCATCAACCTGTCGTGCGACGTCAAGGAGTACTGCCTCAACTGCGCGCACGGGGACGGCGGGTTCGGCGGCGATGGAGGCGGCGACGCGGCCGACGACGGAGGTGTCGATCCCGATGCCGATGCAGGCCCGTGCGTGCCCACCAACGGCGGCACCGAGACCTGCGACGGCAAGGACAACGACTGCAACGGCACCGTCGACGACGGCACGCTCCCCGGCGTCGGCGCCGTATGCGCGAACCAGGTCGGTGAGTGCGCGGGCGGCACGCAGCAGTGCGTCGATGGCGCGCTGCGGTGCGACAAGCCGCCGATGCCCGAGGCGTGCGACCTCAAGGACAACGACTGCGATGGCGAGATCGATGATGGTGATCCGGGCGGTGGCGCGGTGTGCGGCACCAACACGGGCGAGTGCGTCGCGGGGGCGTACCGCTGTAACGGCGGCGTGCTCGAGTGCGTCGGTGCGATCGGCACCGTCGGCGGTCAGCCCGAGCTGTGCAACAACCGCGACGACGACTGCGACGGCAGGTTCGACGAGGACCTGACGCTCGGGCCGTGCGTCGCGGGCGTCGACGGGCCGACCGAGGGCAACACCGGCGCGTGCAAGCTCGGCGTGCGGCAGTGCGTCGGCGGCACCACGGTCTGCGTCGGCGCGGTGTTCCCTACGTTCGAGCTGTGCGACGACGTCGACCAGGACTGCGACGGTTACGACGCCAACGGCTACACCACCGACACGGACCCGCAGAACTGCGGCGCCTGCGGCACCGTGTGCGATCTGGCCAACGCGTTCGAGGGTTGCGAGAACAGTACGTGCACCGTGCTCGCGTGTGCGCCGAACTTCTTCAACAACGACGGCGACGACAGCACCGGCTGCGAGTTCGACTGCGGCCACCCGTTCCTCGGCAACGAGGTGTGCAACGGCGTCGACGACGACTGCGACGGGCTGATCGACGAGATGGACCCAGATCTGGTCGCGCCCGTCGGGATCTGCCTGTCGCTCGGGGCGTGCTCGACGATGACCGAGCTCCAGTGCACCGGCGCGGGCGGCTGGACGTGCAAGTACAACAACCCGAACGTCCAGAAGGACGTGCTCGGCAACATCCTGCCGGAGACGCGGTGCGATGGTGACATCGTCGCGGGCACCGAGGCGGACAACGATTGCGACGGCCGCATCGACGAGGCACAGGCCAACGTCGGCGTGGCGTGTGACAACGGCGGGACCGGCGATTGCCGCAACACCGGTGCGTTCGCGTGCGATCCGGACAATCGCGACGGCGCGGCGGTGTGCACGTACACGGTCACCGGCCCGGGCATGCAGCCCGCGGAGAGCTGCGATAACCGCGACAACGATTGCGACGGCGACATCGACGAAGGCGCGGACACCGGCGATCTCGCCGGACAGGAGTGGGTCTCGATCCCCAACCTCGGCGTCGAGATCATGAAGTACGAGGCGTCGCGGCCGGATGCGACCGCGACCGCGGGAGGCGGGATGCAAGCGATCGCGTGCTCGCGGCCCGGCGTCCAGCCGTGGACGAACATCACGTATCCGCAGGCCGAGGCGGCGTGCGATGCGATCGGCGCGCGCCTGTGCACCGAGGCCGAGTGGCAGTCGATGTGCGTGCCGTCGACCGCGTACCCGACGAACGGCGTGCCGGTGCCGCTGACGACGGACACGACGGAGTTCGTGTTCATCGAGGCGGAGGACTACGACGCGAACACCACGATCCCGGCGGCGACGCCCGCTCGCGCGTGGACGAGGATCGCACCTCCGAGCTTGCACGGCGTCACCGCCATGCAGGTGCCCGACAACAACTTCAGCGTGACGACCGCGGCGAATGCGCTCGCCGACTCGTCACGGCTCGACTACCGCCTCGATCTCGCGGCGATGACGAGCTACCGCGTGTGGATGCGCGTGCTCGCGCCGGCGACGGCGTCGCTCAGCCCGTACGGCGTGCACACCGCGCCGGTGGCGGGGACCACCGCGACCTCCGACGCGTCGACGCAGGTCGGCGACCTGATCGTCGCGATCACGTGGACGCCCGACGGCGACGGCGTGCCGACGCACACGGCCGCGAACGGCTTCACCCAGATCTTCTCGAACGACAACAACGACGGCTCGACCGACACGCGGCTGTCGGCGGCGTACTTCGTCGCGACGACGGCGGGCGAGGTGGCGTACACGCCGTACACGTCCAGCAAGACGCCGTCGTACACGGGCCTGATCGTGCTGAAGGCGGGGCGCTACGACCTCTCGGGGCTGTTCTCGGCGTCGACCGACTGGGATGACAACACCAACGTCAACCCGCCGGATGCCAACACGACCGGTGGCGGGACGTTCGCCGTGCTCGCGATCGGCGGCTGGCACCTGGGCACCGGTGCCGACGCGAGCATCACGCCGCCTCAGAACTTCACGGAGGCGTGGGAGATGACGGGCTCGAACCAGGGCGAGCTCAGCGTCGCGCTCGGCAGCAACGACAACCCGGGTAGCTTCGGCGACAACGTCACGCAGGTCGGCGGCTCGGCCGGGACGGTCGCGATCCGGCTGATCCCGTCGACCAACAACGGAGTCTGGGTCGGGCTCACCGCGGGCGGCACCGCGGGCAATGCGAACGCGACGGCGGTCTCGGCGACGGCGGTCGATCAGTGGCAGTGGGTGGTGAGCCCGCAGCTCACGAGCGGCGCGGCCGGCCTGCATACGTTCAGCGTCTACACGCAGTACGACGGCATGATCATCGACACGATCGCGATCAGCCGGCAGAGCGCGGCGGCGCCGACGTTCGACTACTCGTGGGCGTACCAGACGAGCCCGCGCACGGCGCAGCCGCAGACGTGCAACGCCGATGACTACGACACCGACCCGGTGGCCGCCGGCGACCAGGACGGCATCCTCGCGACCGGAGCGCTGCCGATGTGCTTCGCGAACCAGAGCGCGACGGCGCAGGCGTTCGACATGACCGGCAACGTGAAGGAGTGGACCGCGGCGCGGGCCGAGGGCCAGAACCCGCTGCGGGGCGGCGCCTCGAACAACGAGGTCCCGGGCACGACCTGCAAGCTCGACTTCACTCTCGCGAACGACGCCTTCTTCTTCCCGAACGTCGGCTTCCGCTGCTGCCGGTGAAGTAGGCGAAATTTTTGGGGCCGCCAGGGGTGGATCGGGGGCCGAGTTCCCTCGTACCCTCGACGCGTGGGTGCGTCGCGTCAAGCTCGGGCCGGGCTTTCGATCTCGCTCAAGCTCGTCCTCGCCACGTCGATCGTGGTGGCGGCGGCGATCGGTGGCGCGACGTGGTTCTCGCAGCGCGCGATCAACGAAGTGACCACGACTCAGCTGACGGCGCGCCGGCTGAGCGGCGAGAGCTCGATCGTCCGCGAGTCCGAGCTGGTGGTGCAGGCGGCGGCGACCGCGGTCGCGACCCCGCTCGGCAACAGCCTGTACAACGACATCCCCCCCCTCCTCGATGCGGCGATCGCCGAGGACAAACGCAGCGGCGACAACCGGTTGCAGTGGTTGGTCGTCACCGACGTGGGCGGCACGGTCGTCGGGCGGACCGCGAACGCACCGCCGCAGGAAAAGCTCGCCGCGCTCGAGCAGAAGCTCGCCGGCGGCACCAAGAACGGCGACGTGGTGCACGCGCAGGAAGGGGAGGCGACCGACTGGGTGTACGGCGCGCCCGTGAAGCTCGGCACGAACCAGGTCGGTACGCTGCGTATCGGCGTCACCACGGCGGGCCTCGATCAGGAGCTGCAGGCAGCGCTCGCGGACGCGAGCGAGCAGGCCGACAAGGCGCGCAACAAGGTCCTGATGGTGTCGCTCGTCGTGCTCGCGATCGGCGTCGTGCTCGCCGCGCTGCAAGGCGTGCGGCTGGCGCAGCCGATCAAGGCGCTGACGTTCCAGGCGCAGCAGATCGCGAGCGGCAATCTGCAGGGCCGCGTCGCCGAGGATCGCGGCGACGAGCTCGGCGTCCTCGCGAGCACGTTCAACATCATGGCGGACGAGATCCGCGCGCTGCTCGTCGAGCAGGCGCAGAAGGCGTCGCTCGAGAAGGAGATGTCGCTCGCGCGCCAGGTGCAGCAAGCGATGCTGCCGCCCGACACGCTCGACCAGCACGGGTACCTCAAGGTCGTCGGCTACTGCATGCCGGCGTCGAGCTGCGGCGGTGACTGGTGGACGTATCGCAAGCTGTCGAACGGGCGCATGCTGCTCGTCGTCGGTGACGCGACGGGGCACGGCATCCACTCGGCGATGATCGCGGCGACCGCGCGCGGTGCGGTCGAGGCGCTGTCGGGGATCGACGAGCGGCTGCTGACGCCCGATCAGGTGCTCCGCGCGATCGACTCCGCGATCCGCCAGGTCGGCGAGCACAACGTGATGATGACCGCGTTCGCCGCGGTGTTCGACTCGTCGAACGGGTTCCTGCATTACGCGAACGCGGGGCAGAACTTCCCGTACGTGATCAAGCTCGGCGCGCAGCGCGTGCTCGAGGACGCGAGCATCATCGCCGCGAGCGGGAACCCGCTCGGCGATCGCAACATCGCCGTCGAGATCCGCAAGGGCTCGCTGCAGCTGCGGCCGGGCGACCTGTTCGTGTGCTTCACGGACGGCGTGGTCGAGCGCGCGAACCCGACGGGCAAGCTGTTCGGCGATCGCCGGCTGCGCAGCACGCTGACCGGCCAGCCGTTGCCCGACGGCATGGCGCTGATCCACCTGCGCGATCGCCTGGTCCACACGCTCGATCAGTACGCCGAGGGCATGATGGCCGACGACGACATCACCTTCGTGTTGTGCCAGTTCGATCCGCCGGTCGACGCCTCGCACAACGACGCGCGGCGCTCGTCGATGTCTCGGCGCGGAGCGGCATGACCAGAGTCGGTGCGTTCTTCCTCGCCACGCTCCTCGCCGTGCAGGCGCAGGCGCAGCCCGCCGTCGATGTCGCCGACCTGCCACCGCTGCCGCCGGCGAGCGAGGACCTCTCGAGCGCGGCGACCGTGCTGGCCGCGGCGAGCTCCGAAGAGGACGTCGTCGTCGGTGCCGCGAAGCGCCAGCAGAGCCTCGGCAACGTGGCCTCGGCGGTCACCGTCGTCACCGCCGACCGCATCCGCCGGTTCGGCTACCGTACGGTGACGGAGGCGATCGGCGCGGTCGCCGGCGTGTACTTCCAGGACACGCGGCTCACGCAGCAGGTCGGCATCCGCGGGCTGCAGATCCCCGGTGGCTTCAACTCGCGCGTGCTCGTCCTCGTCGACGGCGCGACGATCAACGAGGCGTGGGGCGCGTTCGCGGGCGTGGGCTGGGACGCCATCGTGTCGATCGACGACATCTCGCGCATCGAGGTGATCCGCGGTCCCGTCGGCGCGGTGTACGGCACCAATGCGTTCTTCGCGATCATCAACATCGTCACGCGCGGCGCGGCCGAGGGGCAGCGGGCGTGGGGACGCGTGGGCGTCAACTCGATCAACGGGACGACGGCGACCGCCGGCTTCGCCGCGGGGAGCCTCGACAAGCAGGTGCGCGGCACCGTGCTCGCGATGGAGCGGTTCGGCGAGAGCTCGACGGTGCCGGAGATCAGCGGCGAGCCGCTCGACTCCGATGGTGGGCGCACGCTGATCGCGTCGGTCGTCGGGCAGTACAAGGGCAGCTTCGCGCAGCTGCGCGCCTACCGGGCGCGACGTGACTCGCCGTTCGCGCCGTACGACAGCGATCCGGCGCTCGATCCGTCATACGAGCTCTACAACTCGCAGGTGATGCTCGAGGGCGGGCACACGCGCGAGCTGTCGAAGCGGCTCACCGCGTCGGTGCGCGGCTACGGCTCGCTGTACCGCTTCCTCGACCGGATCTACTACGATGCGACCGATCCGGACGACACGACGGCGCAGAACGAAGGCCTGTACTTTGACTATGGCGATGCGATCACCGTCGGCGCCGAAGCACGCGCGCGGTACGAGCTGGTCGTCGACAAGCTCGGCATCACGGCTGGTATGGAGGCCAACTACAACAAGACGGAGAGTCGCTCGTACTACGAAGGTGGTGAGGGCGAGCCCGACGCGATCAAGATCCCGCTCGATTTCCGGATCGAGGGTCTCTACACGGAGCTCGACGGTCAGGCCACCGACTGGCTCGGGTTCACGGCGGGCGTGCGCTACGACCGCAACTCGGTGTTCGACGACCGCGTGTCGCCGCGCGGCGCCTTGTTCCTCGCCAAGCCCGAGAAGTACGGGCTCAAGCTGCTGTACGCGGAGGGCTTCCGTAACCCGAGTGCGTTCGAGAGCTACTTCGACGACGGCGTCGACTTCACGGGCAACCCCAACATCAGTGCCGAGACGATCCGCAGCTTCGAGACGGTGCTGTGGGCGCGTCCGACGACCGGACTGTCGACGCGCCTCTCCGGGTTCTACTGGAAGGCCAGCGACGTGATCGAGCAGCGGCCATCCCCAGATCCGACGCTGCTGCAGTTCCAGAACGTCGGTGAGTACGTCACGCAGGGCGTCGAGCTCGAGGGGAGCTATCGCAATGCCGCCGGCTGGTATGCGTTCGCGGGCGCCACGATCGCCAAGATCGGTGCGTCCGAGGGTGGCGGCGAGATCGTGTTCGACAGCGTCGTCAACGCGCCGAAGGTCACGGCGGCAGGTGGTGTGTCGACGCCGCTCTTGATGGATCACGCGCACCTGTCGCTGCAGGGCACGTTCATCAGCCGCCGGCTGACGCGCATCAACGAGGAGACCGGCGAGCGCGGCCCGGCGACGCCGGGCTGGTTCGGCCTCGACGCGACGGTCTACGTGCCGAACCTGCGCCGCTTCGATGTCACCGCGGGCGTGCGCAACATCCTCGGCAAGCGCGACCTGCAGCCCGCGGTCGGCGACTACGATCGGTTCCCCGAGATGGAGCCGGCGGTGTTCGTCGCGCGCCTGCCTGCGGAGGGGCGCGAGGTGTTCGTGAAAGTGGGGTACTCCTACTGATGCGGACGCGGATCGCACTGGCAGCGTTGCTCGCGTGCGCGCAGACGGCGTCCGCGCAGCGACCCAACGAGGGCGAGGACGAGAGCGCCGCGCTGGTCGCCGAGGGCCGCGAAGCGCTCAAGAACGGCGACCTCGAAGACGCGGCCAAGGCCCTCGATCAGGCGCTCGCGCTGAACCCGCGGCGCGTCGAGGCGTACGTCCTGCGCTCGGCGGTGTTCGCGGCGCGCAAGCAGTACAAGCAAGGCATCGCGCTGATGCGGCGCGCGCAGGAGCTCGCGCCGGGCGACGAGGAAGTGCTGACCGCGCTCGGCTCGCAGCTGGTGCTGTCCGGCGACACGGCGGCCGGCGTGCCGATCCTCGAGCAGGTCACGAAGAAGAACCCGAAGCGCTACGACGCGCAGCTCTTGCTCGGGCACCACTTCCACACCACGGGCAAGTGGCCCGATGCCGTCGCGGCGTACGAGGCGTACTTCAAGGACCGCCCGGGCGCGCTCGCCGGCGAGGATGCGCGGCATCGCATCGAGCTCGCCGACGCGTATCTCCGGTTCCGCCAGCCCCAGAAGGCGCTCGCGATGTTCAAGGACGCCGCGGCGGAGCGGAAGACGGATCTGCGCGCCAAGATCGGCGTGGCATGGGCGACGGCCGCGATCGACTGCAAGCGCGCGCGCCCGCTGCTGCGCGCGCTCGAGCCGATCGCGGAGACGCACCCCGAGGTGTGGCTCGTCGACGGGCAGTGCGCGATCGCGCTCGGCGATATCAAGGGAGCGCTCGTGCTCGGCCGGCAATATCTCGAGCGCGCGCAAGACGCGCGGGGGCTCGACAAGGCGCCCGCGAGCGTCGCGGCGGGGCACGCGCTCGTCGGAGAAGCGCAGGCGTCGCGCGGCAACCTGGCCGAGGCGCGCAAGGAGCTCGAGACGGCACGCAAGCTCGATCCGGAGCGCCGCCGCTGGACGGTGCGACTCGCGGTGGTGCTGCGACGGGCGAACGATGCGAAGGGCGCGCTCGCCGCGCTCGAGCAGCTCGGGCCGCCGGCGTCGGCGTCGATCGACCCGGACTGGTGGACCGAGCTCGGCGAGGCGCTGCTCGCGACCGGTGAGGCCAAGACGGCGGTGGCGCGGCTCGTCCCGGTGCTGTCCGAGGTCCCGCGAGATGCGGGGCTGCGCGTGGTCGCGGGCGCGGCGCAGCTGCAGGCAGGGCAGCCCGACGAGGCGATCCAGTCGCTGACCGAGGCCGAGGCGATCGTGTCGACGCCGCGCTCGCGCAAGCTGCTCGTCGAGGCGCTGACGCAGGTCGCGGTGGGCAAGCTCGCCGGCGGAGATGCCGCAGGCGCGGAGCCGATGCTCGCGCGCGCCGATGCGCTCGAGGGAACGCCGGCTGTTTGGCGCAACCTCGGCATCGCGCGCCTCGCGCTCGACAAGGCGAGCGAGGCACAGCCGGTGCTCGACAAGGCCGCGAAAGCGGATCCGAGTGGGACGACGTTGATGCTCGCGGGCCGCGCGCACGCGCTCGCGGGCGACCTCTCCGGTGCGCGCCAGCTGTACGAGCGCGCGCTCGCCGTCGAGAAGGAGCAGCCGGTCGAGGTCGCACTCGACTGGGCGGCGACGGAAGTGCAGGGCGGCGACCCCGCGCTCGCGGTGGCCGCGCTCGAGAAGACCGCGGGCGCGGCGAAGGGAACGCCGCTCGCCGCGCGTCACAAGTCGGCGCTCGCGGTCGCGCGTCACGCCGCCGGTGTCGCTGCGCTGCGCGCGGGCAACGGTGGCAAGGCCGTCGACCTGCTGCGCGCCTCGGTCGCCGGGGAGTCGGCGCTCTCGACGAAGTGCGATCTCGCGCTCGCCGCCGTCGTGGCGAACGACGCGTCGGAGGCGCTGCGCGCGCTGCGCGCCGTGAGCGGCCAGACGTGTCCGTTCCCGCCGCCCGCCGACACGCAAGCCGCCGCGATCCTCATCGCCTTCACGGAGGGTCGCAATCCGAAGCGCGCGGCCAGGGCGCTCGATCGCCTCACGGCGCTCTCCGGCAAGTCGAGTGGGCCGGCGGCATTTCTCTTGAACACCTCGATCCGCGTCGTCGCGCTCGAGGCGGCGCAAGACGCCTATCGCAACGGCAAGCTCTCGCAGGCGCGCAAGTACCTCGGCTCGGCGAAGAACGCGAGCTCGCGCATCGGCACCGACGAGGTGGCGCACAACCTCGCCGTCATCGATCTCGCCGACGGCAACGTCGACGCGGCGATCGCCGGCCTCGAGCGCGTGGCGGCGAAGGTGCCCGAGGCGTACGTCAACCTCGGCATCGCGTACGAGCGCAAGGGCGATCCGCTCAAGGCCCTCGACGCGTGGCGGCGCGCCAAGCGCGCGGGCGTCCGCTTCGGGCCGCTCAACGATTGGATCGAATCGAAAGAGCGCATCTACGGAGGTGGCCAGTGACCCGCGTCGTGCTCGCGCTCCTGCTCCTGTGCGCCCTCGCCGCCGCCGCCGTCGCGCAGAACGTCACCGTCGGCCTCTACGCGCCGACCGCACCGTTCCCGTCGTCCGCGGCTCGCGTCGAGCTCGCCACCCGCCTGGGCGCTCACCTCGGCAAGGCGCTCGGCGGTGCGGGCGCCGGTCGCAACTACGCCCGCGCCGGCGACTTCTCCGCCGCCGTGAAGAAGGGCGATGTCACCGTCGCGCTCGTCGACTCCACGTACCTCGCGAGCGCCGGTGGTAACTACACCGTCCTCGCCGCCGCCGTTCGCAACGGCGACACCTCGCACGGCTGGCAGCTCGTCGCGCGCGGCGCCGACAAGATCGGCCAGCTCCGGGGCAAGCGCATCCTCGTCCCCAGCATCGGCGGGCGCGAGACCGACTTCGTCGTCAACGCGCTCCTCGGCGGCGACATCGCGCGCGACTACTTCGGCAAGGTCGAGGCCGCCCCCGACACCGCGTCCGCGCTCGCCGCCCTCGGCCTCGGCAAGGCCGAAGCCGCGGTCGTCCCCACGGGTGTCGACCTCCCGAGCGGCACCAGCGTGGTCCTCTCGCTGCCTTCGCTCCCCGGCCCCGTCCTCGTCGCCTACGGCGCCACCGCCCAGCAGCGCGCGGCGCTCGTCGCCGCCGCCACTAGCTTCCGCGGTGACGCCACGGTCAACAGCTTCCGCGCCGCCGATGCCGACGCCGTCCGCGGCGTCGCGCGCCGCTTCACCGTTCCGGCGAAGCGCGGCCCCCACGCCGTCCCCAACGTGCGCCTCGTCGTCGGTGACCTCGTCGACAACCGCACGTTCACGATCGAGCGCACGCCGGCGACGACGTTCGCGAAGTAGCGTCCACGTTGGGAGCTCAGGAGCGGCGGCGGCGGCGGCGGAGCACGAGGCCGCCGACCAGGGTCGAGAGGGCGAGGGCGGCGGGCGCGTCGGGGCTCGCGGAGCAGCAGCCACCCAGGGTGGGGAGCTCGACGATCTTGCAGGAGGGCGAGCAGGTCGCGTCGCCCGAGCCGTGGTCGCACTCCTCGTTGCTGTCGACGATGTGGTCACCGCACGCGGGGCGCAGGCAGTAGGAGCGGCAGTGATCGGGCTCGTCGGCGTTCTCGGCGCCTTCGTCGCAGCCCTCGGTCGGTGACTTGGTGCCGTCACCGCAGATCGAGTTGACGTTCGCGACGATGCAGACGTCGTCGAGGTGCCAGCCGCCGAGCTCGAGGCCCATGTCGGTGGTGATGTCCCAGCCGACGGTGTAGACGCTGGAAGGCGAGTAGCCCGAGAGCGCGACGTCGTGGAAGCGCCACTCGCGATCGATGTGATGGGTCGCGCTCGAGTCGCCGAGGTTCGCCGTGAAGTTGAGCCACGCGCGCTGGTCGTTGACGGTGACGCGCGCCTGGTCGAAGTGGCTGTCTTCGACCGCGAGCCAGCGCCGGTACTGGAGGTGCACGTCGGTCCAGCGGCCGACGTCGATCGGCGGGGACTTGATCCAGCTAGTGACGCCCTTGCCGTAGTCACCGCCGAGCTTCTGCGCGAGCACCTGGGTGCCGGAGTAGGCGAACGGCGGGTCGGTGGCGCCGCCGCTCGGCACGCCCCACTCCCACTCGGATGGGATGTTCTCGTTGGAGGTGCCGGTGGTCCAGCCCTCGAGGAAGGGGTCGCCGTCCTCGAAGTCGGTGCAGTAGAGCGGGACGGTGTGGCCCTGATAGAGCTGGTAGTACGGGTCGGCGAGGTTGTCGGCGAGCGTGAGGAGCGAGCCGTCGACGAACTGCACGCGCGCGCGGTAGAAGATCTTGCCTTCGATCGCGAGCGGCAGCTGGACGAAGAAGATGCCGGGCGCGGCGAGGGTCGCCGTGGTGCTGCCGGCGGCGGGCTCGGTGGTGACGGACGGGCGCCAGTCGACGGTGACGCTCTCGATCTCGTCTCCGTCGCAGCGATCGGTGAGGCCGCTGATCTCGACCCGCACGAGCGTCGACTTCGCCTGCTGCACGAGCGGGCTCGGTGCGACGATGTTGCCGCTCGCGGTGCGCAGACCGTGGCGGCCGTACGCATTGCGGATCGCGCACTCGTGCGGCGTGCCGTTGTCGAGGTTGCCGTCGTCGTCATCCTCGACGAGCGCCTCGATCAGGCTGGTCGGGATGTTGGTCGAGCGGCGCAGCGTTCCGACGTAGAGCTTCTGCACGATGCGGATGCCCTCGGCCTCTCCGAGCTGCGCGATCAGGTCCTTGCGGAGGTCCCACAGGGCGCCGCCGTAGATCATGCCGGTGTGGTGGATCTCGAGGATGTCCTCGGGCCACCGGTACTCCTTGTCGGGCGGATCGAGCTCGCGCAGCGGCGTGTCGACGTAGAAGAAGCCACGGCCCATGCCCGAGTCGTTGCTCATGCTCGCCGCGAGGAAGTCCGCCGCGCCCTCGCTCATCGCGCCGTCGAACGAGCCGACGCCTTCGATGATCTCCGCGGTGTGCAGCGCGTGCCCGAACTCGTGGACGATCACGTCCTCGACCAGGCCGGTGTTCTCGCACATCTGGCTCGAGCGAAAGAAGTTGATCGACTTCCCGTCGAAGAACGCGTTGCACTCCTGATTGATGTTGACGTTGGCGATCATCTGCGCCGGGAGGAGCGGCAGCGCGGGATCGAGGTGCTCGAGCACGAACGCCTTCGCGCGGTTCGCGTGGATGAACACGTTGACCTGAGCGTCCTCGGCGGGGTTCGCGGTCGCATCCCACACCGCGGTGCCATCGGGCGCGAGCGAGAGTGCGGTGGAGGCGAGCACGCCGCTCGCATCGACCTTGTTCACGATCGTGATGAGGTCGCCGACGACCGCGGTCGCGACCGTCTGCGGAACGTTCGAGCCCCAGGTCACGAGGCCGGCCGGCGTGGTGGTCTGGGGCGCTCCTCCGACCAGGACCTGCGCGCGCGCGGCCGGTCGATCGATGCGCGGCCGCTGCGGATAGCGGTCGACCGCGCGGTAGAGCAGCGTGCCCGAGGCGTAGGCGTTGAGCTGGTGGACCGCGAGGACCTCGCCGGTCGCGACATCGGCGTAGGCGAGGTAGCGCCCATCGGCGCCGCCGTCGATGTGGAGCGGCCGTGCGATGCGATACCCGAGCACGGCATCGTCGGCGATCAGCGGCAACACGACTTCGTCACCTGGCTCCGTGACCGGCGCGGCGGGCAAGGCGAGGTCGCGGCGCAGCGCCGTGGTCGCGCGCGTATGGATCGCCGCGCGTGTCATCCGCGTCCGCGGCTTCGGCACCGAAGCATCCACGTTCGGCAGGGCCTCGCTGCCGATCGCGATCAGCCGATCGCGCTTGAACCGGAAGCTGACCTGCCCGCCGACGACGCGCCGGCCGCCCACGCGCTGCACGAAGCCGACGGAGCGGATCTCGCCGTCGCTGTGGTTCGACGCGAGCTCGAAGTCGGAGGCCGTCGCGCCGGGCGCGACGAGGTCGACGTGATCGACCAGCCATTGCCGCGTGAAGGTCTCCGCGATCGCCGCGGACGCGACCGAGCCGAACACGAGGACGCCGGTGCCCCAGATGCGGCTCGGCACCCCGGTGGCGCGGTCGTACGAGGCGCGCCACGTGCCGCCGGCGGCCGCGGTGAACGCCTTCCATGCCGGGCTCGCGACGGTCGTGTACCTGACCTCGGCGTGCGCGCGCAGCGGCTTGGTCGTGCCCGCGGCGGGCATCGCCGTCAGGTGTGGCGCCGCGAGCCGCGGACCCGTGCGCGGAACGACGGCGTTCGCGGGCACCGACACGAGCATCAAGGTGGCGCCCACGAGCGCCGCGCGAAGCATGGCGGCGATTAGAGCGCATGTCCGACGGAGGCGCCCCTAGAAAACGCACGTTCTTCGTAGCGGGCACATGGCTTGCTCGAGACGGTTGTCGATGGCGGACAACACGAAACCACAGACCGCCGAGCAGGAGACGAAGCCGTCTGCGGCACCCGGAGCTCCGGTGAGCGACGCCCGCCGACCCCTCGAGCGTGTTCCCGGTGGGCCCGCTGGGCTCGACCGGATTCGCGACATTCTGTTCGGAGAAATCCTCAACGACCTCGACAAACGCCTCGCGCGGATCGACCACAGCGTCGCGAGTCGGAGCAGCGAGCTGGCGCAGGATGCGCGCCGGCGCACGGACGTCCTCGAGGCGCACGTCCGCAAGGAGCTGGAGGCGCAGTCGACCAAGACCTCGCACGACGTCGGGGAGGTCTCCTCCGCAGTTCGCACCTCACGCCAGGAGCACCGCGAAGCGCTGACCCAGATCGAGCAGCGGCTCGCTCGTCTCGACGAGCGCATCGAGGCCTCGATCTCTCGTATCGAGCGCGACGTGCGCCAGCAGCTGCTCGATCAAGCGAAGTCGTTCCAGGACGAGATCGCGCGGATGCGCAACGAGCTCCGCTGGGAGCTGGTGCGCGAGCTCGGGATCGAGCTGGAACCATCGCAGGGGGACGAGCGTGGTGCTGGGCCTTGGGCATCGCACCATTAGGCGGCGGCCGTCGGAGAGTGACGAAGTGGCGGCGCTCGAGGCGCTCCGCGAGGTGATCGTCGGGCCCGTCCACGTGGCCGCGGTGCTTCCGGATGCCGTCGCCGAAGCTTCGCGCAGGCGTTCGCGCGAGCTCGGTGCCGCGCTCGAACCGGCGATGACGCGTGCCGTGCGTGACGTCGCGCGCCGCGAGCCCGCGATGTTCGGCGAGATCCTGGCTCCGACGATCGGCACCGCCGTTCGCCGCGCGGTGGCCGATGCGGTCGCCGCGATGCTCCAGCGCCTCAACGAGGCGCTCGATCACAGCTTCACCTTGCGCGGCCTGTCCTGGCGGCTCGAGGCTCGACGCAGTGGACGCGCCATGTCCGAGATCGTGCTCGCGCACACGCTCGTGTATCGCGTCGAATGGGTCATGCTGATCGACACCGAGCGCAGCCTCATGCTCGAGGAGGTCTCGCTGCCCGAGGTGGGCGCCAAGGCGCCCGATCAAGTTTCGGCGATGCTGAGTGCGATCCAGGCGTTCGTCAGCGAGGCCTTCCAACCCACGGCACCGGGTGGAGCTCTGCGCACCGTCGAGGTGGGAGACATCACGCTGTGGATCGACCACGATCCGCAGCTCACGGTCGCGGCGGCGGTGCGTGGCATCGCACCCCGCGAGCTGCGCGAGATGTTGTACGCCACGCGTCAGAGCATCCACACCGAGCATGCGAGCGCGCTCGTGGACCTTCACTCCAGTGATCGCACGTCCAGCTTTGCCGCCGCGCGTCCGCTGCTCGAGGATTGCCTGCGGTGCGTGGTGAAGCCGACGCCGCGCCGCGCGCAGCGTCTGCTCGCGATCGTCGGGATCGTCGGACTTACCGCCGCCGCGGTGCTCTCGCTGCGCGCGTGCGAGACCTCGCGCGCCGACGCCTCACTCCAGCGTACGTACCGCCAGCTGCTCGAAGACCGGCCCGGGATCGCCGTGCTGTCGATCGCACGCGACGACGGCGGCCACCGGATCTCGGCGCTCGTCGATCCACGCAGCCCGTCGCTCTCGACGCTGACCGCGCTGACCCACGTCCTGCCGCTGACGCTCGAGACGCGGCCGTTCAGGTCCTCCGATCCGCGGCTCGGGCCGCCGCTCGCCGCGGTCGACGCCGCGATCCACGAGCTCGAGACCCTGCAGTTCGAGTTCGCGCGTGGCGCGTCGACGGTGGCGCCCACCGAGGTCGCGCGCGCCGCGGAGCTGTTCGAGCGCGTGCGCGCCGCGAGCGCGCTGCACGGGATGCAGCCGTGCGTCGATGCGATCGGATACTCCGACGAGACCGGCAGTGCGGTGCGCAACGCCGGCCTGCGCGCGCAGCGTGCTCAGAACGTGGCGGAGGCCCTGGTCGCCGCCGGCGTGCCACGAGGCCTGGTGTCGAGTCGGCCGGCGACGACCTCCGCAGACGGCACGCGGGCGGTGCGCTTGCGTGCGAGCCTGCGGCCGCTCGCCCACGTGCGAGAGGAGTGTGGCGCGTGAGGCGAAAGCTCAAGGTCTGCTTGATCGGCGCCACCGGCGTGGGCAAGACCAGCCTCGTCGGACGGCTCGTGCACAGCGTGTTCTCCGACCGCTACCGGACGACGATCGGCGTGAAGATCGAGACGATGACGCTCACCCGCGGCGACGATGAGGTGCAGCTGGTGATCTGGGACCTCAGCGGAGAGGACGAGTTCCAGAGCGTGCAGCCCGCGTACCTGGCGGGTGCGGCGGGCTACGTCGTGGTCATCGACGGGACGCGGCGAGAGACGGCGGATACCGCAGCGGCCCTGCTCGATCGCATGCGGCCGATCGTCGGCCACGTGCCCTACATCGTCGCCGTGAACAAGTCCGACCTCGTCGCATCGTGGGACCTGGACCACGCCGCGATCGAGAGGTTCGAGGCGGGTGCCGCCAAGGTCGTGAACACCAGCGCACGCAGCGGAGCCTTCGTCGCCGAGGCGTTCGAGGCCCTGGTCGATGCGATCCTCTCGGAGGCGACGCCGTGAGCGACCTCGCGCACGTGTTCACCTCGCTCGGCGCGCTCGTGTTCGCGCGTGGTGAGGACGGGCAATTCTCGCCCTGCAACGCGCCACCTGCGTGGTGCCACGAGCTCGGCCGCGAGGACCTGCAGCCCGGGCAGGCGCTCGCGCTCGAGGAGCTGTTCCCCTTCCTGACCTCGTTCCTGCCAGAGGCGCAGCGCGTGTGGAGCGATCCGGCCGCCGGGGTGCTCAGCTCGGACTTCTGGGTCGAGACTGGAGCGGCGGGCGAAGAGCTGCACCTCAAGGCGCGAGCGGTCCGCTCGAACGGCCGCGGGGTGCTCGTGATCGTGCGCGACGAGAGCTCCTATCGCGAGCAGCAGCTGCGCCTGCAGAAGGCGCGCGATCTGCGGATGACGCACGACGCGCTGATGCGCGAGCTGGAGCGCAAGGACATCTTGCTGCACGCGATCGTCCATGACCTCGCGGCGCCGCTGCACAGCATCGTCGGCTCGCTGTCCTTGTTGCACGAGGCCAAGCTGCCTGCCCCGGAGGCGCGCTGGATCACGATCGCGATCGACGCCGCCGCGCGGCAGCGCGAGCTCGTCGACAGCATCCTCGACGTCTTCATCGCCGACCACGATGCGCCGACCGACACCTCGCCGCGCGCGGCGCTCCAGCGCGCCGTCGAGCGTGCGCTGCTCGAGCGCGAGCCGGTGGCGAATCGCTCGCGCGTCGCGCTGCGCGTTCACGGCGTGGCCCCGGTGGACGTGATCGCGGAGGACACACGCCTCGTGCGCGTGCTCACGAACCTGCTCGATAATGCACTTCGCCACGCCCCGGCGGGCAGTGCGGTGGAGGTCGAGATCACGCGCGAGGAGACGAGCGTGTGCATCGCCGTCGAGGATCGCGGACCGGGCCTGTCGCCGGAGCACCTGCCGCGGCTGTTCCACCAGCTCTCTCGCGTGCCGGGCGACCCGACGAGCCACGGGTTGGGGCTGTACTTCTGCCGGATCACCGTCGAACGCTGGGGCGGTGGCATCGGCTACGAGCCGCGCGAGGGCGGAGGCGCGCGGTTCTGGATCCGCCTGCGCGTCGCGGCGCCCGATCGCCGCGGGGAGGGATGATCGTGGCCAAGCTACTTCTTCTCGACGATGAAGCGGAGGCCCTCGAGTGGATGACCGCGGCGCTCACCAGCCGTGGCCACGAGGTCCGTGCGTACCAGTCGGGCCGCGCGGCGCTGGCCGATCTCGATCAGTGGCGACCCGACCTGGTGATCTGCGACATCCTGATGCCGGAGATGGATGGTCTGGCCTTCGCGCGGCTCGTGCGCGCACACGGCGGACCGCCGGTGCTGTTCGTCTCCATCGCCGTCAAGCAGGCCGAGGCGGTGCTCGCCGGCGCGATCGGATTCGTGCAGAAGCCGGCGACCGCGGACGAGGTGCGGGCCGCCGTCGAGGATGCCCTGCAGCGCCCCGGGCGCGCGACGGTGCTCGTCGTCGATGACGAGATGGACTCCCTCGAGCTGTACCAGGGCTACCTCGAGTCACGCTTCGACGTGGAGGTCGCGGTGCATGGTGCGCAGGCGCTCGCGGTCCTGCGGCGCAAGCGGATCGATCTCGTGATCACCGACGTCCACATGCCGGTGATGAACGGCATCGAGCTGATCCGCGCGATGCGCGCCGACCCCGCGCTGGCGCGCCTCCCCGTCCTCGTGCAGACAGCGGATCGCCACGCGCTCGCGTGCCCCGTGTGGCGCGAGCTCGGGGTCTCGCATCGCATCGACAAGCTCGACTTCTTGCGCTGGATCGACCACCAGGTGGCGGTCCGCGGTCACGACAACCGGCCGAGCGCCAGCTGACCGCGGGCGCGCACCAGGTTGTGCGCGCGCCGCGACGGAAAGCGCGTCTGGTCCCAGCCGAAGTACTCGTCGCGAAACACGTCGACGCAGAACCGCGCGGCGAGCTCGAGGCACACCGTCTGACGCCCGAGCGAGATGGCGTCGTACTCGACCTCCGAGATGACGTCGCCCGCACTGCGGCGGAACCCGCGGATCGCCGCGTCGAAGATCGGGCGGTCGAACACGACGCTGCCCGCGTCCTCGCCGCTCGGGTTGCACCACGAACGCATCGCGTCGCCGAGCTCGTACGCGATCGTGCTGAGGCCGAGCGTGTCGAGGTCGACGAGGCACACCGCGCGCAACGGCGTGCGCGCGAACAGCACGTTCGAGATCTTGAGGTCGCCGTGGCAGTGACGGCGCGGCAGCGCGGGCAGCGGCGGCAAGAGCGCGGCCGCGTCGAGGATCTCGCGCGCGAGCTCGACGCCCTCGGCATCGCCGGCGTGCACGCGCGCGTGCTCGGCGAGGCGGCCGAGGTGCGCCGCCGTGTCGTGGACACCGGCGCGCGCGAACGCGTAGTCGTGCCGGAGCTCCGCCACCGCGCGGTGGAACCGGCCGACGAGCTCGCCCGCGGCCTCGGCCCAGCTCGCGTCGGGGACGCGATGCACCGTCTCGCCGTCGACCCAGGTCAGCGCGCGCCACGTGCGGCCATCCTCTTCGACCCAGGCGCGATCGTCGCGCGTGCGGAGGAGGCGCGGCGTGACGAGCCCATGCGCGGCGAGGTGCGCGGTCACCGCGTCGATGTCGAGGTTGACGTGAGGGCCGAACACCGGGTGCAGCCGCTGCAGCACCGCCACCGGCTCGCCTCCACGAGAGATCCGGTACGTCGCGTTGATCAACCCGCCGGTGAGCGCCGTGACGTCCGCGTCCTCCCAGCCCCAGGCGGCGAGGACGCCATGCGGTGGAAGCGGTGCGGCGTTCACTGTGGGTTGATGGCGAGCATCTCGACGTCGAACACCAGCATACCCTGCGGGCCGCCGCCGTTCGGATACGCGAGCTCCTGCGGGATCCACAGCCGCGCCGTCTCGCCCACGCCGATGAGCGGGATCCCGTCGACCCAGCCGGGGATCACGCGCTGGAGCGAGAACGTCGCCGGCATGCCGGTCTTGCGCGACGAATCGAACTCCTGCCCGTCGGTCGTCCAGCCCGTGTAGTGCACGCGCACCGTGTCCGTGGGCTTCGCGTGCGGCGCGCCTTTGACCGCCTTGAGGATCTTGTACGCGACCCCCTTGGGGCTCTTCTTCGCGTCCGCAGGTGGCGCCGCTACATCCGGCGGCGGAGGCGTCGCCGTCGGTGCGTGCCCGCCGTGCGGGTCGGAGGGGGCCGTGGGGCGCGCCTTGATCTCGATCAGCTCGACGTCGTAGACGAGCATGCCCTGCGGCTTGCCGGGCGCGCCGTTGTAGGCGAGCTCGCCGGGGATCCAGAACCGCATCTTGTCGCCGACCGACATCAGCGGGATGCCGTCGCTCCATCCCTGGATCACGCCGCCGAGCGAGAACTCGGCGGGCTCGCCCTTCACCGCCGACGAGTCGAACATGCGGCCGTCGGTCGTCCACCCCGTGTAGTGCACGCGCACCGTATCCTGTGGTGTCGGCTTGGTGCCGCCCTTGCCCTTCGCGAGCAGGCGATACGACACGCCCTTGTCGGTCTTGCTCGTGTTCGCGGGCGGCGCGGCGACGTCGGCCGGCGTCTTCGGCGGCTCCTTGCCCTTCGCGATCGTGATCAGCTCGACCTCGTAGGTCAGCGTGCCCGTCGGCATCCCGGGCACCGGCTTGCCGCCGGTGGTCATGCGCGACGCGTCGACCCAGAACCGCGTGCGCTCGCCGGGCGTCAGCGACGTCAGCATCTCCTCCATCGCGGCCGACTGCCGGTACGGCGGCACGATCGCCGGGCGCTTGCGCAGCTCCGTCGAGTCGAACATGCGCCCCTCGGTGTCCCACGCCGAGTAGTTGAAGGTGACCGTGTCGTAGAACTTCGGCTTCTCGGTGCCGGTGCCCGGCTTCACGACCAGGTACTTCGTCCCCGACGGCAGCGCCTTCGCGGCCGGCGGCGGCGTCGCGAGATCCGGGGGCACCGGCGGCGCGGCGACCACGTCGACGATCTCGACCTCGTAGACCAGCGTCTCCGGCGCGGTACCGGAGGGCGCCTGGCCCTTGTAGCCGATCTCCGGCGGGATCCAGAGCACGACCTTCTCGCCCTTCTTCATCAGCTGCATCGCCTCGGTGAACCCCGGCGCGGCGTTCGCGAGCGGCAGCGGCAGCGGCTGCTTGTCACCCTTGTTGGTGAAGAACGTCTCGCCCGTCGCCTGGCGCCAGCCCGTGTAGTTGATGAGGACGGTGTCGTTGCGCTTGATGGCCGCCTCGTCACCGACGGCGGCGAGCTTCTTGTAGATGAGGCCGCTCGGCGTCTTCACGGCGTCGGCGGGTGGCGACTTGAGGTCGACCGGTGGTGCGACCTGCTCGACGCCGGTGGGCGGCTTCGCGACCTCCGAGCCGGAGCCCGTCGAGGTGACCGGCGGGACCTTCTGCTTGTCGTCGGAGCGCTGGCAGCCGTACGCGAACAGGACGAGGGAGAGAACGACGGCGAGACGCATTGCGCCGGAAGATACGTCAGCGCGCGGCGGCCGCAAACGCCTCGCGTGTCAGGTTGCGCGTACCGTTCGCCTCCACGACGATGTTGTCCTCGATCCGGATCCCACCGAACGCGCGCAGGTTTGCGATCGCCGACCAATCGATCAGATCCCTGCGGCCGTCCTGCTGCAAGGGCTTCAACAAGCCGTCGATCACGTAGATTCCCGGCTCGATCGTGAAGACCTGCCCGGGTTCGATCACCGACGTGTTGCGCAGGAACTTGTTCTCCGGGCGGGGGGGCCGCAGCTTCAGGCCCGCGTCGTGCACCGTGATGCCCAGTGAGTGGCCGAGCCCGTGCGGGAACAGCGCGCGCGTGACGCCGCGGTCGACGAGCTCCTCGACGCTGCCGCGGCCGATGCCGAGCTCGCGCAGTGCGGCGGCGAGCAGCCGGTGCGCCGCATCGTGGAGCTCCTCGTAGGGCAGGCCCGGGCGGATCTGGCGGATCACCTCGAGCTGGAGCCGCTCCATGTGGTCGAGCAGGTCCCGGAACCGGCGCGCCGCGCTGCCCTCACCTCGGACGTGCGTGCGCGTGATGTCGCTGCCGTAGCCGAGGACCTTGGCGCCGGCGTCGAGCAGAAACGACGTGTCGCCGGCGACGCGCTCGCGCTGATACGCGACGTAGTGCAGCACCGCCGCATGCGCACCGAGCGCGACGATGTTCTGGTAGGGAGCGCGCGCCTCGTCTTGCTCCGAGCCCTCGAGGAACGCGAGGTGGAGCTCGAGCTCCGACGGCGTCCCCGTCGCGAACCGCTGCCGTGCCCGCTCGTGCCCGGCGACGGCGCGCGCGGTCGCCGCCGCGAGGCACTCGATCTCGTACGCGGTCTTCCTCGTGCGCGCCTGATCGAGCGCCGCGATCAGCTCGGCGGGATTCACGGCGCCCGCCGGTGCCGTGCCCTGATCGCGCGTGATCACCGCGACCCGCCCGCCGGGTAGCGCATCGCCCGCGAGCCCGGGCTTGACCTCGACGACCTCGAAGCCGGTCCAGAAGTGATCGCTCTCCGGCGGCGCGGCCATCTCCCAGAAGTCGTCGGTCACCGTGCGTACCAGGCGCGGCTTGTGGCTCGGCCGCACGACGACGAACGCGTCCGCCTCGACGAGCGGACACCAGTGCGAGTACGCGGGCGTCGGCGACAACGGCCACGCCTGATCGTCGAACCGGTTCTTCATCGTCGCCGCGCCGCTGCACAGCACGATGGCATCGAAGCCGTGCGCGGCCATCGCCGCCTCGTAGGCTTGCTGTAGATACGCGAGGTGCTGGGGATAGGTCGCGGCGTAGCTCACGCGCGCAAGCCTAGCACCGTGCGAATGGCAGTATCATGGCCTCTCCATGGGCTGGGCCTGGGTTATCGCCGTTGTCGTCGGTCTGCCGCTCTCGTACCTCATCGGCCCCTGGCGCCGACGCTCGGCGATCGAGAAGCGCATCGCGTCTGGATCCCGGACCATCGCGGATCGCACCAGCGTCACCGTGGTCGGGACCATCCGCGTGGGCGTGAACGACCTGCTCCAAGCCCCGCTATCGGGCCGGCGCGGCGTCATCGTGTACGCGCACGCCGAGCTGCCCGAGGTCGACGGCCGCGTCGGCTCGACGGAGAACGTGACGCTGGTGACCAAGCGCATGCAGCCGTTCGAGCTCGACACCGACGCCGGCGTCGTCCTCGTCGACGGCACGGAGCTCGACCTCGCGATCGACCCACTGCGCGTGCCCAGACGCTCCGCCGAGCGCGAGCGCGAGTTCGTCACCTCGCACGGCCGGGGGGACTCCGTCGCCGCGGTCGCCACCTTCCGCGAGCTCGTCATCACGCCGGGGATGTGCATCGCCGTGCACGGGATGGCGATCATCGATACGAGCGAGCAGGGCACCGAGCGCGGGTATCGCGATGCGCCGCCGGCCAGGATCAGGATCGTCGCCCCGGCGGACTCTCGGATCGCGATCGGCGCGCCGCGGAGCTAAGGTCACGGGCACGGATCGGTGAGGGCGCCCGGCGCCGGCACGGTGGGGACGCCGTCGCGTAGGTACGAGGCGAGGAAGCAGCCGTACTGGTGCTTCACCGCCTCGAGCTGGCGATAGATGTAGTGCGAGTTGATGATGCCGTCGCCCTCGAACTGCACGACCACGCGCGTCTTGCCGTCGCGGTTGCCCTTGACGGGATACGTGATCAAGCCGCCGAGACCGTCGAGCGCGAGCGCGGCTTGCATCGATGGCCACACGTTGGTGCCCGCCTGCCCGTTGCCGTAGGCGAGGGCGGCGGCGTCGTAGATGTTGATCGGGAAGTACTCGTCACCCGCGGCGGCCGGCTGGTAGACGTTGCGCGGAGCGGCGCCGGGCAGCGGCCGGTGCGCGATGCGCGCCATGTAGGCCATGGGCTCGGCGATCTCCCAGCCGAGCGCCATCGTGTCGAGCGCGGGGTGCACGAACGCGAGCTGCTCGCCGTCGATGCCGAGGGCCGCGCCGAGGATGTTGCGCGCGCCGGGCACGGTCGCGGTGTCGAGGATCATCAGGTTCCAGAAGCCGCCTGCGCCCGTGGGGACGAGGGCGCCGAACCGAGCCTCGAGCGCGCCGACCATGTTGGTGTACATGCCGCCCATCGACTGGCCGCCCGCGACGAGCTTCTGCGGATCGAAGCGATGCGTGCCCGCCGCACCGCAGCCCGCGAGCGTCGCGCCGGGGATCTCGAGCGCGAGCAGGGCGTCGAGGAGCAGGCGCTGCTCGAACACACCTTGCTGGAACGTGAACGGGAACGCGGCGAGGTTGTCGAGGTTGAGGTACGCGGTGTCGCCCGCGTTGCTCAGCCGCTCGGGATTGACGGGCATCGCGGACGACGCGGCGGCTATCCCGTGCTGCGCGACGACGTAGCCGGGGCCCTTGCCGGGCTCGGGCATGTCGTCGGGCGTGGGCGAGTACCCGAGATCGACGAGGCCCGTCGAGACGCCGCCCGAGCCGTGGAAGAACTGATAGAGCGGCCAGCCGGCCGCGGGCATCGTGCCCTTCGGGATCGTGATCGTGACGGGAATGGTCATGTCGCCCTGCTTGCGCGGGACGTCGTCGGCATCGACGTCGAAGCGACCCTCGGTGTCGAACGGCTGCGTGCCGCGCTGGAACTGCGGCATCGTGATCGTGCCGCGCAACATGCAGAAGCCGTCGTAGGTGTCGCCGCCCGCGAGCGCGAGCCCCTCGATCGTCGGGTGATACGCGGCGCGCACCGCCTCGGAGCGCGCGAACGCCCGCGCGATCTCGTCGCCGGTCGTGAACACGGTGGCGACGAGGACGTCGTCCGTGTCGATGCCCCTGGCCTCGAGCGCAGGCCACAGCGGCGCGTACAGCTCGGCGGCCGCGGCGCCGCGCGCACCACCCGGTGTCCTGCCGGCGGCGAGGGCGGTGAAGGCGGTCGGTGGTTCGAATCCGGGTGCGAACGCGCGGCGCACGACGTACGCGTAGCGCGTGGTGGCGCGCAGCACGATGCCGGGCCATGGCGCGAGCGCGACGAGGCCTTCGGGCGCGAACGGATCCGGCGTCAGCGTCGCCGCGACGAGCGGATAGGTGGTGCCGACCTCGGGTGAGCTCGGATCGATATCGATCAGCATCGCGAGGTCGCTGTCGGCGGGGATGACATCGGTGACGGCGCGCGCGGGCACCGCCTCGGTGAATCGGATGTATGCGGTCGGCATCGTCGGCCACCCGCGCCGCTCGCCGACCACGGAGATCAACGTGGTCAGGATCGGAACGTTGCGCGGGTTCGGGAACCCCGTCATCTCGGGCGCGCCGTTGGCGTCGAGCCGCAGATCGGACGGGAAGGGAAGGTCCCAGAACGTGGCGGCCTCCCCGAGCGAGCCGTCGAGGTCGAAGTAGATGGTCTTGCCGCTAGTGGCTCCATCGTCGCCGCAGGCAACGAACAGCACGGCCGCGATCAGGCACACACGCATCGCGCGAGTATAGAGGCGTCACCTCACGACGGTGTAGACGAAGTCTCGCGGTGCGCCGGCGTGGCAGTCGGTGCACGTGTCGTCACCCTCGCCGTTGGCGACGGTGTCGCCGCGGCTGCCCTCGTACCAGTACCAGCTGTCGCCGCCACCTTCGCCGGAGACCTTGCGATAGACGGCGAACAGCGCGATCCGGCCGCCGCTGTCGTAGATCTCTTTCACGGCCGCGGCGCCGACCGGGTACGGGCCATCGCCGGTCGAATCGCGGAGCAGGTCGTTGCTGCAGATCCGATTCGTGCCGTGGCCCGAGCCCAGGCGCCGCGGGTGGGGCGCCGGTTCGCATGTCCACGTCAGGTAGTGCCCGGCCTCCAGCCAATCGTGGATGTCCGACGACCCTCGCGGGGGAACCTGGGGATCGGTCGTGACGTCACCGTAGCTGGCCTTGTCGCAGGCCGCGGTCGCGAGCAGGAAGAAGGCGAGCCAGCGCATGCTGCAATCTACGCACGAGACGCGGTCCGGTTACAGGTCAGCCGGAGACAGTCCTGCGCGGACGGCGGCGCCGGCTCGGCGTTGATGCGGTCTGGCGCACTCGCTCGATCACCGCGAGCGCGAGCTTCGCGTCGTCGGGGATGAACGTGATCGACGGGGCCGCGAGCAGCGCGCGATCGTGCGACGACACCGCGCCGATGATCGCGAGCTGGGTCGCGTTCTCGGTCTCGAGGCCGCGCGCGTACATGCACAGCTCGAGCGCGTTCATCACGCCGCGCAGCCGCGCGCTGACGAACACGAGCTCCGGGTGGTCGCGGTTGAGCTTGTGCGCGGCGTCGGTGCCCTCGCTCGCGATCTCGATGGCCGCGGCGGCATACGCGCGGCGGGCGAGGCTACACATCCAGCGCGCGCGCGCGGTGTCGTCCTCGACCACGAGGACGCGGATCGTGCGCGTCTGCTTGCCTTCGCGCTCGAGGATCGCATCGAGCTGCGCGAGCGCTTCCTTCGCCGACGGCGGGCGCAGCGCCGCCTGCTTGGCCAGCAGCCACTCGACGAGGTCCGACAGATCGACGGGGAGGTCCTCGCGCAGATCGACGAGGCGCGGCGGCGGCGCGTGGCCGTGACCGCGCAGCTGCGCGGCGGTGTCCTCGCCGGCAAACGGCGGACTGCCGCACGCGAGCTCGATCGCGATGCAGCCGAGCCCGTACAGATCGATCGCCTGGGCGGCGCCGGGATCCGAAGCGTCGACCTCGCCGCGCACGACCTCGGGCGCGAGGATGCGGCCGAGCGGGCCGGCGGCGGGCACCTGCGAGAGCGAGAGCCGGCCGAAGAGGACGCGATCGTCGGCGCCGAGCAGCGTCGTCGCGCAAGAGATGTCACCGACGGCGACGCCGGCCGCGTGCGCGCTCGCGACCGCGGCGAACACGCCGCGCAGCAGCGCGAGGTAGCGCGGCGCCGGCAGCGTCTCGCCGAGGAGATCGCGGAGCAGCGTGCCGGTGAGTCGCTCGGCCACGACGTACTCGCGCCCTTCGTGGCGGCCCATGCCGAAGATCGCGGCGGCGCACGGAGCGCGGACCGTGGCGCACCGCCGCGCCTCGAGGATCATCGACGGGGCCGACGGGTCCTCGGGCGCGAGCTTCAGCGCGACGAGGCGATCGAGCAGCATGTCGCGCGCCTCGAACACCACACCCGTCTCGGTGCGCGCGAGCTCGTCACGGAGCGTGTACGCGCCGGCGATGAGGTCACCACGCTCCGCCATCCGTCCGTTGTCGCACGGCTCTCACGTCTCGAGCAATCGCCACATGTACCACGACGCGATCGACCGATACGGCTGCCATGGCGCCGCGAGCTTCCGCATCCTGTCGGCCTCGGGCAGTGCGCGGAGCTTGAAGTGCCGCTGCATGCCCTTGCGCACGCCGAGGTCGCCGACGGGCAGCACGTCGGGGCGCGCCAGCGAGAACATGAGGAACATGTCCACCGACCACGGCCCGATGCCGCGCACCGGCAGCAGCATCGCGGTGATCTGCTCGTCGGTCGACCTGGTGAGGCGCGACGGGACGAGCTTCTTCTCGACGACGTGGCGCGCGAGGTCCTTGATCGCGGCGGCCTTCGCACCCGAGAGCCCGACGCTGCGCAGCTGCTGATCGGGTGTGGCGAGGATCGCCTCGGCAGCGGGGAACTTGCCGCGCGGATACAGCGCGACGAACCGGCCCCAGATCGTGTCTGCCGCCTTGCCCGAGAGCTGCTGCGACACGATCGCGCGCGCGAGCGACTGCACCGGGTTGGCGCGCGGCGCGATCGTCGGATGGCCGTGCTGCGCGACCAGCGGCGCGAACCGCGGATCCGCGGTGGTCAGGTGCGTGACGGCGGGCGTCCAGTCGACGGTGCGGGGCATGCGCCGGCGAGCTTGCCATGCGCTCGCGGGCCTGGCTTGCACGCGCTTGCTTAGGTGGACATCAGCACCGCACCGGCCGCGACCAGCGCGGCGCCGATCAGCTCGATCCGCCGCGGCCGCTCCCCGAGCAGCCAGGCAAGCCCCGCCGCGAACAGCACGGACGTGTTGCGCAGCGTCAGCACGTAGCCCGAGCCTCCCCGCGCGAGGGCTTCCATGAGGATGAGGAACGAGCCGCCGCAGACGAGGCCCATCAGCGCGATGCGCGGCCCGCGCGCGCGGAGGAGATCCGCGAGGCGAGCGCGTCCATCGCCGCCGATGCGGATCACGTTGATCAGCGCGGAGAGCCCGAGCGACAGCGCGAACGTCGCCGATGGATTCGCCGCCTCGCGCAGCGCCGCCTTGTACGCGAGGTGATAGCCGGCGATCGACCCCGCACACGCGATCGCCCACAGGATGCCCGCCCGATGCCGTGCGTCACCGCCGCCCCACGAGCCCAGGCTCGTCAGCGTCAGCCCGAGCAGGACGCACACGCTGCCCGCCGTCGACGACGCGGTCACCGCCTCGGCGAACAGCGCGATCGACATCGGCCACACCACGAGCACCGCACCGCCGCGCGAGACCGTGTACACGGCGCCGAGCCTGCCGAGCTCGATCGCACGCGCGAGCGTCGCGAAATACACCGCCTCGAACAGACCCGCGAGCGCGGTGTAGCCCACGCCTTCCCAGGTCGCGAACGGCACCTCGCCGAGCGCCCACCGGACCGCGGCGATCACGCTGGCGAACGTCGCCGCCACCGCGATCGCACCGACGAGCCCGCGGTCCTTGTCTGGCTCGATGCGCAGCAGCGCGTTCCACCCCGCATGGAGGAACGCGGACAGCAGCACGAGCGCGACGATCACGCGCCGCTTAGCGTCGAACGGAGAACACCTTGAGCGGCTTCTCCTTGCCCTTGAGGCTGGCGTCGGGCAGCGCCTCGAGGCGGAACCGTCCGCCGAGCTGCGCCGCCGTCGCCTCCGAGATGATGATCTGCCCGCCCGCCGCGATGCCGCACAGGCGCGCGCTGGTGTTCACGGTGTCACCGATCACCGTGTACGAGAGCGACTTCGAGCTGCCGACGTAGCCCGAGATCAGCGGGCCGGTGTGGATGCCGATGCCGGTCGCGAGCGGCTTCTCTCCCATCGACACGCGGTGCGCGTTGAGGGATTCGAGGATCTCCATCTGCTCGAGTGCGCACTGCACGCTGCGCACGGCGTCGTCGGCTTGAACGGCGGGGGCGCCCCAGAACGCCATGATGCCGTCGCCCATGAACTTGTCGAGCGTGCCTTCGTACTTGAAGATCGCCTCGACCATCAGCTCGAAGTACTCGTTGAGGATCTCGACCATCTTCTCGGCGGTCGTCTCCTCGCTCATGCGCGTGAAGCCGCGCAAGTCGCTGTTGAACACCGTCGCGTTGGGGACGCGAACGCCGCCCTTCTTGATGTCGAGCTTGCCCGAGACGACCTGCTCGGCGACGTTGGGCGACAGCAGGCGCGAGAACCGCTCGCGGGTCGCGACCTCCTTCTGCACCTTCGTCGCGAGGATCGTGTTGGAGATCAACACGGCCACCTGATTGCCGACGGCGGTCAGCAGCTCGAGATCCTTCTTGCTGAACGACGCGATCGTCTCCGAGTCGAGCCACAGCACGCCGATGATCGCGCGCTCGTGCAGCAGCGGGACGACGATCGCGCTCGAGATGCGGTTCAGGAACATCGACTTGCCGCCCGACGCGGCGAAGTCGGAGCCGGCGTCGTGGCTCAGCACGCCGGCGCGCTCCTTGATGACGTGATTGAGGATCGTCGACGACAGGTTGATCGGCTCGTTCTTGCCGTCGCGCCGGCGATGGGCGCGCGGCACGAGGTCGCCGCGCTCCTCGAGCAGGATCACCCCGCGATCGGCGGACACGAACCGGAACAACGCGACGAGGATCTTGTCGAGCAGCCGGTCGATGTCGCGCTCCTGCCCGATCTCGCGCAGCAGCTCCCACGTGATGCGCAGGCGTTCGTAGTCGAGGCGAAGCGCCGCGGCATCACGCGACGCCTCGTCGAACGGCAAGAACTCCTTGGCCTGCGCCGAGACCTGCACGCCGATCGCGCGCTTCTCGTTGTTCACGTTGACCGAGCTCAGCGCCGCCTGTGGCTGCGGTTGTTGCAGCAGCTGCTCCGGCACGATCGGCGTCGCGATCGGCGTGGTGCTGCGCTGGACCCAGCCGGGCTTGGGCGCAGGCTTCTGCGCGATCATGCCCTGGCACGGCGGCGGCAGCTCGAAGTGGAAGGGGTTGACGCCGTCGTCGTACATGAACGCCGTCGTGCCCATGTAGATCATGTCGCCGTGGTGCAAAGGCCGTACACCGGCGACGCGCTCGCCGTTGACGTACGTGCCGTTCATGCTGCCGAGATCGCGCAGCACGGCCATGTGGCCTTGCCGCTCGATCACGCAGTGCTCCTTGCTCACGATCGTGTCGAGCACCTGGATCGTGTTGTCGGGGTGGCGACCCAGGCGTGTCGCGGCGTCGAGCTCGATCGCCTGCCGTCCCTGTGCATCCTGATAGACCAGCCGAGCCATCGAGCTGTCGAGCATACCGCGACTCGGGGTACGTACGTCACATCGACGGCGACCGGATCATCGCGTGTGTACCGTCCACACGTGTGCGATCACCGCGGCGGCGAGACCCTTGATCGGAACCTCGACGCGCTGGAGGGTACTCGCATGCTCGGCGAGGTAGGCCTGCACGCTCGGCGTCGCGAACGTTTGGGCCGAGAGCGCGACCTGGCCGCTCGCTGCGACGGACTGGAGCTTGGCCGCGAGGTTCACGGCGTGACCGAAGTAGTCGATGTTCGTCGCGAGCCGCACCGCGATGCACTTGTCGGTGTTCAGCGAGATCCGCACGCGTAGACCATCGGGTGTGGTGAACGCGTGCTGGATGGCGCCGGCGGCGCGCACGGCGGCGGCGGGATCATGGAACGCGGCCATCACGGCGTCGCCGATCGTCTTCACCAGCGCGCCACCGTGCGCGGCGATGATCGCGAAGATGTCGGTGAAGTGACGCTTCACCGCCGCGAACGCCGCGGCGTCCCCGCGCGTCGCGTACATCGCGGTCGAGCCGACGAGGTCGGTGAACAGGATCGTCTGCTGTCCGACCTCGATGCGAACGTCGGTGCCGAGGAACTCCTCGGCGAACAGGTCACGGAACTCGGGATGGCTGAACAGCCGCCCCGGCCGCAGCGCGAGATCGATCGGTCGCGCGGCCTCGATGATGAACGTCTGCGACGTCGGCAGGTCGTTGACGAGCGTCAGGGCCGCGTGCGGCTCGGCGGGTCGCTCGCCGAGGGGAGCGCTCGCGCGCCACGCCAACGCGGGTCCCGGTTCGCTCGCAGCGGCCCCGACCTCGAGCCAACCGGCGACCGTGTTCCGGCCGCGCTTGCGCAGGCGATAGCGTCCCGGCTGCAGGTCGACGTCGACGGCGGCATCCGCGCCGGGCGGCACCGCACGCTGCACCTGGATGTGCGGCTTGGTCGCCGGCTCGGCGCTGCAGTACAGGCGCTCCGCGATCGGCCGGAGCGAGGCGTGGACGCGGAACGTGATCTCGAGCGCCGCCTCGGTGCCGAACGTCACATCGCACACCTCGCACGCACCCGATCGCGGGACCTCGGCGAGCCGATCTTGCGAGGCGCGCACGCCGCGGCAGTGTGGGCACACGACGTCCCACGCCATGTCGAGCAGGCCCGCGCGCGTCGCGTGGAGGAACACGCGCAGCAGCGCGTCCTCGTCGAGTCCCCACGCCCGCGCGCGCTCGCGGACCTGGATGCGATGCAGGTCGAGCTCGTCGCCGTCGCGCACGTAGGCCACGAGCCGATCGATCGCCGTGGCGTCGAGCTCGCGGCCACGCAGGTCGCGTTCGATCGCGGCGAGCCGCTGTGCCCCCACCGGCGTGAGCGCGGCGGGCGGCGGGACGTACACCGGCGGCAACCGATCGCGGTGCTCGGCCGCGAGCGCGGGCAAGGTCTTGCGCAGCCGGCGGCCGATCTGCGCGAAGCTGAGCTTGAGCGGTGGGACGAAGATCGCCCACCGCGGCACCGCGCCGAAGTACTGGTGCACGCGCGTGGTCGACGTTCCCGCGGGCTCGAGGTGCAGCACGCTGTAGAACGCGCGCATCGCGCCCTTGGTGTAGATGCGCACGAACGAGAACCAGCGATTCGCGACCCAGTCCCACGGCACCTCGCGCCACACGTGCCGGACGCCGTTGTAGCGCGCGCGCCCCCACCGCTCGCCGCTGCGCTCCTCGAAATCCATCTCGGGGTTACCGAGCGCGCGGTTGAGCCGCGACACGTCCGACACCAGCGGCCACAGCTCCGCGGGCGCGAGCGGCACGTCGATCTGCCAGAGCCACTCGAGCCGTCGCGCGCCGGCGTACTCGGTGGGCCACGGGTGCGCCTCGAGCAGCTCGCCGATGGTCAGTGACCTGCCGCCACACGCGAGCTCGGATCCCACGCCCGCGAGTATGCCCGACGAGACGGGTGCTCAGAGCACGAAGCGAAACCCAAACGACGCCCCGTAGGTGAACCCACCGAGCTGCCACGTCTCGGTCACGGTGGGCTCGCAGCGCGCCGTGCAGTACATGACCTTGGCGTCGACGTCGTGCGCGGGGCTGCCATCGACGCGCAACGCGAGGCGCGCTTCGATCGTGTCGGACAGGCGCCACGCGGCCCCGAGCTCGGCGGCGCCGGCCGGCGTCCAGAACAGGAGGAGGTCAGCGCCCGGGCGCGTCGCGCGGACCGCCGTGGCCGAGATGCGCTGCGCACCGACCTCGAGCGCGATCTCGAGATCGAGCTGCGGGTGTGGTGAGGCCAGCCCGAGCGCGATGTTCATGCCGGCGGTGGTGCTGCGGTAGCCGCTCGTGCCCGACAGCCGATAACCGGCGGTAGGTCCCACGCGCAGTGGTCCGAGCCGCGCGCGTGCGGTCACGCCGAGCGCGCCGAGCAACGAGGGCGACGGGTAGTACTGGTCGGCGTTGCGCGCGCCGAACGATCCCCCGCCCGCGAACGCCGCGAACGTCAGGTCGGCGCGCGGCACCGTGGGCGTGGCGGTGGCGCGCTTCTCGATCGCATCGAACGCCGACATCGAGGGCGGGACGCACGCTGCCTCGCGCAAGAGGCCGTGCTCGACGATGCCGGTGCTCGGCGCGCCGTGCTCGTCCCACTGCGCGAAGCAGCCGATCGGGGCACCTTCCCGGAAGCGACCCAGCATCGCGCGCGCGCCGCTCGGGTGCCAGAACGCCCAGATCCCGTCGGGGACCGAGCGGCTGCCGAGATCGACGTACGTGCCATGCGCCGCCACCTTGCCGTTGGAGTGCCAGCGCGTGAACGGTCCCTCGACGCCGCTCGTCATCGTCGCGTTCGCGATCCCGAGTGCACCCTCGAAGCCGCGGCCGGGCGTGGGCAGGTTCGCCATCGTCGTCGCCTGGCTCGTGCAGTACTGCGCGTGCTTGATCGGATGCCCTTCGCTGACCAGGCGCGTCCCGGTCGGGCACACCGTGTTCACCGTCGCGCACGCCGAGCACGCCAGGACCACCACCCACTTCATGCGCGCGATGCTACGCGCCCGGCGCGGCCGGACGGAGCAAACGCAGCTGGCACGCGCTCACGGCCGCGTGGGCGAGGCCGCAATCGCATGTCGCACCTACTTGCCGGGCAGCAGCTCGCCGAGGCGGCGCTGGAACGTCGCCTCGTCGATGGCGTGCAGGTCATCGCGGATGCGGGCGCGTGGCGTACCGGTCGGATCGAGGAACTGCTTGTCGGTCTTGAGCGCCGTCGGCGAGACCTCGCCGCGGCCGGTGAGCGTGCCCTTGCCCGCGGGCTTGAGGTCGTAGCTCCAGCTCGTGAACTGCCAGGCCGGGCCTTCGAACGTGAGCGTGCCTTCGTACGCGCCCTTGGGATCGGCGACGGCGAACACCGCACCCTCGCGCTGGGTCATGGTCGCCGGGTGCTCCTCGCCCGGGTTGACCACGTACTCCTCGATGGTCTTCGCGGCGGGATCGATCGTCCGGCGCACGATCACCGCGACGGGCGGGCCGTAGGGCGTCGCGCCGTCGGGGTACGTCGCAGGACGATCGTGAGGTAGCGCATGCGCGGACTGTAGGCGTGCTGGGAGCGCGACGTCGAGACCGAGCGATCAGCAGGGAGAGAACGCACGAGCCCACGACTCTCGAGGCGCTGATCCGAGAGGCGCTGCGCCGATGCCCGGTTCCCCGCGTCTGAGAGAGCGAGCGGGGAGTAGTAGGAGGTTGTCAGCGCGTTCGGCGGCGGCGAAGGCCGGCGAGCGCGAGCCCGAGCGCGAGCCCGGTGCCGCGACCGGAGTTGCAGCCATCGTCGATGGCATAGGACTCCGCGACGCGCACGGGGCCGACCCGCTCGCCATCGAAGCGCACCAGCTCGACGCCGTGGTCCTGGCTGAACGCGAACACGTTGTCCCCGACGGGCTCGATCGCGATCATGATGTTGTCGCGAAGCTCGTGCGTGACGAGCTCCGTGGTCGGCTCGCGCAGGATGCCGGACGGATCGAGCTCCGCGATCACGTACTGGTCCTGGGCGCTGTCTTCGCGGTGCTGGATCCAGTAGACGCGTGGCCCCGCGCCGAGCAGCCGAGCGCCGTACGTCGATGCGACGCTGTGCTCGGACGTGCTGCCATCAGGAGCGATGCGCCGGAGCACGCGGCCGTAGGCGGCGAGGATCGCGCCCTCGCGATCGATCGCGAGCGACCCGAGGCCGGCCTGCCGTGCGAGCTCGATCGTCGCGCCGTTCGTCCGCGCGATGAACAGCCCTCCGTCCTGCAGGTACATCGTCGCGGCGAAGCCCGCGCCCGCGGCGGTCACGCCCTGGCGGTCGACACGGCCCGGAAAGGGGAATGGGGCGCCGACGTTGCCCTCGGCGTCGATCCAGCGCGCCTGCTGATATCGATCGTCGTACTCGACGACGAGGAAGCGGTCATCGATCGCGAACGGTTCGAGATGGGAGTCGCCGCCGGGGCTCACGTAGCTCGGGCCGTAGCGGAACGTGTCACCGAGCGTGCTGTCGGAGCCGAGCGTGGCGCCGAACGCCTCGACACCATCGAACCAGGTCAAGTACGTGCCGTTGTCGTTGCCCGCCAGCCTGGGCACTCCCACGGTGCCTGGGACCGTCACGAGAGGACCGACGGTGCCGGTCGCGTAGTCGAGCGTCGTGATCACGACCTCGTCGAGGTCACCTTCCCGCGTCCGCATCGCGATCCGCGCGCCGCCCGCGGTCTCGATCGCGGATGGGTAGGCGTACGTTCGGTACACGGAATCGTCACCATCGGCGTCCCCGGGGGCGGGACACGTGTCCATGCCGTCGCTGATCCACGGCGGACTGTCGCGGCAGATCCGACCGTCTGCGTCCTGCATGCAACCCGCCGCGAGCACACAGGGCAAGACGACCCAACGCATCCCGCGACGTCCTGCATCGCGTGGGCCACTGCCGATCGACGCGGGGAGCGTCGTCGTCGTCAGGTTCTCGACGCCGCGGGCCGCGGTCTCGCCGAGATCCTGACGAGCTGCTGTCACGATCTCGGCGCCACGCGCGGGGCGCGGCGCAGCCGAGCCTGCTGGGTCACGACAGATCGCGTGCAGACCGCGCCGTATCGCGCGCGATCAGTCGCGCTGTGCCCAGAACGTCGACAGTGCGGGCCACAGGCGCTCGGCGGCCTTGCGCGAGACGACGGCGCCGACGTGGCCGCCGCGATCGACGAGGATCTGCTTGTCGCGGCCGCCCACGTGATCGATCAGCGGTTGCGCGCTTCCGACGGGGACGATGTGATCGTCCTGGAACGCGATCGCGAGCACGGGGCAGGTGATCGAGGACAGCAGCGCCCGCTTGCCGAGCACGGTGAACTCGCCGGTAACGAGCTTGTTGCCGCGGTACAGCTCCTCGATGTAGCGCTGGTAGCACGCGCCGGGGAACGAGACGTTGTCGTTGCCCCAGTGCTCGGTGGCGAGGAAGCCGTCGAGGAACTCGTCGTCCCACGCGCGGTCGAGCACGGCGACGGCCTTGGAGGCGCGCAGCGTCGGGCGCAGCATGTTGAACGAGGCCTGGAGCAGCTGCCACGGCACGTTGCCGAACGCTTCGACGATCGCGCCGACGTCGAACGTGGGCGTCTGCGTCCACGTCGCCATGATGCCGGCCTGGGAGAAGTCGATCGGTGCGGCGAGCGCGGTGAGTGAGGCGACGCGCTCGGGGAACGCGGCGACGTACGCGGTGGCGAGCGTGCCGCCCAGGCAATAGCCGAGGACGTGCACGCCGCCGGTGCCCGACGTGCGCGCGGCGACGCGGACCGCGCGTCCGACGTAGCGGCCACCGATGTCATCCCACGTGAGGTAGCGATCCTCGCCGGACGGCGTGCCCCAATCGATGCAGTAGACCTCGTGACCGCGCGCGACGAGCCACTCGATCAGCGACCGCTCGGGCGCGAGGTCGAGCACGTACCAGCGGTTGATCAGCGACGGCACCATCAGGATCGGCGTCGCGTAGCGGCGGGTCGCCGGCGCGAAGTGGAGCAGGCGCCACTTGTTCTCGCTCCACGCCACGGTGTGCGGCGTCTGTCCCACCTTCGGCATGAAGCCGCGCGGCGCGCGCCGCAGCAGCGCGGCGACCGAGTCGAGGGGCGAGCGCTTCGGCGGCATCATGCGTAGAGTGCCTCGAACCGGTCGCGCAGGCGATCGTAGACCGCCTTGCGGCGCAGCTTGAGCGAAGACGTGAGCAGGCCGTCCTCGACGGTGAGCGGCAGCTCCGCGATGAAGTGGCGCTTGATGCTCTCGTAGCGCGCGAGCTCGCGGTTGACGTCCTCGACGCGCGCCGCGACGGTGCGCGCGCGCTCGTCGGGGGCGGCATCGGGCAGGGCGTCCGGGCGCAGCCACACGGCCGCGACCAGGTACGGGCGGCTGTCCCCGTAGACGACCACGCGCTCGATCACCGGATCGTCGACGAACCTCGCCTCGATGTTCGCGGGCGGGATGTTCTTGCCGCCCGCGGTGACGAGGATGTCCTTCTTGCGATCGATGATCTGGAGGAACCCGTCCTCGGTCCAGCGGCCGATGTCGCCGGTGCGGAACCAGCCGTCGTCGGTGAACGCGGCCGCGGTCGCATCCGGATCCTTGAAGTAGCCGGTGAACACGTTCTCGCCCCTGGCGAGGATCTCGCCGTCGGTATCGAGTCTGAGCTGCACCGACGGCAGCGGCGTACCGACCGCGTCGAAGCGGAAGCTGTCGGGACGGTTGAGCGTCAAGGTCGGCGACGTCTCGGTCAGGCCGTAGCCTTCGATCACGAGCAGGCCGGCCGCGTGGAGCAGCTGCTTGATCTCGAGCTTGAGGCCCGCGCCGCCCGAGAGGCAGAACCGCAGCCGGCCGCCGGTCACGCGGCGCAGCGCCTCGCTGCGAGCCTCCGTGGTGTCGGGCCCTGCCTGGATCGCGCGCGCGATCTTCTCCCAGTATGCGGGCACGCTGAAGAACACCTGCGGCGCGACCTCGGGGAGCAGGTCGAGCACGTCGGCCGGCGATGCGAGGTAGGTCTCCCAGCCGAGCGTGTTGCCGAGGCACATCTCGCCGAACCCGAAGATGTGGCTCATCGGCAGCCACAGCAGATCGCGATCGCCCTCGGCGAGCAGCGGCGCGTTGCACGCGAGCCAGTCGCAGCCGTTGCGGCCGACGTTGCGATGCGTGAGCGGGACGCCCTTCGGGTTACCGGAGGTGCCGCTCGTGTACAGCAGCTGCGCGGGCGCATCGAGCTCGATCGCGCCGAGGCGCGCGTCGACGAGCGTGGGCGCGCCCGCGTCGCGCGCGGAGGCCGCGCGGATCGACGTGTCGTCGGTCACCGGCGCGTCGGGGTGCCACGCACAGCCATCGAGGCCGACGACGTCGATCGGCCGCGCCAGCTGGCCGCGCGCCTTTTCCACGCGCGCGAGCTGCTCGGTGCCGGCGACGAACACGACCTTCGCCTCACAGTGGTCGAGGATGTACGAGATCTGATCCGCGGTCGACGCCGGGTAGATCGGCACGAACACGCAGCCCGCGGTCTGCACGCCGAGCGCCGCGCTCGCCCACGCGACGGAGTTGGGCGCGAAGATCGCGACGCGATCGCCCGGCTCGACCTCGCGCTCGATGAGCCAGCGCGCGACGCCGCGGAGCTGCAGCGCGAACTGACCCCAGGTGACGGGGTGCCAGGCGTTGCCGGCGCGGACGTGGAACCGCACGCGATGCCGGTGCGTCGGTAGTTTGTCGAACACGGCGCGCGGCGCGGCCTGCGGAACGAGGAGCGGCGTGACGTCCATGGCTTAGCTCCGCAGCTTCTCCTCGAGGTCATACAGCCGACTCTCGAGCTGGTTGAGCTTGTGCAGCGTGCGCTCCTGATCGCGGCGCGTCGGGAGCCCCACCGTCGACCACCACGCGCTGATCGCGCGATCGGTCGCGGCCTTGGTCTTCATCGCCGCGGTGAGCATCGCGCCCGCGGGGCCGAGCACGGACGGGTTCGACAGCACCTTCTCCATGTACTGCGTGGTCGCTCGCTCCCACGCGTTGAAGCCTTGCTTCCACAGGTCCCAGATCATGGTTCCACTCCTAGCGCGAACCGCCGCAGGTACACGGCATTGGTGAAGTCAGGCGACGGCTCGTCGACGCGGCTCTCCGCGCGGGCGACCTCGCCGAAACACTCGAACAGGAACAGCGTCGTGCGGCGCCCCACCACGGGCGTGCCCGTCGACGGGCGCCGCGTCACGTGCAGGCGCACGCGCAGCGCGGGCGTGAACTTCACGTACGGCACCTCGAGCACGCCCGACGTCACATCGACGTCGAGCTCGTCGGTGCCGATGAACGGCAGCCCCGCGATCGTGCCGTCGGGGATCTGCGCGGTGGTGCGGTAGGTCGCGCCGTCGGCGAGCGGGAACCGCAGCAGCGCGACCGGCTCGGCGTAGCGCACGAGCGTCTTCCCGGCGGCCGGCGCCGGCTCGCGCGAGGCGAGCCCGTCGAGCCACAGCGCGCGGTCGTCCTGGTGGTAGATGCCGTCGAGGCCGCCGCCCGCGTCCGTCGCGAACTGACCGGTGGGGTACGAGGGCGCGTACCACTGCGCACCGAGCTGCTGCGGCCCGAGCCCGACGACCTCGTCATCCGCGCGCTCCTCGGACAGGTCCCACGCGGTGTCGGCGGTATCGATCGTGCGCATCGCGCCGCTCGGCGAGGCGTAGTAGGCGAGGGTGGCGCCGTACGCGATCGGCAGCTCGTCGGCGGTGATCTGACCGTCGCGGTTCGGCGTGCACTCGGGCAGCGCCGGCGGCGGCTCGGGCTGCGGCGTCTGGTTGACGCCACATCCGACGAGGAGGAGGACGAGTGCGGTGCGCATCAGAACACGAACCACAGGCGCGCGCGCAGCACGTGCGCGGCCTTGGCCTCCAGCGTAGTGGGTGTCAGCGCGTCGGGATTGTCGAAGGCAGCGCCGGGCAGCAGCACGCCGTAGGTGAGGGCGCCGGCGAAGCCATCGCGGCTCGTGTAGCGCAGCTCGGGATCGAGCTCGATCCCGAGGTCGCGCGCGCCGCTCGGCGTCGACGTCGGCTCGACCGCCCACGATGCGATCAGCGCGGCGCTCGCCTCGAGCCGGCCGGCGCCGACGGTGAGCAGCGTCGTGCGCAGGTGCGGGCGCACGTAGATCGCATCGGTGACCGTGCCGATGATCTCGCGGAACAAGATCTGATCGATGCGGTAGTCGGGGTTGAAGCGGAAGTTGTCGACGGTGCGATCGCGCGGCGGGTTGGCCTGCGCACCGTCGAGCGAGCCGGGACGCGGCGCCGCATCGCCGAGCCGGGGGAACGCGCCGAAGCCGGGGGCATCGTCGCCGCTCGCATACCCGCCGTCGAGGCCGAACCGTACGCGCCCGCTGCCCACCTCGGACTGCACCGCGAGCCCGAGCTGATCGCTGGTCACCGGCGTCGTGATCTCGGCGCCGGCGATCACCGACGGCTGCGCGAGCTTCGCGTGGGCGTACGCGAGCTCGCCCTCGAGGCGGAAGCCCGCGCGCGTGATGCGCAGCCATGCGCCCGCGGTCAGCGCGGAGAACCCGCGCGCCATCAGGTCGTTGCTGGTGAACGTCGCCGGCGGCGCGACCGGGAGGTAGCTCGCGGGCACGTCGGTGTCCTGCGAGCGCGTGGCGACGTAGCCGCCGTACTCGACGCTGGAGAGCCCGGCCTGTGCGCGGCGCTCGAGGGCGGCCGGCACGTGCGTCTTCAACAGCGCGAGCGTCACGCCCGAGGCGCTGTCGGCGGGCTCGAGCGCGACCGCGTGGCCACCGTCGTGCGGGCGCGTGAACGGTCCGCGCGCCGCGACGTCCCACGCGACGGCGACGAGGTGACCGAACAGGGGCGAGATGAACGCGAGGCGATCCGCGGCGTCACCGCGATCGCAGTCGTCGCAGTCACCGCCGTTGACGGTGATGCCGAGCCCGAAGTGCGCGCCCATGCGGCCCGCGGCGAGCACGCCGAACGGCGTCAGCGCTTCTCCCCACGCGCGCTTCACGACCACCGCCGTCGGGCGCTGGCCGAGCGCGGTCGCCGGTGTGCCGCCCGCGAGCTCCGGGTCACCGCCGAGCGCGACGTTGTCGAGCCAGTCGATGCGCGCCTTCACCGCCACCCCGACGCCGGGCGCATACACGGCGACGTCGGTCCGCGCGCGCAGGTCGCCCGCGTGCAGCTCCTGGCCGCCGCCGAGCGGCACCGGATACAAAGGCTCGCCACGCGTGTCGAGACCACGATCGAGATCGAGGTTCCACAGGGCCTGCTCGCGGAACCGGAACCCGCCGTGGATCGCGAGCTTCACGTGCTCGCGCGAGGCGGCGTACAGCCGGGGCGTGAGCTCCGCGCCGAGCGTGGCGAGCTCCGCGCCGGCGGGCAGCGGCCGCTCGTAGATCGCGGGCAGCGGCGTGGGCGCGGCCGCGGCGATCGCCGCCTCGACGTCGTCGGTCGCGGGCGCTGCGGCGGAGCCGGGGGCCTCGCTCGCGTCGGCGACGCTTGCAGCGCCGTCGCCACCGCCCGTGCCATGACCGGCACCACCGCCGCCGCCACCGCCCTGGCCACCGCCCGCGCGAGGGCTTTCGACATCGCTTGCGTCACCGCCTCCATCACCGCGTGCGTCATCGTGTCCAGCAGCGTCGTTGGCGTTGCGGTCGCTTCCATCCGGTCGTCCGTCCTCGGCGAGGAACGTCAACAGGTCGCGCGTCGACGGGCCGTGCGCCTCGACCATCGGCAGGTGGCCGCAGCGCGGATAGGTCTCGAGCCGCGCGTTCGGCAGCTCGGCGAGCAGGCGATGCGCGAACCGCAGCGGCGTCACGTCGTCGTCCTCGCCCCACAGCAGCAGCACCGGGCGACGGAACGAAGTCAGCTTCCGGTGCAGCGCCGCGAAGTGATGGCCGCGCACCGTCGCGAGCGCGGCGGCCACGGTGCCGGGGCGCGCCATCTCGTGCTCGACGTGCTCGACGCGCGCCTGCGTCACCCAGCGATCGTCGAAGTACGCGAGCGGAACGCGCTCTTCGATCCGCTGCCGGTAGTACAGCGCGAACAGCGCCTCGCCGATCGCCCCGCGATCCGCCCAGCGGAAGAACGACGGCACCTGATCGTCGTAGACGTACGCGTCGTACAGCGCGACGCGCCGTACGCGCTCCGGCCGCGCCACCGCCATGGACAGCGCGACCGAGGAGCCCCACGAGTGGCCGACGATCGCGACGTCGGTGACGCCGAGCTGATCGAGCACGCTCCACGCGAGCTGCGCCTGCGCGGCCGGGCTGTAGTCACCGCCGGGGCGGCTCGTCCAGCCGAACCCCTTGAGGTCGATCGCGATCACGCGGTGGTGCTTCGCGAGCACGGGCTGCACGGTCTGCCAGCTGTCGCTCGACGCGGCGAACCCGTGGATCAACACGACCGCCGGGCCTTGCCCCGCCTCGCGATAACGCACCTTCACGCCGCCGACGTCGACGAACGTCGCATCGGTCGGCGCACCGGGGAGCGGCCCCGCGTGGAACTGCGGACAGCCCGCGAGCAGCGCGAGGGAGAGCGCGGCGCCGAGGAGCTTCACGGCGCGATCCTCCGCACCTCCGCCGGGTCGTTGAACTCGGCCGAGGTCTCGTAGTCCTGCGACGACACGTTCGCGACGGCGCCGAAGCACTCGCTCATCCACGCGAACGTGCGCTTGGTCAAGATCGTGAACCCGCCGCTCGTGCGCGTGAGGTCGGTGGCGACGCGGACGACGGGAAACTCGCCGTAGGGCGTCTTCATCGTCCCGACCTTGTCGACCATCGACGCGTACTCCTCGGAGTACGCGCCGGCCACGCCCTGCACGAGGCCCGACACGATCGACTCCGACGTCCAGGTCGCGCCGTCGGTGATCGGGAACGCCAGCACCTGCGCGGGGGGATCGTACTCGAGCTCGGTGCGTGCGCCGCCCGCGGTGGGCGACACCACGCCGAGCAGCGTCAGCCCGGTCGCGTCGACGTGGAACACGCCGAGCAGATCCGACTCCGCGGACAGCGTCGACGCGTACGACGCCGTCGGGAACGTCGCCGCCCACCACGTGCCTGTGGGCGACAGCAGGCCGAGCGCGCGATCCGCATCGTTGGCGAGCGCGCCGCTCAGATCCCACCGCCGCGCGCCGCCGCCATCCGGCGTGCCCGCGGTGTCGAAGGTCGCGTCGAGCGCGACGCGGAACGTGGCCATCTTGCCGGCCATCAGCGGCAGCTCGGCCAGCGTCAGGCTGCCGTCGTGGTTCGGCGTGCACGCGCCCCCGCCATCGCCCGGCGCATCGTCGCCTGCCATGTCCGCGCCGCCCGCTGCATCCTCGGCCGGAGCGCAGGTGCCATCCGCGCGGCAGAACCGCGACGGGCAGTCCTCGTCCACCATGCACGCCGCGCCGCTGTCACCTCCGCACCCGGTCATGCTGCAGAGCAACATCGCGAGCAGGGGTGCGGCCCGAAACATGGCGCGCACGCTACGACCCAGCCGGGCCGGCTGTCAACAGCTCTTTTGCGGCGCAGCAAAAACAGCGCTTGCAGCGCAACAATGCCACCGGTAGGGTCCGCCCGTGGCCGCAGTCACGATCAAGAAGTACGGCAACCGCCGGCTCTACGACACCGGCGACAGCCGTTACGTGACCCTCGACGAGCTAGCGACCAAGATCCGCTCCGGCGTCGACGTTCGGGTCGTCGGCGCGGAGACCGGCGAGGACCTCACGCAGGCGACGCTGACCCAGATCGTGCTCGAGACCGGCAACGCCGCGAAGTTCCTGCCGGTCCAGCTCCTCACCCAGATGATCCGGCTCTCCGACGACGCTCTCGCGGAGTTCTTCAGCCGCTACGTCACCGGCGCGCTCGATCTGTACCTGCAGGCCAAGCGCGGCGTGCAGAACCTCGCGGCCTACAATCCGCTCACCCAGATCCCGGTCGCCGCGAGCGACGCCCTCGCGCGGATGTGGATGGGCGGCCCGTTCGCCGGGTTCCCGCAGCCGGGCTACCCCGCTTATCCCGCCGCCCCCAGCGGCAGCTTCACGCCGGCGCCGCCGCCACCCGCAGCGCACGAGCACGAGGAGCAGCCAGCGGCGGAGCCCGCGGCCGCGCGCGATGACGTCGCCGCGATGCGCCGCGAGCTCGACGAGCTCAAGGCCGCGATCCGCGAGGGCCTCGCCGCCAAGCCCGCCCGCGCGCCGCGCAAGAAGAAGAGCTGACCGCGTCGTCGACTCAACCGGCCTTCGGGCCGCTGTCGTCGACCCAATCCTTCGCCAGCGACTTCGACGCGAGAACGAACAGGATCGCGGCGATCACGTAAAACCCGAGCCCGGTGTAGATCGCATAGCGCAGCGACTGATCGCCGTAGTGCGGGCGGAGCGCGTCGGACACGGCGCCGAAGTAGTAATTGCCGACCGCGATCCCGAGCAGGTTGTTGACCATGAGGAACATCGCCGACGCGGTCGTGCGCATGTTCCCGGGAACGAGGTGCTGGACCGCCGTCAAGATCGGTCCGAGCCACATCAGGTTCAACGCCGTCGGCACGAGGAACAGCGGGAACGCGGCAAACAGCGACGAGGTGTTGATCGCGATCAAGAAGCACGGCATCGCGATCAAGAAAGCGACGGCGGGAATCCGCGGATAGGCGGCCTTCGATCGCGCGCCCATGCGGTCGGCCAGGATGCCGCCACCCATGATCCCGAGGCAGCCGCCGAAGAACGTGATCGCGCCGTAGTACCAGGCCGTCTCCACGAGGGAGAGCCCCATGCTGCGCTGGAAGAACGACGGCAGCCAGAACGCCAGGCCATAGCCACACACCGAGCTCGATGCCGCGCCGAGCGCCATCAGCCAGAACGAACGCTTGCTCGTGATCGTGCGGCGGACCTCGCTGAACGAGGGCGCCTTCGCCTTCGCAGCCGCTTCCGAGGTGCCGAAGCCGCCGCGCGGCGGGTCCTTGATGGTGGCGCGGAACACCGGTGCGAGCACGACGCCGGCGGTGCCGACGATGAAGAACGCCCACCGCCAGTCGATGTTCGCGGCGATCAGGCCGCCGAACAGGATGCCGCAGCCGCTGCCGATCGGAATGCCGAGCGAATAGATCGAGAGGGCGCGCGCGCGCTGATGCTTCGGGAAGTAGTCCGAGACCATCGAGTACGCGGGCGCGACGCCACCCGCCTCACCGACGCCGACGCCGATACGCGCGAGGAATAGATGCCCGAAGCCCTGCGCGAAGCCGCAGACCGCGGTGAACAGACTCCACAGGCCGAGCGCCCACGCCATGATCCGGCGGCGGCTCGAACGATCCGCCAACCATGCGATGGGCAGAGCTAGCGTCGAGTACAGGACCGCGAATGCGAGGCCAGCCATCAGGCCGAGCTCGGAGTCGGTGAGCGACAGCTCCTTCTTGATCGGCGCGGCGAGGATTCCGAGGATCTGCCGGTCGAGGAAGTTGAGCGTGTACACGAGCACGAGGATCGCGAGCACGTAGTAGCGATACGCGCGCGTTGGCGCTGGCTGGTTCATCTCCATCACCTCGCGGCTGAGCGGTTGCTCGGGCAGCTTCGTCATCGCGCGATGCGATAGCCCACGTCCACCTTGCGATGCAAGATGAAAATATTGCGACCGCGTCATGCTTCACGAAAAATCGGAGACTTACGGCGCGCGATGCACGCGGAATCATGTTGCGCTGCAACAATTCGCGGTTGACAGGAGGCCACGAGGTCCTTAGGGTGGCGCGCGAAAGGAACACAGCGATGGCGAACACCGAGACCAAGACCACCCCGAAGACCGAGACCTCGAACCCGTTCATGGGGGCGTTCACGTCGTTCGACCCGACGGGTGCGTGGGCGCAGAGCCAGCAAGCGTTCTCCAAGCTGGTGGCCGACTCGGTCGCGCGCTGGCAGACGTTCGCCGAGCAGTACGCGGCGGTCGAGCAGCAGGTGGCCACGCACGCGCACGACGCGGTGAACCAGTGGGCGCAGCTGGCGAAGGACGCGATCGCGTACGGCGCGCAGCTCTCGGGCGAAGCGCGCAAGCTCTCGATCGAGACCGCGAAGAAGCTGGGCGTCCAGGTGTGATCGCGGCCGCGTGACGCACTGGCCTGCGACGACAGCACGAGAGGCGCAGCGCGCCACACCGCCCTGGCGCACGTGCAACGCGAGTAGCCACCGAGGGCGCGTGCCCCCGGCCGCGAAAGCACAGGCGACCGGAATCGCTAGCGATCGCTACGGGTCCGGCCGTTGCAGCACCGGCCAGCATGCGAACGATCGCCAGGTTCTTCGTCCTCACGATGGTGGTCGCGGGGTGCGGTGCGGAATCCAGCAGCGACAACCCGGATGCCGGCGACACGCCCGACGGCGACGTCTGCTCGATGCCGGACGCCGGCGTCGGCGAGACGTGCGCCACGAGCGATGACTGCACGTGCGGCACGACGTGCTCGGGGCTGCGTTGCGTCGCGCCGGCCGCGTGCAATGAAGCGCTGCTGTCGTGGGACGGCCCGGTCGCGAACACCGATGGCAGCTGCCTGACCGATCTCGGCGGCTTCAAGGTGCGCTGGGGCACGACGATGGGCGGCCCCTACGACAACGAAGCCGACGTCATGGCCAGCTCGTGCGCGATGGGCGAAGCGATGGCGTGCGGGGACGCGGGCGAGACCGTGACGCAGCTGAAGTGCAGCTACCGTTTGACGGACCTTCCGAACGGTACCGTCTACATCACGGTCGCGTCGTACAGCACGACCGGCGTCGAGAGTGTTCCCACCGGCGAGGCGTCCAAGATGATCGCGTGCCCGTGATACGGTCGCGCCCATGTTGCTGGCGCGCGTTCTAGGTCATTCGTTCATCGTTGCGGCGACGGTGCTGGCGGGCTGCGGAGACAACATCGTCCGGACCGGCGGCGAGAACACCGCACCCGTCGTGGAGCCTCTGTCGTTGAGCACGACGGAGGATCTGCCCGTGACCGGGACGCTCGTGGCGACCGACGCCGACGGCGATCCGCTGACGCTCACGCTCGGCACGCCGATGCACGGCACCGTCACCAATGCGGAGCTCGCGCTGACCTATACACCCGAGGCGAACTTCAACGGCGCCGACACGTTCTCGGTCACGGTCTCCGACGGCACCACGGAGACCGTCGCGACCGTGACGGTCATCGTCACGCCCACGAACGATGGACCGGTCGCGGTCGACGACTCGTTCGCGACCCCCGAGGACACGGCGCTCGTGCTCACCGAAGCGCAGTTGGTCGCGAATGACACCGACGTCGATGCCGGCGATACGCTCAGCGTGACCGCGGTCAGCGGCGCGACCAACGGCACCGTCGCGCTCGCGGGTACAACGATCACGTTCACACCCACGACGGACTTCGTCGGTAACGCGACGTTCACGTACACCGTCAGCGATGGCACGAGCACCGACACCGGCACGGTGACGGTCGCCGTCGGCGGCGCGAACGATGCGCCGGTCGCGGTGGACGACGACGCGACCACCGCGGAAGACACGCCGCTCGTGATCTCCGACGCGACGCTGATCAGCAACGACTCCGATCCCGACGGGCAGACGGTGACGGTCACCGCGGTCGACAACGCGACCAACGGCACCGTCGCGCTCGCGTCTGGCGACGTGACGTTCACGCCGGACGCGAACTTCGTCGGCACCGCGACGTTCGAGTACACGCTCTCGGACGGCACGCTCATCGACACCGGGCTCGTCACCGTCACGGTCACCCCCGTGAACGACGCGCCGGTGGCCGTCGATGACACCGCGAACACCGACGAGGACACCGCGGTCGTGATCGACGCCGCCGATCTGCTCGCGAACGACACCGACGTCGAGAACGACGCGCTCGTGGTGACCATCGTCGACAACGCGTCGAGCGGCACGGTCGCGATCGCCGGCACCGACATCACGTACACGCCCGCCGCCAACTTCACGGGCACCGCGACGTTCGATTACACGGTGAGCGACGGCAACCTCACCGACGTCGGCACGGTCACCGTGACCGTCGGCGCGGTCGACGACGCCCCGGTCGCCGTGAACGATACGATCGACGCGGTCGAGGACACGCCGATCATGATCGATGCGTCGGACCTGCTCGCGAACGACACCGACGGCGATGGCGACACGCTGACCATCACCGCCGTCGGCACCGCGTCGAGCGGCACGGCCTCGCTCTCCGGCACCGTCATCACCTACACCCCGGCGCCGAACGCGAACGGCACCGTGACGTTCACCTACACGATCACCGACGGCACCTCGACGGCGACCGCCACGGTCACCGTCAACGTCATGGCGGTGAACGACGCGCCGGTCGCCGTCGATGACATGCGCGCGACGGCGGTCGACACGCCGCTCGTGGTCTCCGGGACGGATCTCGCGGCCAACGACCTCGACGTCGATGGCGACACGCTGATGGTGACCGCCGTCGCCAACGCGATGAACGGCACCGTCCAGCTCGCGGGCGGCATCGTCACGTTCACGCCGGCGGCGGGCTTCGACGGCACCGCGACGTTCGAGTACACGGTCTTCGACGGCGTCCTCATGGACACCGGCACCGTCACGGTCACGGTCATCCCGAACGTGGTCCCCGTCGCCGTCGACGACACCGCCTCGACGGCGGAGGACACGGCGCTCGTGCTCGACGGAGCGACCCTGGTCGCCAACGACGTCGATCCCGACCCCCAGACGCTCGTGGTGAGCGCCGTCGCCAACGCGACGAACGGCAGCGTGCAGCTCGCCGGCACCACCATCACGTTCACGCCGGCGGCCAACTTCGAGGGCGCGGCCACGTTCGAGTACACGGTCTCCGATGGCATCTCGACTGACGTCGGCCTCGTGACCGTCAACGTGACGGCGGCCCCGGACGCCCCGACCGCGACCGACGATACGGCCACCGTCGCCGAGGACAGCTCGGTGATGATCCCGAGCGCGACGCTCCTCGCCAACGACTCCGACCCCGACACGGGCGCGGTGCTCAGTATCACCACCGTCGGTAACGCCTCGAACGGCACCGTCTCGTTCGCGGGCGGCATCGTCACGTACACGCCCGCCGCGAACTTCGAGGGCACCGCGACCTTCACGTACACCGTCTCCGACGGCACCCTGACCGATACCGGCACGGTCACCGTCACCGTGACGCCGGTCAACGATGCCCCCGAGGCCGTCGGTGACAGCGCGACGACGCCCGAGGATACGCAGCTCGTCTTCACCGCGGCCAACCTCGCGCTCAACGATCTCGACATCGACGTCGGCGCGACGCTCTCGGTGACGGCGGTCGGCAACGCCACCAACGGCACGGTCCAGCTCGCGGGCGGCGCGATCACGTTCATGCCGGCGGCGAACTTCAACGGCACCGCGACGTTCGAGTACACCGTGTCGGACACGATTGCGTCCGACACCGGCGTGGTCACCGTGACGGTCACGCCGGTCAATGATGCCCCCGTGGCCGGTGACGACACCGTGACCGCGCTGGGCAACACGGACACGCTGATCGCGGAGGCCACGCTGCTCGCGAACGACAACGACATCGATGGCCCGTCGCTGTCGGTGACGGCGGTCGGCGATGCCATGAACGGCAGCGTCTCGCTCGCGGGCGGCGTGATCACGTTCACGCCGACTACGGACTTCCTCGGCACCGCCTCGTTCACCTACACGGTGAGCGACGGCACGGTGAGCGACACCGCGACCGTGACGGTCTCGGTGGAGTCGGCGTGTGGTGACGGCGTCGTCACGCCCGACGAGGAGTGCGACGACGGCGACCTCGACGATGACGACGGGTGCACCAGCCAGTGCGTTGAGGGCGTGGTGTGCGATGCGACCGCGTTCCCCGGTGGTAATCGCTTCACGGTCGATCCGTTCACCGGTCACTGCTACGTCGCCTACGACGACACGATGACGACCTACGCCGACGCGCAGACCGCATGCGTCGACGCGGGCGGTTACCTGGCCACCATCACCAGCGCCGGCGAGCAGACCATCGTCGCGTCGCTCCAGGCCGCAGACCAGTCGCCGTGGATCGGGGCGGCCGACGACGCGAACACGACGGACACCGTGTTCCAGTGGGTCACCGGCGAGACGTGGGCCTATACCAACTTCGCCACGGGCGAGCCCGACAACGACGAAGGACTCGGCGCTGCCGCGGACTGCCTGCACCTCGTCGATGGCGAGCCGACGTGGGCCGACACCAACTGCAACCTGACGACGTTCGTCGTCGGTCAGATCTGCGAGGTCGAGCCGGAGGCGTGTGGCGACAGCGTGATCCAGCCCGGCGAGACCTGCGATGACGGCAACGCGACGGATGGCGACGGCTGCAGCGCGACGTGCACGATCGAGCCGATCCTGATCAGCGAGTACGTCGAGGGCGCCAGTTTCAACAAGGCGATCGAGCTCCGCAATCCCTCGGTGACCACCCCGTACGACCTCGCGGCGAATGCGTGTGTCCTCCAGCAGCACAACAACGGCAGCATGACCGTGTCGTCCTCGTTCTCCCTTACCGGCACGATCGCGCCGAATGACGTGCGGGTGTTCTGCGATGATGCGACTACTTCGCAGCCGTTGAAGGATGTCTGCGACGTGCTCACCAACTCTGCGGTGTTCGACTTTAATGGAGACGATGCACTGGTGCTTCGCTGCGGCGGCGTCGTTCTCGATGTCATCGGCCAAATTGGCGTGGACCCTGGCAGCGAGTGGGGCACGGGCCTGACGTCCACGCAGGACAACACGCTCCGCCGCAAGTGCACCGTCACGCGTGGCGACACCGATGGCACCAACGCGTTCGACCCGGCCACCGAGTGGGACGGCTTCGCCGTCGATACCTTCGACGGCCTGGGCGTGAACGAGTGCGCGCCCTAGGTCACGCGGCGTAGAGGTCGTGCATCGTCACGCATTCGAGCCCCGCGGTTCGGAGGCCGTCGACGATGCCGGGGAGGGCGTCGAGGGTCCACTGCTGGCCCTCGTGGAGGAGGAGGACGTCGCCCGGACGAACGCCTCCGCCGGCGCAGCGCGCGACGATGGCGTCGGCGTCGCGCTCGCCGTGGTCGAGGGTGTCGATCGACCACAGCGCGACGGTGTAGCGCGCGAACAGCAGCGAGAACAGGGAGCGCGCGTCGAGCGAGCCGTGCGGTGGGCGCACCCACGAGCGCCCGGTGAGCTGGCCGCCGATGGCCTCGTCGGTGCGCGCGCACTGGTCGAGGAGCTCCTGGCGCCCGAGCTGTGTGAAGCGGCGATGGTCGAAGCCGTGGCTCGCGATCTGGTGGCCGCGGCGCCGATATTCGCGCACGAGGTGTGGGTGAGCGGCGGCGCGCTGACCGACGAGGAAGAACGTCGCCGGCACGCCGAGCTTGTCGAGCAGCTCGAGGTAGCGTGGGGTCATCGCATCGGGACCGTCGTCGAACGTGAGCGCGACGCGGTTCGCGAGGGCCGGTCCTCGGCGCCGGACGCCGGGGACTCGGTCCATCACGGCATCGCGGATGCGTGCGCGAAAGGAGGGCATCACCCCTTTGGGATACGGGGCATCCTGCACGCGGACAAGGCGCTGTGAGGCGCCCTAACCGTGCTGCTCGGTATGCGTACCCCGAGCGCGGCGGCACGGTCGTGCCTCCGGAGCACGGGGCTCGATCAGGGTTCGCGATCAGGGTTCAATCGTCGAGTCGGTCACGATGATCGGGGTGTCGTCGTGCGCGGAGATCATCGGGTACTGCGTGTACCAGCTGCCGCCGGTGTTGTGCGTGATCGTCGAGCGGTCGATCCGGACGTCGCCGGTGTGATTGTTGGAGACGAAGAAGATGGCACTGCCGTGCTGCACGACGTCGTTGTCGTGGATGAGGGTGCCGCAGACGGTCAGGGTCATCTCGTTGCCGTCGTTGTAGATCGCGCCGCCGCTGCCACCGCCCGGCGTGTCGGCCTGCGCCGGGTTACCGCCGTTGCCGATGGCGTGGTTGTGCGAGAACACGCTGTTGAGCACCGTCCACGACACGCCGATGCTGCTGATCCCGCCGCCGTTGCTGCACGTGTTGCCGTAGCCCTCGGCGCCGCCGAACGTGGAGTCGACGACGTAGAGCGGCTCGCCGTTGAACTGGCTGAACGCGCGCACCGCGGCACCGCCGACGTCGGGACCGGTGTCGGCGCACACGTTGTTGAAGAACCTCGACTTCACGATGCGCAGCCGCCCACCGCGCGCCCAGATCGCGCCGCCGCCGTCGTACTCGGTCTCGTGCTTGGAGCTCGCGTCGATGAAGGTGAGGTTCTGGACGGTGAGGCGAGGGTGATCCTGGTCCTGACAGTGATCGGTGGTCCAGTGCTGGGCCTGGTCGCACGTGTTCATGTAGAGGATGCGCGTGCGCCCGGCGCCGCTGAGCGTGACCTTGCCGCCGCCGTCGATGACGATCTCGGGCCCGGTGTCGTTGAAGATCTTCGCCGGCCGGTCGAGCGTGATGGTCACGGGATCCGGACCGCAGTCGAACGTGATCACACCGCCCGCCGCGACCGCCGCGATGAAGGCGTCGCCCGTGCAGCTCTCGGGCGTCCCCGTGCCGACGACCGTGCGCGGGCTCGAGCTGTCGGCCAGGCCGGCGCCCGCGGGCACCGTGCAGCCGCCGTTCGGATTGCCCGCGGCGGGACCGGTCACCGGATCCGTCATCGGATCCGGTGGCGGTTGATCGTCGCCATCGCCTTCGCTGCCGCCGCAGCCGGCTGCGAGCACGAGCGCGGCGAGCATGGACTGGACGCGTGTCATGGGGCCCTCCGCGCCCCAGTCTACGCCGCGGCTACTTCGCCTGATAGTTCTGATAGACGGGGGCCGCCGCGGCCGGCGCACCCTCGACCCGCTCGTCGGCGAAGTCGACCGAGGCCTTCGCCGCGTGCGGGGCCTTCTTCATCTTGGTGCTCGCCGCCTTGGTCTTGTAGCTCTCCTGCTCCGCGGCCTTGTCCACGTCGGCCATGAACGTCTTGACCTGGGTCGCCGTCGGCGGCTTCGCATCCTTCGCGGCGGCGATGTCGATCGCCTCGGTGAGGTACGACTTCACCAGCTTCTTCTGCAGCTTGTTGAACAGCTTCGGCGACGCGAACATGTCGACGGTGGCGACCTTGCCGTTGAGCGCGACGGCGTACCCGATCATCCGGTTGCGGTCCTCGGCCGGCAGCTTCGCGAGCGCCGCCTCGATCGCCTTCTCGCGCTTGGCCAGCGTGCCGTCCGACTGCTGCGTCGCCACCTTGCGGTAGGTGTCCGTCGAGCTCTTGGTCTTGCGCAGCTCGTTCTTGCGCGCGACCTCGTTCCACACGTCCTGCTGGCTCTCGTAGCTGGCCTGGTAGCGCAGGCGTCCGTGCGCGAGCGCGTTCGCCGTCGCGAACGACTTGCTCGAGTTGTCCCACCGGCCGTGCTCGACGCAGAACACGGGCACCTCCTGCGTCGTCTTGGCCGGGATGACCGTGTTCTTGCCGATGATGCGGTCCTGCTTGCCGCCGAGGATCACCTCACCGGCGAGCAGGAACACCGGGCGGTCGGCGTCGTTGCGGAACGTCAGGCTGTTGACGTTGCCCTCGTCGAACTCGGTGATGCGGACCTGCTTGCTCGCCATGCCCTCGTCGAGCACGAGCAGCTCCGGGTCCTGCTTCGGCATCCCGGTGGCGGTCGCGACGATCGGTGTGATCGTCACGCTGTCGACCTGGATCGGCGCCAGCAGGGTGGCCTGCTCCGAGAGTGCGAGCTTCGGATCCGACTTGGTGTCGGCGGCGGCGGTGATGGACAGCGTTAGGGCGATCGCGGACAGACCAAGAGCAGGACGCATGGGGCCTCCAGGGATGTGGAACGCCCTTCCGACACATCCGATCTAACCGACGTTGCTCATCGGATGTCAGGCCTGCGTAAGGAGCCGGTTCATTTCGCGAAGCAGCGCGCGAGCGGACCGGCGCTCGCATCGAGGAGCGTCACCTGCACGTCATCGATCTGGTAGCAGCTGCCCCCATCGTCGGGGCCGAAGTAGCCTGGCGGCGGGCCGCTGCACGTCGGTCGCAGCGTGAACAACGCGATCTTCCGCTGCGTCGCGCGGACGTGTGCCACGACCACCTCGTCGCCGCGGCGGGCCTCCGCGACGACGCCGACCTCGCGTCGCAGCAGTCGCCGCTTGCCCGCGCGCACCTCGACCGCGAGCTCCGCTGCCGGGAACCCGTTGTCCTGCTGTCCGGGCGTCGCCTTCCACGCCCCTTTGATCGTGCAGCGGTTCTTCGTCGGTCCGCGCGCGACGATCGGCGCGAACCCGTGCGCGGCGAGCGCGGTGGCGAGCTGTGCTGCGGGCACCGCCTCGAACACGCCCACCTCCTCCTCGAGCCGCTTCGCATCGTCGCCGGTCACCGCCGAGAGCGCGCCGAGCACGTTGCCGCGCACGTCGCGCAGCTCGGTGTACGCGATCGTGCCGCGCACTTCATCGATCGATCCTTCGTCCTGGCGCTCCTCGCACCACGCGAGCGTCGCCGGCACCGCGAACGCCTCCAGCGCCTCGGAGAACAGCGTGGGCGCGCCGTAGGTCGTGCCGGTGTCCTCGCAGATCCCGGTCGCGTACCCCGCGGCTGGGAGCATCAGGAGGAGGAGGCCGAGGACCCGCATCGTCGAGCAACGCGCCAGTGACCTCCGGTATTCCCGCCGGTGGAGCGTGGTATGCGCTCGCCGGACTCTGCCAGCTCGCCGGGACGCTTCCCGTGATACGGCATCGCATGCGACTTGCCCCGCTCCTCCTGCTGCTCGCCGCATGCGGCGACGATGCACCTGCCGATGCCCCCGAGCTGCAGACGTGTGACGACGTCGAGTACGGAGACGGCACGTGCCAGCTCGAGCTCGCGTGCGGCATCCCGGACCTCGACTGCTTCCAGGAGTTCCCCGACGACGCCAGCGCGGCCGCCTTGGTCGCGGAGGTCACGTTCTCCTCGCCGCTCCCCGTCGGCGACCCGCTCTTCGTGCGCGCCCGTGCGATCGCGGATCGCGTGTGGAGCACCTTCCCCGCGGCGCACGCGATCGACCGGCTCGCCGCCCGGCGTCTCTCCGTCGTCGTCCTCGATGATCCCTCCGAGAATGCGTTCGTCATCCCTTCCGCAGATGGCGAGAAGTCGACCCTCGTGGTCACGTTGCTCTCCGGCCTGCTCCAACCCACGTACTCGGACGAGGCGATCGCCGGCGTCATCGCGCACGAGCTCGGGCACATCGTGAACCTCCACGTGTTCCCGGAGGTCCAGGACGGCTTCGCCACGTACTACATCGCCGCGGAAGGGGAGGAGCCGATCGGCGACCAGCAGCCGTTCGATGCCCGCTGGCACGAGCTGGGCCGTGCGTACGCCGAGATCTCGGCCGAGGTCGGCGGCGATCACCAGGCCGGTCTCGGCGACGTTCCGGATGGAGGCGTGATCGGCCTCGCGCACTACCTCTTCCTCAGCGGAGTCGCGGTCGATCTCGGCGCCTGCACGAGCGCCGCCGACGCACTGCTCGCAGAGATCGACGGCATCGACAGCTCGCTCGCGCTCGACGACGCTGCCGTGATCTCGGCCGGGCAGGAGAGTGCGCTCGCGATCGCCGACGGCGCGTTCCGCGGCTGCATGTCGTCGTCGGGGATCACGTACCGCGCCGTCGATGCAGAGCTCGCCGAGTGGGGGTTGGCACCACGCATCCTCTCGACCGAGACGAACCTGTACGAGCTGGATGCCGCGAGCGCGTTCGCGCGACTCACGAGAGCGCGCCGCGATGACCTCGCCGCGCGCGAAGCTGCCTTCACCGCGGAGACCGGGCAGCCATGGACGGCGATGCGCTGGTACAGCCCGGAGGAGCAGGCCGACGACACGGCGGTCCGCTACTCGCGCATCGATCCGCTCGGGATGCCCGGCAGCGCCGAGGCGCTCGGCAACCTCCTCCACGATCGCGGGCCGGCGTGCGACGCCGCGCGCGCGAGCGGCACCGTGCCGTACGGCGTGAACCTCCACGAGCCGCACCACGCCACCTGCTGGCGCATCGAGCACGCGTACCGCTACGACGCGATGCTCGATGACCGGCGCCCCCGGCGGCCGTCGCCGCGCGGCCCCGCGTTCGTACCCACGCGCCGAGCCCCGCTCGTGCCGATCTATTGACCTCGAGCTCCTACCGGACGGTGACGCGGCCGCCGACCAGCCCGAACGCGGATCGAACGCTCAGCTGGTATGCCCGCGGGAGCCGGCTTGCCGCGACGGCCGCGACAACCGCACTTCAGCGCCCGATCGTCGCCCGCAGCGTGCCGAACGCCTGCACGCCCCAGCGCGGAGCGAAATCCAGCGCCGTCACCTCGGGTGCGTAGAACGAGCGCGCGACCTCGACGAGCACCGACGCCTCCAGGTGCTTCGTCAACGTGCGCGCCGCGGTCAGCGACACGCCACCGGTCACCGCCTTCGCCGTGACGACCTCCATCTCGCCCGGCACGTGGACCTCGGTTCGTGCGAGCGCGCCGTCGAGGGTCGCGCGCGTCCTGTCCGTCATCACCTCGAGGCCCGCCGTGAGCCGCGAGTCGACCGCGACATAGCCATCGGGCACCGCCTGGGTGTCATGCAGGCCCTTCAGGTAGCCGCGCACGTGACGACCTCCGGCCTCGAGCTGCGCCATCGCGCGCGGCTTCGTCACCTCGACCTGCCGCTCGTACTCGGTCACGAGCTCGCCGGCGCCCGCCGAGCTGAGGCCGCCACCCGCGCTGGCGTAGAGCGGCCCGAGCTTCAGGTTCTCGATCCCGAGGATCCACAGATGCACGCCGCCGCCGGAGCTGTTCTCTCCCAACCCCGACTGCGCGAACGCGCCGCCTGCACGAAACGCATCCACGGTCAGGTTCCTGGGCTCGCCCCACGGCGCCACGTGGTCGCGCACGTACCGGAACGTTGCGACGTCGACCGTCTGCAGCTGGGAGACCGCGGAGCTCGCCGACCACAAGAACACCCAGTCCGTCCACACCTCGAACAGCACCATGTCGCCCGGTGCGAGCACCGTGTTCGGATCCGCGGGTGGCGGCGGCGGGTCATCGGGATGATGCGCGGTGAGCAACAGCCGGTGCGCGTTCATGCGCAGCGGCTGCCAGTGAAAGCTCGCCGTCTCACGCCGATTGGTGCCCGCGCGCAGCTTCAGCGGCGCCAGCAGCGAGGGTCTGACATCCCACTCGAGGTGGTGACCGAATTCCATCACGTTGATGGGGACGCACACGCTCGCCCACTGCTCCGCGCTCGCCCGCGCGCCGCGATTCCAGCCAAGCCGACCCTGGCCGCCGACGCGAACGTAGTCGCAGCGCGCGCTCGCCACGCGAACCTCGCCGCCGACGGCGCCGCCCGCCTCGGCAGCGTCGGTGCTGCCGCCGCTCAGCTCCGCGAAGGCGTGGGCGCGGAGGCCGTGCACGGAGGTATCGCCGAACAGCCCCTTGCCTCGCTCGGACTCGAGCGTCATCGGCTCCTCGGCGAAGGCATCTGCAGCGCACGCGGAGACGAGGACGAGGGCGACCCATCGCGGCATCGCCGCACGCAGAGCAAACGGCGCTCCACGCGAAGATCGGGCAGACCCTGGCAGGACGCGGGATCGAGCTGTCGAGAACTGCGCAGATCGGGTGCCCCGCGGTGCTGCCGAAACGAGAAACGGCGCGCTGCCGAGGCAACGCGCCGTCCCGCAGACCCGAAGCAGTTAGCGCTTCGACGCCTCTTCCTTCGCCTTCTTCGCCTTCGCGAGGAGCTCCTCGCCGATGTTCGACGGGACCTCGGAGTACTTCGCGAACTCCATCGTGAACTCGGCCTTGCCCTGCGTGGACGAGCGGAGCGGCGTCGAGAAGCCGAACATCTCGCTCAGCGGAACCTCGGCGTCGACGCGCGCGGCGCCGTCCTCTTCCGTCGAGCCCAGGACGATGCCGCGGCGCTGCATGATCAGGCCGAGCATGTTGCCCGAGAACTCTGCCGGACCCTCGAGCGAGACCTTCATGATCGGCTCGAGAATCCTGGGCTTCGCGCGCGGGAAGAAGTCGCGGAACGCGCCGCGGGCCGCTTCCTGGAACGCGTTATCGCTCGAGTCGACCGCGTGGCTCTGACCGTCGTTGATGACGACGCGGATACCGACGCACGGCACGCCGAGGCGCGGGCTCTTCGGGATCATCGACTTGAAGCCCTTCTCGCACGACGGGATGAACTCGCGCGGAATCGAGCCGCCCTTGATCTCGTCGACGAACTCGAACTCGCCATCGAAGGGTTCGCAGTAGCCGGCGACGCGGCCGTACTGACCGGAGCCACCCGTCTGCTTCTTGTGCGTGTAGTTGAACTCGGTCTTCGCGCCGATGGTCTCGCGGTACGCGACCTGCGGCGGCGAGGTGACGACCTCGGCCTTGTACTCGCGCTTCATGCGCTCGATGTACACGTCGAGGTGGAGCTCACCCATGCCGGCGATGATGGTCTCGTTCGACTCGGAGTCGACGTAGCAGGTGAACGTCGGGTCTTCCTTGGTGAACCGGTTCAGCGCCTTCGACATGTTGATCTCGGCGCCCGAGTCCTTCGGCTTGATCGCGACCGAGATGACCGGCTTGGGCACGAACATCGACGTCATCGCGTAGTTGACGGTGCCGTCGGTGAACGTGTCGCCCGAGTTGCAGTCGACGCCGAACAGCGCGCAGATGTCGCCGGCGCCGGCCTCGGTGATGTCTTCCTTGTCGTCCGAGTGCATGCGAACGAGGCGGCCGACCTTCACCTTCTTGCCGTTGCGCGAGTTGACGATGAAGTCGTCCTTCTTGCACGTGCCCGAGTAGACGCGGATGTACGTCAGCTGGCCGTAGCGACCATCCTCGAGCTTGAACGCGAGCATGACGAGCGGCTTGGTCGGGTCCGACGCGAGGACGAGCGGGGTCTCCTCCTTGTCGAGGTCGAGCGCGACGTTCTCGACGTCGCGCGGCTCCGGCAGGTACGAGCAGACGCCGTCGAGCAGCAGCTGGACGCCCTTGTTGCCGAGCGCCGAGCCACACATGACGGGCGTGCACTTGAGCGCGACCGTCGAGTCGCGCAGGCACTTGCGGATGAGCTCGGGCGTGACCTTGTCCTCGAGCATCGCCTCGGCCATCTCGTCGTTGACGAGCGACAGGCCGTCGAGCAGCTCCTCGCGCATCTGCTCGCACAGCTCCTTGAGGGTGCCGCTGTGGCCGTGCGCCGCGAGCGGGTGCAGCACGTCGGTGGGGATCGGACCGCGCTCGATCTGCTCGCCGTTCTCGCCGTGGAACGTGTACGCGACCATCTCGACGAGATCGACGACGCCCTCGAGCTTCTCCTCGAGGCCGATCGGGCACTGGATCATGACCGGGTTCAGCTTCAGCTTCTCGCGGAGCTGGTCACGGACGCGGAACGGGTTCGCGCCGGTGCGGTCGAGCTTGTTGACGAACGCGATGCGCGGAACCTTGTAGCGGCGCATCTGGCGATCGACCGTGTACGACTGCGACTGCACGCCGGCGACGCCGCAGAGCACCATGATCGCGCCGTCGAGGACGCGCAGCGAGCGCTCGACCTCGACGGTGAAGTCGACGTGTCCCGGGGTGTCGATGATGTTGATGTGGTGCTGCGCCTTGATCGGCGAGTTGGGGACGGCCATGACCGTCTTGGCCTTGGCGTCGGGCGGCCACTGGCAGAACGTCGCAGCAGACTGGATGGTGATGCCGCGCTCGCGCTCGAGCTCCATCGAGTCCATCTTCGCGCCGACACCATCCTTGCCTTTCACCTCGTGAATGGCGTGGATGCGCGCAGTGTAGAAAAGGATGCGCTCGGTCAGCGTGGTCTTTCCACTGTCGATGTGGGCCGAGATTCCGATGTTGCGGACTTTGGACAGGTCGGTGAGCACGGGGACGTCTCCAGCAGGCCCGAAGGCCCAGTCAAATGCCGATAAAGGCGCGGGATTGCTACCTTGTCTACGGCGGCAATGCAAGTGCCGACTGGGAGGGAGTGTCCTCGGGCGCGTGCCGGGACATTTCAACAGCTTGGACGGGCCGGTTTGATACCCTCGAGCTTCCCCGTGGTGGCCCCAGCGCGCACGCAGTGCCTCGACGACAACGCCGCCAGCGAGTTCGTCGCCGGGGCGCTCTCAGGATCCGCCGCGTCTCGCGTCGAGGGCCACCTCGCGTCCTGCCGAGAGTGCCGGGCGCTGGTCGCCGCGCTCGCGGCGGATGCGGCGCATGACTCGAACGTCGCCACCGTCCCGCACGAGAAGCTCTCACCGTCGCAGGTCACCGAGCTGCCGAGACGAACGCTGAGCGTCGGTGATCGCGTCGGGCGTTACCTGGTCCTGTCGACGCTGGGCACCGGCGGCATGGGCGTCGTGTTCGCCGCCTATGATCCGCAGCTCGATCGCAAGGTCGCGCTCAAGCTCCTGCGCTCCGGGATCCAGCTCAGCAGCAAGGACGCGCAGAAGCGGCTGCGCCGCGAGGCCCAGGCGATCGCCCAGCTCTCGCACCCGAACGTGGTCGGCGTCTACGACGTCGGCACCACCGAGGACGGTGACCTCTATATCGCGATGGAGTTCGTCGAGGGCGACACGCTGACGACCTGGCTCAAGGCATATCCGCGCTCGTGGCGCGAGATCATCGACGTGTTCCTGCAGGCGGGCCGCGGCCTGGTCGCCGCGCACGGCGTCGGCCTCCTCCACCGCGACTTCAAGCCCGACAACGTGCTCGTCGGTGGCGACGGGCGCGTGCGCGTGACGGACTTCGGCCTCGCGCGCTCCCTGCTCGTGCCCAACGAGTCGGAGCGTGGCCAGCTGACGCCGCTGATGCCGACGGCGCTGAGCTCGCCGCTGACCGCGACCGGCACGGTGCTCGGCACGCCGCGCTACATGCCGCCCGAGCAGCTGACCGGGCCCGACATCGACGCGCGCGCCGACCAGTTCAGCTTCTGCGTCGCGCTGCACGAGGCGCTGTACGGCCAGCATCCGCTGCCGGGCTCGACCAGCGTGTCGATGCTCGAGAAGGGCGACAAGGCGCTGTCGCCGCCCGAGGGCACCAAGGTGCCGGCGCAGATCCAGCGCGCGGTCGCCCGCGGCCTCGAGAAGGAGCGCATCAAGCGGTTCCCGACGATGGCAGCGCTGATCGGAGAGCTCGTGCTGCCGCCGCCGCCGGTCTCGCGGCGCGGCGCGGCGCTGGCGCTCGCGGGCGTGCTCGTCGTCGGCGGCGCGGCCGCGGCGGTGCTGTCGCGCAACGATGCGCCGCGCGCGGCGTCCGACGTCGGCGACGAGGACCGCAAGTGGTACCTCGAGGAGCTGAGCCGGCTCAAAAAGAAGATCATCCAGCTCGAGAACGAGCGCCAGAAGCTGATCGACAAGGTCGAGAACGTCCGCGCCGCCGACGTCGAGGGCCTCAAGCGCGAGCTCGCCGAGAAGGACAAGCAGATCCGCCAGCTGGTCGAGGAGGTCGTCGAGCTGCAACAGGCGGGGCCGCGCCCGGCCCCGAAAACCACGGCGCCGCCGTCGCGCAAGACGCGCGTAGTCAGCGCGGTCTCGGCCGCGACGACGCGCATCGACAACTGCCTCGAGGAGTGGATCGAGCGCGCGCGGAAGATCGAGACGCCGGCCGGTTGGCAGACCGCCGACGTCGACCTCGTCGTCGACTGGCACATCAACTCGGAGGGCTCGCCGTACAATGTCGAGGCGCGCATGCGCACGACCGCGGACAAGCTCTGTCGCTCGGCCGAGCCCGGCTGCAATGACTCGCCGTCGCTGCGGTTCTGCATCGAGGCCGCGATCGCGTCGCTGCGCTTCCCACCGGGCCCGGAGACGCTGGACGTGTCGACCGAGATCGGCTGGTCGCAGGGCCTGCGCACGGTCTCGCCGCGCGTGACCGGCGCTCACGCCACGACCACGCAGCGGATCGACATGGATTGATTCCTGCTGACGAGGCCGCGCCCGTATGTCCTACTGCGTTCAGATGAGTCGCCCCGGTGCGCCGCGCCTGCTCGTGCTCGGAGTCGTCATGCTGATCGGGAGGAGCGCCGCTGCCGAGCCGGTGTCCACGGCGATCCCGCCCGACGGGCGCGTGATGGTGCCGACGCCTGACTCGGCCTTCGTCACCGCCCCGCACGCGCCGATCTCCTCGACGTTGTTCCTCAACCGCTGCGCCGGCGGCTGCTCGATCGTCGGCGGCTCGGTCAACGACGCGCGCTCGAACATGTCGACGATCCCGAACCCGGGGAGGACCTACACGGTCGGCGAGTTCCGGGCGGACGGGCAGGTGGGCGCGGCGGCCGATACGGAGTGGAACGCGGTGGTGCAGTGCATCCGCGACGTCTACTCGCCGTACCAGGTCACGGTCACCGACACGCGTCCGAGCGCGGGCGCCTACCACATGGCGATCGTCGCGGGGCTGCCCGAGGAGGTCGGCTGGCCGGCGGCGACACAAGGCGTGGCGCCCGGCTCCTGCAACCCCCAGGACAACGTGATCTCGTTCTCGTTCGCGAACGCGCACCCCGGCACGGGGACCGATCGCGTGCTCAACCTGTGCTGGACGGTCGCGCAGGAGTCGGCGCACTCGTTCGGCCTGCCCGACCACGCGTGGGAGTTCGCCGACGGCAGGTCGGCGTGTAATGACCCGATGACCTATCGCACCGACTGCGGCGGTCAGAAGTTCTTCCGCAACGCCGATGCGTCGTGCGGTGACTTCGCACCGGGGAGCTGCCGCTGCGGTTCGACGCAGAACTCGCACCGCGAGCTCATCGACGTCTTCGGCCCGGGCACGCCGAGCACCGGCGCTCCGACGTCGGTGATCACGCTGCCGCTCCCCGACACGCAGCTCGGCGCGGTGGTCGGCGTGCAGGCCGGCAGCCGCCGCGGCATCGCGAAGGTGCAGCTCCGGGTGAACGGCTTCAAGTGGGCCGAGGTGAAGGGCACCCCGTTCGGCGCCAACGGTCAGGCGAACCCGGGCACCTACGCGATCACCGTGCCCTCCAACCTGCCCGACGGGATCGTCGACCTCGTCGCGCGCGCGTGCGACGACCTCGGTGCGTGCACGGACTCCGCCGTGGTGACCGCGACCAAGGGCGTGCCGTGCACGTCGGCGGACACGTGCGCCGAGCGGCAGCACTGCGAGGCCGGCAAGTGCCTGTGGGATCCTGCGGCCGGCGAGCTCGGCGACTCGTGTTCCTTCGATCAGACGTGCCTGAGCGAGATGTGCAGCCCGACCGTCGAGAACAGGATCTGCACCCAGACCTGCTCGACCGACATGGCATGCCCGAGCGGGTTCGACTGCCTGAAGACGACCGCCGGTGACTTCTGCTACCTCCCGGACGGCGGAGGTTGCTGTTCTGCCGGTGACCGTGCTCACCATGGTTACCTGCAAGGCGGCCTGAGCGCCCTCGTGCTCGCCCTCGTGGTGCGCCGCCGTCGCCGCCGATAAGAGGCGCGGCGCCTCGATATCACCGCGCGATCGGAAGTCAGCGCCGCGCGCCCGCAGCGTGACGAATCCTGCTGACGGCTCCGTCGGACCTGTAGTATTTCGCCGTCTTGATGATCCGTCCTCATGCGCCGTTCTTTGTTGCGGTCGGGGTCGCGGCGGCCCTGACGGGTACCGCTGCGGCCGAGCCGAGCTCGACGTCGACCTCCAGCGATCCCACGCGCGAAGCGATTCGCGCCGCCATCGCGAACGCGGAAGCCAACGGCCAGAAGACCGTCGGCGTGTTCCTCCCCGAGGCGCCGTCGGCGCTGCCGCACGCCGCGATCTCCACCGTCATGTACATGAACCGCTGCACCGGCGGTTGCGTGATCAATGGCGGCACCGCAGACGACTCGCGGACCTTCACGTCGCAGATCCCGAACGCGGGCACTCACCCGATGGGTGAGTTCCAGGAAGGCGGCATGACCGGCGCCGCCGCGGACGACGCGTGGAACGAGCTCGTCGCCTGCGTGAAGGAGGTGTACTCGCCGTACGGCGTCCAGGTCACCGACCAGCCGCCGACCGCCGCGGCCTACCACATGGCGATCGTCGCGGGCCTGCCCGAGGACATCGGTCTGTCGTCGAACACCGGCGGCGTCGCGATCAGCACCTGCGCCCCGCGCGAGAATGGCATCTCGTTCACGTTCGCCAACGCCGAGGGCGGCTCGGGCACCAGCCGCATGCTCAAGCTGTGCTGGTACGTGGCGCAGGAGTCCGCGCACAACTTCGGGCTCGCGTATCACGCGTGGAAGTTCACCGCCGATGGGCGCTCGGCCTGCAACGACCCGATGACGTATCGGGAGGACTGCGGCGGTCAGAAGTTCTTCCGCAACGGCAACGTGAGCTGCGGTGACTTCTCGGAGAACCAGCCCGCGTGCATGTGCGGCCCGTCGCAGAACTCGCACCTCAAGCTGCTGGCCGTGTTCGGCGAAGGGACGCCGACCTACGGCAAGCCCAACGCCGCCGTGACGCTGCCCGTCGAGGGCGGTCAGCTCGGCGCCGTCGTCGGCGTGCAGGCGGGGAGCAAGCGCGGTATCGCGAAGCTGGAGCTGCTCGTCAACGGCTTCAAGTGGGCCGAGGTGACGGGCGCCCCGTTCGGCCCGAACGGCCAGGCGAACCCGAGCCCGTATACGATCCCCGTGCCCAGCAACCTGCCGGGCGGCGTCGTCGAGCTCGTCGCGCGCGCGTACGACGACCTCGGCGACTACGCCGACTCGCCGGTCGTGATGGCGACGAAGGGCGCCCCGTGTGCGTCCGCGGACTCGTGCGCCGCCGGTCAGAAGTGCGAGGCCGGCAAGTGCTTCTGGGATCCGCCGAGCGGCGAGATCGGTGACAGCTGCGGCTTCGATCAGGCGTGCCTCAGCGGCAAGTGCAGCCCGACCGCCGAGGATCGCATCTGCACGCAGACCTGCGCGCCCGGTGTGATGGGGAGCTGCCCCGAGAACTTCGACTGCCTCCAGACGTCGGCGGGTAACTTCTGCTACCTCCCGCCCGAAGAAGGCGGTTGCTGCTCCGTCGGTGGCGGCCCGCAGGCGGTCTACGTGCACGGTGCGCTGAGCGCGCTCGTGTTCGGCTTCCTCGTGTTCCGGCGGCGCCGCCGATGAAGTGGGCGCTCGTCGGCGTCTCGCTCTTCGGAGCGCTCGCGGTCGCGCACGCCGACAAGCGCCTCGAGACGCAGGCGGTGCCGCGGAGCGCACTCGCCCCCGCGCAACCGCACGCGACCGGCGCCGGCACGCTGTACCTCAATCGCTGCGTCGGCGGCTGCGTGATCCACAAGGCGGGCATCAACGACGCGCGCACGCGCACGTCGTCGATCCCCAAGGGCAACGCGACCGACTACACGGTCTCGCCGTTCGCGTGGGGCGACGCCGAGTGGGACGCGATCGTGCAGTGCATGAAAGAGGTCTACTCGCCGTACAAGGTGACGGTCACCGACGAGCCTCCGGCGGCGGGCGTCGCCTACAACGAGGCGATCATCGCGGGCTCCGATGAAGAGCTCGGGGTGTCCGCGGGCGGCATCGCCCCGGTGACCGGCGACTGCATGCCGTACAACTACGTCATCAGCTTCTCGTTCGCGAATGACTACGGGCCGAACGGCCGCGTGTTCCAGCTGTGCCGCGTCGCAGCGCAGGAGAGCGGCCACGCGTACGGCCTCGACCACGCGTTCGAGTTCCTCGACGGCTCGTCGGCGTGCCGAGATCCGATGAGCTACCGCCTCGACTGCGGTGGCCAGCGGTTCTTCCGCAACGAGGCCGCCGTGTGTGGGGAGTACAACGCGCGCGACTGCGCGTGCGGGCCGACGCAGAACTCGCACCTCAAGCTGCTCGGCGCGCTCGGGGCTGCCACCCCGATCACGCGGCCGCCCGAGGTGACCGTCACGTCGCCCGCGGACGGCGCGACGATCACCGCGGGCACGCACGTGATCTCGACCGCCTCGGCGCAGCGCGGGATCAAGACCGTCGAGCTGTGGCTCAACGGATACCTGTGGGGCACGGCCAAGGGAGCTGCGTTCGAGGCGGACGGCCAGCCCGCCGCGGCCTACAGCATCCGCATCCCCGACGAGGTTCCGGATGGCGTCATCGACATCGTCGTCAAAGCGAAGGACGACATCGACGTCACGACCACGGCGACCCTCACGGTCACCAAGGGCGCTCCGTGCGCGTCCGCCGAGAGCTGCCTCGACGGCCAGCGCTGCGAGGAGGGCAAGTGCTTCTGGGATCCACCGTCGGTGGAGCTCGGCGAGCCGTGCTCGTTCGCGCAGGAGTGCTTGAGCGGCGTGTGCGTCGAGACGTCGGATGGCCAGTTCTGCTCGCAGAACTGCCTGCCCGGCATCGGCGACAGCTGCCCCGAGGGCCTGACCTGCGTCGAGAACACGCCGACCGCGGGCTTCTGCCTCGCCGGCGACGGCAGCTGCGACGGTGGCTGCTGCGGCTGCGCCATCGTCGACGAGCGCGCCACGGGCACGGGCCCGGCCACGGCGCTCACGATGCTGTTTCTCGGCGGGGTCGGCTACGTCGTGTTCCGCCGCCGCCGCCGCTAAGACTCGTTACTCTTTCTTCTCTTCCGGCTTCGCCTCGTCCTTGGCCGCGGGCGACGGAGGCGTGGCGGCACCGACCGCGATCTGCGCCGGCCCGATCGAGTCACGCGCCGTCATCGCGCACTTGCGGATCGACTCGTTGTCCACGTTCGATGCGCCGCCGCGGACCTGCAGGATGCACTTCGTGTCGGCGTCGAAGAACCGGTACACGTAGACGTCATCGACGCCCTGCGCGACGGTCTGCCGGCACGCGTACGTGCCCATCGTCTCGTCGTCGGCGCGCTTCATCTCGGCGCATTTCGCCTTGAAGCGCTCCGGATCCTCGATCGTCCAGCAGAACGCGCTGACGTTGCACAGCTCGTCGCCGGCCAGCACGCCGAGCCGGCCTTCCTTCTTCAGCTTCGCCGCCTGCTCGGAGGCCGACAGCGGCTTGCCGCCGCGGTTCAGCGAGCACGACGCGGCCGCTTCCGCTTCATCCTTGCGCTCGGACACGCTCAGCGGCTCGGGCTCGCCGAGCGCCGTCTGGAACGCGGCCACGTCGATCAGCTGCGCGCACGGGATCTTCGCCTGGCCCGGCACGGGCGGCGAGATCTTCTTGGGCACCTCGCCCGAGGCAGCCTTCGCCTTGAGCTCGGCCTCGGCTTCCTTCCTGGCTTGCTCGGCGCCTTCGTTGGCGCCCTTGGTACACGCGGGAACGATTGCAGCGAGACAGACGACGAGTGAGATCGATGCCCTCATGACGGCCCGCAACCTATCACGGGTACGTGACTTCAGAGCGATTCTGGGTACAGTGGCCGCCGCGGGGGCCGCACCCGCGATTGCGCCCATAGCTCAGTTGGATTAGAGCACTGACCTTCTAAGTCAGGGGCCGCAGGTTCGAGCCCTGCTGGGCGCGCCCCGATCGACTGACGTGCGCCGTTGCCACACGCGCTCTACCGGCGATCACGAGCGAATCGTGATCCGAGCACTCCGTGATGAAAATCTCTGAGAGGGGTTCCTCGCGGTTCTCGGAGACATGCCTATACTCCGAACACTTTCGACTACGGAGATGGGCATGCACAAACACTGGTTGATGGCGCTCGTAGCCGCTGGGCTACTCCTTGGAGCGACGGGGTGTCCCGGTATCGATGTAGATGAGAACGAGGTCGGGACCGCGGGACCGCAGGTGGAGTTCGATCCAGCGGCGAGGATCATCCCGTTCCCGAACAACCTCCTGATCGACCCGATGACGGGCCTGGTCAATCTGCCCGCGCAGTGCAACGAGTCGGCGACCGCGAAGGCCCTGCGCGAGCAGGTGCTGAACCAGCTCGACGGCTTCGGCACGTTCGAGGTCGCGATCACCGTGACGTTCACCGAGCCGGTGGATGAAGCGTCGCTGCAGGACCGCGTGGTCCTGTTCCAGCGCACGGCGGGCGCCAACGCGATCGATCCGGCCGCCGCGCAGGAGGTGCCGGTGATCGTGCGCCGCACTCAGACCACGCGATTCGCGCCCGACTGCGCGACGTCGTCGATGGTCGAGCAGGTCGCGATCATCCCGCTCGTCCCGCTCGAGCAGAAGTCGAACTACACGGTCGCGTTGCTGAAGGGCATCAAGACGGCGACCGGGGAGGAGTTCGGACAGTCCTTCACGTGGGCGCTGATCAGCCAGGCCAACCCGCCGGTCGTCCTCGACGACCAGGGCAACGTGATCGTCAATCGCACGCCGCTCAGCCCGGTCAATCCGGTCGACGAGAACATGAACGGCATCAGCGACGATCTCGAGTCGCTGCGCGGCATCGCGCTGCTGTGGCAGGCGCACGCGCAGGCGGTCGCGTTCCTCGTCGAGAAGGGCATCCCTCGTAGCGACATCCTGCTCGCGTGGGAGTTCAAGACGCAGACGACGACCGACCCGCTCGATCCAGCGGTCGCGGGCTCGCCGGCGGCGAACGTGTACAAGAACCCTGCGACGCAGATCGGCTCGCTGACGGCGACGATCAACCGTACGGCCGCACCGTACGTGCTGTGCGACCCGGCGGGTGGCGGTCCTGGCACCGACAACAACACCCAGTGCTTCCTCAAGATCGCTCTCGGAGCCGCGTCCGGCGCTCCGACGAACCAGATCTACGCCACCGGAAACGCGACTTGTGCGGCCGTCGGCTGCGCGGCCGTGGGCGATGTGCTCGGCGGCAAGTTCAATTCGAAGCAGTACCAGATCGAGACGCCGAACCCGTTCGATCCGTCCAAGCCCATCCCGGGCCCGTGGAACAACCCGCGAACCCCGACGGTGGTGAAGGATGAGGCGATCGACTTCATCGCGATCGTCCCCGCGTCGCCGGCGCCGGCCAACGGTTATCCGACCGTGGTGTTCGGCCACGGCCTCGGTAGCTCGAAGAAGACGATCTTCGCGATCGGTCCCCAGCTGAGCGCACCGCAGGCAGCGTTCGGCTTCACCAGCGGCTTCATCACGATCGCGATCGACTTCGTCGGCCACGATAGCCGCGCGGTCCGGATCTCGAGTGACGCCGCGATCGGCTGCGACGGCACGCCGGATCCGACGGTGAAGCCGCAGTGCTTTGCACCATTCCTCTCGCCGAACCTCGCGACGACGCGCGACGGCATCCGGCAGAGCGTGCTCGACGTGCATGGCTTGGTCGAGATGCTCAAGGCGTGCGGCAACACGACCTGCGCGACGGCCGCGACCGGGGCCGGAAACTTCCACGTCGACCCGGCGCACATCTCGTATCTCGGCATCTCGCTGGGCGGCATCATGGGCTCGACGGCGGTCGCCTCGAAGACCGACATCAAGACCGGCCTGCTCAACGTGCCCGGTGTCGGTTGGGTGGACATCCTCGAGAACACGCAGACGCTCGCGATCCGCTGCTCGCTCGTCGACGGCCTGATCGATGCCGGCATCCTCGTCGGCGACAAGTCGACGGGGCAGAACCCGCTGTGCTTCGGTGACACGTGGAAGACGCAGCCTGGCTATCGCCAGTTCGCGGCGATCGGCCGCTGGGTCCTCGACCCCGCGGACCCCGCGAACTTCACGCAGCGCCTCGCTGCGCGTCGGTTCTTCATCCAGGAGGTCGTCGGCGACACCGTCGTGCCGAACCTCGCGACGGAGAACGAGGGCGCGCTGACGGGTGTGCTGGGGAGCGCGTTCGCAGGAGCGTGCACGCCGCAGTCCGGGACCGCGCTGCCCACCCCGGAGGTCCTCTCGATGCCGATGACGAACAAGTTCGCGCGGTACATGTCCACGACGACGCCGGGACCGTGCAACAACGCGGAGAACACGAACCCGGGCACTCCGGGCCAGGTGTTCGTCCACTCGTCGTTGCTGCGTCCGGCACCCGGTCACTGCGTGAGCATGCCGATGAATACCTGCACCTCGACGAACCAAGCCACGGGTGACGCGCAGTGCACGGCCGCCAACGGCGGCACTGCCGACACGTGTGACATCGCCTCGGTGGCTCGTGGGCAGCTCGGTACGAAGCGGCTCCAGACGGATGCCATCACCTACCTCATCCTCAACCGCTAACCCCACGAGGAACCAATGCGCACTCACATGAAGACTCTCTCTGCTGCGTTGTTCCTCGTCGCCGGCGCCGCGGGCGTCGCCTCGGGCAACGCGTTCAACATCAACGAGCACGACGCGAAGGTCACCGGTCGCGGTGGCGCGAGCGTCGCGTCCAACACCGATGCGTCGTCGGTCATCTTCAACCCGGGCGGCATCCCGGTCGCCGAAGGGACGCAGGTCTCGGTCGGTGGTTCGCTCTACATCGCGAAGGGCTCGTACGAGCCGCCGGGCGAGGAGCGGATCAAGACCACCTCGCCCCCGACCCCGGTGCCGAACCTGTTCGTCACCTCGCGCGTCCACGACCTGGTCGCCGTCGGGTTCGGCGTGCACTTCCCGTTCGGCCTCAGCGTCTCGTGGCCGATCAACCACCCGCAGGCAGACGTCATCACGAACCAGACGCTGCGGACGTACTTCCTGACCCCAGCGGTCGGCATCAACCTCAACAAGTACGTGCCCGGTCTGTCGATCGGCGGCGGCGTCGACATCGTGCCGGCGACGGTCGAGCTCAAGCGCTCGATCTTCTTCGGTGACGTGACCGGCCAGGCCCACCTCGGCGGTGATGCGGTCGGCTTCGGTGGCCGTGCGGGCATCCAGTATCACCCCGAGGCGCTGCCGCAGCTCCGCGCCGGCCTGATGTGGCGCAGCAAGGTCGACCTCGACTTCGAGGGCCAGGCTGACTTCGACATCGCGCAGCCGTTCCGCGATCAGCTGCCGCCCGACGGCGACATCTCGACGTCGATCACGCTGCCGCAGTCGATCTCCGGCGGTGTCGCGTACAACCCGATCCGGGACCTCCAGGTCGAGCTCAACGTCGTCTGGATCAACTGGAACGTGTTCGACGAGCTGAACATCCAGCTGCCGGGCGGCGCGGAGTCGATCACGATCGAGGACTACGAGAACACGATCACGTGGCGGGTCGGCGCCGAGTACGCGCTGCCGAAGTACAAGGCGGCCGTGCGCGCGGGCTTCATCTATGACCCGACGCCGATCCCCGACACCGCGCAGACGGCGCAGCTCCCCGACGTGAACCGCAAGAACGTCACGCTCGGCGGCAGCTACTACTTCGGCGACTACTCGGCGAACCTCGGCCTGCTCTGGGTGACACCGGGCAACCGCGACACGTCCGACGAGCTCTACATGCCGGTGTTCAAGGCGAACTACGGCGTTCAGGCCTTCGTGACGTCGTTGAGCATCACCGGCACGTTCGGTGCGGGCGCTGCGAAGACGCCGGCGCCGGACCCGACGCAGACCGCCAGCCGCTGATCGAGGAGAGCCGGCCGCGCGCCGGCGTCGTGAGCGGCCCGCATCTTGCGAGCGTCCAGCGGTATGGATCGCATCGTGATCGCGGGCGCGACCGGCTTCATCGGTCAGGCAGCGAGTGAGCGCCTGGCCGGTCGCGCGGAACCGCCCGAGGTCATCGGGCTGACCCGCGGGCGCCAGACCGCGCGCGCGGCAAGGTCGCAGCTCCTGACGTGCGACCTGTTCTCGCTCCGGGACGTCGAACGCGCCGTCGGCGGAGCTCGCTACGTCGTCTACCTAGTCCACTCGAGGTTGCCGTCGGCGCGGCTGGTCCAGGGCCGGTTCCAGGATCTCGACCTGATCTGCGCGGACAACGTCGGCCGCGCCGCGCGCGCGGCGGGTGTCGAGCAGATCGTGTATCTCGGCGGTCTGATCCCCGAGGGCGCGCTGTCGAAGCACCTCGCGAGCCGCCGCGAGGTCGAGCGCGCGCTCGGCGCGTACGATGTCGCGGTCACGACGCTCCGCGCGGGCCTCGTGATCGGGCCCGGTGGATCCTCGTTCGAGATCCTGCGTCGCCTGGTCGAGCGCTTGCCGGCGATGATCCTTCCGGCGTGGAGCGGGCGGCGATGCCAGCCCATCGACCTCGCGACGGTCGCCGCGCTGATCGATCACTGCGTGGGTCGCCGCGAGACGTACGGGCAGACCTACGATATCGGCGGCCCCGACGTGCTTCGCTACCGCGACATGATCGCGACGACCGCCGCGCAGCTCGGCCGGCGCCGCCCGTTGATCGACCTCCCGATCGAGGCGCGCCGGCTATCGCGCTTGTGGATCTCGGTGGTCACCGGCGCACCGAAGCAGCTCGTCGCCCCGCTCATCGAGAGCCTGCGCCACGAGATGGTGTGTCGCGATCGACGCCTCCAGGAGGCGGCCGGGTTGCCAGGGCTTCCGTTCGCCGAGATGGTGAAGCGCACGCTCGCGGAGGAGACGCGCGGAGACGAGCCCCACGCGTATCGTCGAGCGCCACGCGCGCTGGCCACGGGCGTGCGATCCGTGCAGCGGATCCCGCTCCCGCCGGGCCGCGACGCGGAGTGGGCGGCGCACGAGTACATGCGGTGGCTGCCGCACGGAGCGTGGTGGGCCGGGCTCAGCGTGCATGTCGATGAACAGCGGCGAGCGACCTTCTCGTTGATCGGCACGCGCCGGCCGTTGCTCGAGCTGACGTTCGCGCCCGATCGCAGCTCGCGCGATCGCCAGCTGTTCTACGTCACCGGCGGGCTCCTCGCGGCGGCGAGCGCGCGCGGGCGGCTCGAGATGCGCCAGACCCCCGACGGCCATCACCTGCTCGTGGCGATCCACGACTATGCCCCTCGTCTGCCGTGGCCGCTCTATCGCTGGTCGCAGGCGATCGTTCACCGCTGGGTCATGCGGCGGTTCGGCGCCCACCTGGCGCGGCACTCGGTCCCTCCATCCACCCCGCCGGCAGGCAATCGCGTGCGGCGCGGGCAGGTCCAAGCCGCATGCGACCGGTCTGGGTGGGTGTCGTGATGCCCATCGCACCGTGCAGCGCGAGCACGGGGAGCCCTTCGCCCTCACTCGCGTACTCGACGCTGCCGAGCGACTCACGGTGAGTGGCTCGGGCGTGGTCACGCGGCCATACTAGTGCATCGTGACGATGTCGCCGGATCCGACGTTCATGCAGCGAGCGATCGAGCTCTCGGAGCTCGCCTACCGCAGCGGCAAAGGGCTGCCGATCGGGTGTGTCATCGCCCGGGACGGACAGCTCCTCGGGGAAGGTCACAACGAGATCTTCGCGCGCCGCAATCCGACGGCGCACGCCGAGATGGTCGCGATCGAGAACGCGTGCGCGCGGGCGGACTCCTTGGACCTCGCGGGCTGCGCGCTGTACACGACGCTCGAGCCATGCCCGATGTGTCTGGCCGCGGTGTACTGGGCCAACATCCGCGTCGTCTACTTCGCGAGCTCGAGCCATGATGCTCGCGAAGCTGGGTTCGACGACAGGCTCATCGCGAGCGAGCTGGCGGCCGCACCGGAGCAGCGGCGGATCCCATCCATCCAGGTGCCGAGCGAGGATGCGGCCAGGGTGCTGCGCGAATGGAAGGCGCTCGGGGTGAATGCTGCGCAGCCATCCGGCACGTAGAAGCGAGATTCTTCGCTACATCGGCGCGCCTCTCCTCTTCTAACCCAGACCGGCTGGGCCGCGCATTGAACACGCGCCGGGCGCGGGCGTCCGTGGGGTACGATGCTGCCGATGCGCGGGCTCTGGGTGCTGCTGGTTGGTGCGTGCGGTAGCGCGTCACGTCCGGCCTCGCCGACGGCGTTCGCCGGTGAGGTCGCCCCCGCTCCGGCGTGCGACGCCGCCGTTCCGGATCGTGCATGTGCGCCAGGACGGGCGCTGCGCGTGTGCGCGCCCGGCGATCCCGCGCGCGTGGGCGAGTGGCGCTACGCGATCGCCGCCCCGCCGTACACGAACGTCGAGGACATCTCGTCGGCCGAGCTGCGGGTGCGCTGGAGCCGCGCGCTGCCCGGGTTCACCGGCACGCGCGATACGATCGCAGCGCTCGCGACGCAGCTCGGTCCGGGCACCATCGCGCCGGTGGACGAGGGAGCTCGCCCCGAGGTCACGGCGCAGCAGTGGGCGATCGTGCCCGCCGACGAGCTCGTTCCGAACTGGAAGGTGGTGACCGTCGATGGCCAGCACCCGCTCGACAAGCACGCCGGCGCGCTCTCGGTGCCGCTGTGCTCGTCCACGCGCGGGGCGATCCGCAACATCGATCCGGACCAGCTCACGACGCTGGTGATGACGGGCACGACGGCGCTCACCCGCCTCACGGCCAAGCTGATCGAGGATAAGGGCATCGACTATCCGCTGCGCGACGTGGAGCCCTGGCTCGCCGCCGCCGATCTCGTGCACCTCTCGAACGAGGTGTCGTTCGTCCCCTCGTGCAAGACCGGCGACGGCAAGCCGACGCGAGAGTTCTGCGCCAAGGAGCGCTACATCCGCCTGCTCGAGAAGGCGCATGCGAGCATCATCGAGCTCACCGGCAGTCACCTCCACGACTTCGGGCACGCGTGGATCACCCACACCGTCGCGATGTACGAGCAGCGCGGCTGGCTGTGGTTCGGCGGTGGCCGCAGCCAGATCGAGGCCACCGAGCCGCGCACGCTCGAGCACCACGGCAACAAGCTCGCCTTCCTCGGCTGCAACGCACCGGTGACCGACTGGAGAGCGCTGCGCCGCGGGCCCGGCGTCGGTGGGTGCGATCTGCCCCGGATGGCGCGTCAGATCGCGGCGCTGCGCCGCGCTGGCTTCGTGCCGATCGTCTCGGTCCAGCACCACGAGGTCTACAAGCACGATCCGCCGGAGCAGCTGGTGCACGACCTCCGGACCCTCGCCGCGGCGGGCGCGGCGTTCGTCATGGGCAGCCAGGCTCACGTGGCGCATCCCTGGGAGGTGCACCGCGGCGCGTACGTCCACTACGGTCCCGGCAACTTCCTGTTCGATCAGACGTGGCACCCCGTCCGCGATGCCGCGCAGGACAAGCTCTACATCCACCGCGGCGCGCTGCTCACGGTCGGTCACCTCTACACGCGCATCGAGGAGCACGGCCGGCCGCGTGTCATGGACGGGCGCGAGCGCGGTGAGCTCCTGGCGGCGCTCGCCGGCGCGCGCCGGCGCTTACCCCGCGGTGTCGAGCCCTGGGCGCCGCCGCTCGACGTCGCGCCCAGCCGCGAGCATCCGGACTCGGTGGTCCTGGACGGGAGGCTGCACTCGATCACCGTCACCACGCCCAGGAGCATCGAGCCCACCCGGAGGTATCCGCTGGTCATCGATCTTCGCGGCAAGGAGCCGCCTCGCGACGATGCGTTCGTGGTCGTCCCGGCGGTGGCCATCGCACGGAGGAAGGAGGCGGTGCAGGTGATCGAGGAGCTGATGACGGCGAAGTACCCGATCGATCCAAACGCGGTCACGCGGTCGCGCTGAGCCCGCGGGGGCATGCCAGGATCTCGGGGTGGCGAACGTGAAGAAGGAGCTCCTGTCGTTCGACGGCATCGAGGTGCCGGTGTCGAACCCCGGCAAGCTCTACTTCCCACAGGCCGGGATCTCGAAGCTCGAGCTCGTGCAGTACTACCTCGCGGTCGCCGACGGAGCGCTGCGCGGCGTGGCGCGGCGGCCGATGATCCTCAAGCGGTACGTCAACGGCGTCGAGGCCGAGCCGTTCTTCCAGAAGCGCGCGCCCGAGAAGCGGCCAGCGTGGGTCGACGTCGCCACGTTCCGGTTTCCGTCGGGCCGCCACGCCGACGAGATCGCGGTCTCCAACCGCGCGCAGCTCGTCTATGTCGTCAACCTCGGCTGCGTCGACCTCAATCCGCACGCGGTGCGCGCCGAGGACATGGACCACCCGGACGAGCTGCGCATCGATCTCGATCCGGTCCCGGGCGTCGCGTGGTCGCAGATCGTCGAGGTCGCGAAGGTGGCGAAGGAGGTGCTCGACGAGGTCGGGCTGGTCGGGTGGCCGAAGACCAGCGGGTCGCGCGGCGCGCACGTCTGGGCGCGGATCTCGCCGAACTGGCCGTTCACGACCGTGCGACGCGCGGCGCTCGCGTTCGCGCGCGAGGTCGAGCGGCGGGCGCCCGCGATCGCCACGGCGAAGTGGTGGAAGGAGGAGCGCCACGGCGTGTTCCTCGACTACAACCAGAACGCGCGCGATCGAACGACGGCGAGCGCGTACTCGGTGCGCCCGACGCCGGATGCGCGCGTGTCGATGCCGCTCGCGTGGGACGACTTCTTCGCGTGCGATCCGCGCGAGTTCACGTTGCGTACGGTGCCCGCGATCGTCGCCGCGCGTGGTGACGCGCACGCCGGGATCGACGATGCGATCGGCGCGCTCGACGCGCTGCTCGCGCTCGCGGACCGGCAGGAGGCCGAAGGGCAGCCCGATGCGCCGTGGCCGCCCCACTTCGAGAAGCAGGAGGGCGAGGCGCCGCGCGTGGCACCGTCGCGTGCGCGGGTGAAGAAGTTCCCGGTGATCACGATCGGACAGGCGAAGCTCAAGCCCGACGCGCTCGCCGGGCTCGAGCGGTGGAAGCAACGCTACCCGGCGGTGGCGGCCAGCCTCGCCCCCGAGGACGTGCTCGTCGACACCAATCGCGGTCGCGCGACTGCATGGTACCGGGTGCGCGTCAACCTCAAGCACGTGCCACCGGAAGATCGCCCGCCGCAGGAGGCGCTCGATCCCGACTACGATCCGCGCACCGAATATGCGGGCTTGATCGACGACGATTGAGCGCGCCGCCGCGAGCACCTACATCGTCGGCGGTGACTGGCGTCCCCACGGATGGGAGCGCAGTCGCCACGACGAGCTTCCAGTTTTGAGGAGCGGCCTCGCGAGCGCCTCCACTATACTGGACGCGCTTTGGAGTCGGGCACCCCACGAAAGCCGCGAGTGTTGCCGCCGCTCGACGATCGAACCGAGCTGCAGTCAGAGGAGCCGTGGGGAGGGCTGGACGACAGCACGAGCGCGCGCACGAACCTGGCGGACCACACCACCACGCAGTCGCTCGATACCGGCCAGTTCGACGTGCGCGTCGGCATGCGGATCGGCGAGTACCAGATCGAGCGCAAGATCGGCGAGGGCGGCATGGGCGTCGTGTACGCCGCCGTGCACCCGCTGATCGGCAAGCGCGCGGCGATCAAGATCCTGAAGAAGGACTTGTGCCGCGATCCGATGCAGGTGGGACGCTTCATCGACGAGGCGCGCGTCGTCAACGAGATCGGTCACCCGAACATCGTCAACGTGTTCGCGTTCGGCGAGATGCCCGACGGAAGGCGGTACTTCGTGATGGACTGGCTCGACGGCGAGTCCCTGCGCGCTCGCATCGCGCGTGGGTCGGTGTCCCTCGTCGAGGCCGGTGCGATCGTGCGGCCGCTCGCGCGCGCCCTGCAGGCCGCGCACGACAAGGGCGTCATCCATCGCGATCTGAAGCCCGACAACGTGTTCCTCGTGCACGTCCCCGATGAGCTGCCGACGGTGAAGCTGCTCGACTTCGGGATCGCGAAGCTCGCGCGCAGGGAACAGCACGTCGATCGCACGGCGACGGGCGCGATCATCGGCACGCCGCAGTACATCGCACCCGAGCAGGCCAAGGGCTACGCGATCGATCATCGCGCCGACACCTACGCGCTCGGCGGCATCCTGTTCGAGTTGCTCACGCGGCGCTCGCCGTTCGTCGCCGATAACGCGATGGAGATGGTCGCCAAGCACCTGATGGAGGCGCCGGTCGCGCCGTCGACGCTGACCCCCGGGCTGCCTCCCGAGGTCGACGCCCTCGTCCTCCGCATGCTCGCCAAGACGCCGGACGAGCGGCCGTCGCTGCGCGAGATCACGCAGGTGCTGCGCGAGCACGCCTCCTCGCCCGGCCGCGACAGCGCGCCCGGATCGCGGCGCGCGCTCACGTTCAGCGAGCCGAGCCGTCCCGACGCGGTGTCACTCTCCGCGGGGCCCCTGCTGCACGTGCGCGCGTCGACGGAGCCCGCGACGCCGTTCGCCCGCACCTCGATGCAGGTGGCCGCCGCGGAGCCGATGCCCCCACCATCTCCGTGGACTCCGAAGCGGCTCGCATTGCTCGCGGCGCCCGTGCTCGTGTTGATCGCGCTCGCGGCGGTCAAGGTCGCGTCGTCGGGCGCGAAGGCGAACGAGGTGAAGGCGGAACCCATCGCGCAGCCACGGGTGGAGCCCGCTGCGGCGCCGCCCGCCGTCGTGGAGCAGCCGCCCGCTGTCGAGCCGACCGTCGACGAGGTGCAGCCTGCTTCGC
>DATLHR010000147.1:0-35535 GCA_035539815.1 Kofleriaceae bacterium
CTCCGAGATGTCGCCGGCCGCGATCGGCCGCAGCTTCTTCTTCGGATGCGCCCGGTCGGCCTCGACGTCGCGCACGTCGTTGAACGCGTAGACCGCGCCCGACAGCAGGCAGAACGCGAGGACAGCGATCGACGTGCGGAGGACGTAGGCCGGATCCGTGAGGTGGCGGCTGAACACCAGAGGTGCCGCCACGAACACGTTCTTGACCCACTGGTGCGGCCGGACCGTCTTGATCAGGGCCGCGACGGCGCGCATGACGTCCTTACTCGAGCTTCGCCCTGTCGGGGTATTCCTCGATCCACTCCCCCATCTTCTCGACGACGCACGCCGCGATCGCCGGCTTCGTGCACGTCGTGATCGCGTCCTTCGCGCAATCACCCGAGCCGGAGCCCGCGGCCGAGCCGGAGCCCGCGGCCGAGCCGGAACCCGCGGCCGATCCGGAGCCCGCCTCTGCGGCGGAACCCGCCCCCTCCTCCGCAGGTGCCGCACCACCGCCGCTGCACGCAGCGGTCTTCTCTGCAACGCACTCCGAGACGTCCGGTGGATCGATGTAGCAAGTCGACGCCAGTGCGAACAGCTCGCGGCATGTATCGCGCTCCGTGCCCGTGAACTTGTCGCAGGTGACGAGCTTCTTCACGATCGGCTGGCCCTTGGCGTTGACCAGCGGCTTGTGCTCGGTCTTCGCCTCGTTGGTGTCGGGATCGAGCGCGGGCTGTCCCGACGCGTCGAGCACGGGCTCGTCCCACTCGATCGGCTTGCCTTCGACGTCGACGAGCGGCAGCTCCGCCATCGTCATGATGGCCCACTCGGGGTGCTCCGCGTCGCCGTTCATGTTCGACACCGTCCACTTCGCGATGGCGCGGTTCGCGCACTCGATCTGCTTCGGGTCGGTCGACTTCGCGTCGGGCTTGCAGTCGCTGACCGCGAAGAACAGCTCCTGGCACACGTTGCGATGGTTCTCGTTCTCGATCTTCTTGCAGTCGGTGAACTTGCGTGTGATCGGCTTGCCCTTGCCGTCCTTGAGCTCGTTGCCGTGCGCGTCGACGAGGTTGAGCACCGGCATCGAGACCTTGGACTCCTCGATGCCGGTCTCGACCATCACGACGAGGTTGTTGATCGGCGACACGCGCTCCGCCTCGGGGACCACGGTCAGCGCCGGCACGTAGCTGACCACGAGCAGCGCGACGATCATCGTGATCAAGAACGGAATCGTCGCCCACATCACCTCGGTGATCGGGCGCTGGAACTTCACGCTCGTGAGGAAGAGGTTGAGACCGACGGGCGGGTGCAGGTACCCGACCTCGAGGTTGAGCAAGAAGATGACGCCGAGGTGATACGGGTCGATGCCGTAGTGCTTCGCGATCGGAGCGATCAACGGCAGCACGACGACGATCGCCGAGAAGATGTCCATCACCGTCCCGACGATCAGGAGCATCACGTTGATCGCGAGCAGGAACACGACCTTCGACGACACGTGCTCCTTGGTGAAATCGACCAGCGTATTGGGCACGTCGGCGTCGATCGCGAAGTTGGTGAACGCCGTCGACGCGAGGATGATCATGAAGATGGCGCCGATCATCGCCATCGCTTCCCAGCTGAGGTTCCACAGCGCCTTCGGGCTGAGCGAGCGGAACACGGCCATCTCGAGGATCGCGACGTAGACCACGACGAGGGACGCGACCTCCGCCGGCGCGAACACGCCCTTGATCGTCAAGCCGAGCACGCCGATCGGGATCAGCAGCTCGGGGAACGCGACCACGAAGCTCCGACCGAGCTCGCCGAGCACGAACTTCTGCCGCGGCAGCTTGCGCTTCACCGCGACGAACATCGCGACCGCGGACAGCATCGCGATCAGCACCATGCCCGGGACGATGCCCGCGGCGACGAACCGCAGCGTGTTCCAGTTCTCCGGATCGAGGTTGGTGAGGCCGTAGACCGTGCCGTACACGAACAGCGGGACCGCGGGCGGGAACAGCAGGCCGACCGACCCGGTACCGGCGATCAGGCCCATCGAGAACCGCTCGGGGTAGCCGTTCTTGAGCAGCGCGGGCATGAGCACGCCGCCGAGCGCGATGATCGTGACTCCGGACGCGCCGGTGAACGTCGTGAACACCGCGCACGTGAAGATCGTGACGATCGCGACGCCGCCGGGCAGCCAGCCGAGCAGGGCGTTGGCGAACCGCACCAGGCGGTCGGCCATCTTGCCCTCGGCGAGCATGTAGCCGGCGAAGATGAACATCGGGATCGTCGACAGCACCTCGATCTCGTCGCGGCCGCTGGTGCCGATCAGCTTGACGATGGCGGCGTCGAAGCCGGCGTCGAAGCCGATCTTCGAATAGAACGCGCCGAGGGCCGTGCCGGCGAGCAGCACCGTGAACAGGGGCGCGCCGCTGATGAACACCAGCGCGAGCAGGATGATGAGCAGCGTCTGCATCTTAGTGCCCCGACCTCATGCGCTCCGGCGGCAGCTTGCCGCGGCGGAGGTAATCCACGTCCAGCGCGATGCTGACGAACGCGTGGAGGATGATCAGGCTGGTCGCGATCGGAAAGATCCACCCGACCTGGACGGTGCTGAGCAGCTTGCCGGGCTGCTTCGGGACCGTCTTCTCCTCGGCGATGTAGTGGAGGCCCGCGCGGATCGCGAGCAGCAAGACGCCGATCATGAACAGCGTGAGCACCACGCGCAGCACGAGCCGGTTGCGCGCGGAGAACCGCCGCGAGACGAGGTCCATCGACAGGTGCTTGAGCTGGTGGGTCGCGAACGCGCCACCGAGCATCGCGATCGCGAACGTGCCCCCGCGCATCACGTCATCCTTGTAGGGGATGTTGTAGTGGGCGAGCTTCTCGAGCAGCGCGTGCCCGGCGCCCATCAGCACCACGGCCGCGAGGAGCGCGAGCAGCACGACCTGCTCCGCTTTCGCGAGGTACGTGTCGAATGAACGCACGCGGGTCGCGAACGGCCCGTCATCGGGATAGGTCATAGGGCCTTGCAGCTCGAGCGCGCTCGCCCGCACCGGCGGCTCGCCGGAGTCTGGCGCCGGCAGCTTCCCGTCCGCGACCGCGACGGCACGCGGCAGGCCCTTTCCCTCATCGTCAGCTTCGTCGGTCACCCGACGATGGTAGGGGGACGCTCCCGCGCGTTTCAATCCGGCCCGTCAACTAATCGGGGCCCGCGCCGTGCCAGATCTACTTGCCGCCGTGCTTCGCGCGGTACTCGTCGCGGTACTTGGTGACCATGTCGAGCTCTTCCTGCGAGTAGAGCTGACCGACGAGCTGCTTGTGCACCTCGAGCGAGTTCTTGGTGAACTCGTCGACGAGGGTCACCGGCGTCTGCACGACCGTGACGCCCTTGCGCGTCATCGTGTTCTTCGCGTCCTCGTTCGCCTTGCGGATGACCTTGCGCAGCTTCTTGGAGTTCGCCTTGCTGATCGCGTCGACCTTCTTCTGATCCTCGGGGGCGATCTTCTTGATCGAGTCGAGGTTCACGACCGTCGCGCCGATCGAGTACGCCATCGGCATCGAGGTCATGAACTTGACCTTCGTGTACCACTGCAGCGAGACCGCGGCGACCGGCGAACCGTACGCCGCCGTGATGCGACCCGACACGAGCCCCGCGTCGACCTCGGGCACACCGAGGGGGATGCCGTTGATGCCGAGCTTCTTGAACAGCGCCCCGACGAGCCGGTCATCGCCCCACTGCCACAGCTTCTGACCCTTGAGGTCCGCGAGCGACTCGACCTTGGACTTCGACAGGAAGTACGCCCAGCCGACCTCACCGCGGTCGTTCAGGCGGAAGCCCTTCTTCTCGAACTTCTTCTGAAAGTAGGGCCACATCTTGTCGGCGACGTAGTCGACCTCGTCGACGGTCTTGAACATCATCGGCAGCTCGAGCACGCGGATCGACTCGTCGATCATCGACAGGCCGATCGCGGTGACCGCGGCGCCGTCGAGCGAGCCCGCCTTGATCTTGCGGACGAAGTCGCGCTCGTCGCCCTGCTGGCCGCCCGGGAAGTACTTGAGCGTGACGCGGCCGCCGGTCTTCTCCTTGATCTCGACCGACGCCTTGTCGAGCGTGGCCATCCACGGGCTGCCCGAGGGCGCCAGCGTGGCGATGCGGAGCTCGACGTTGTCCGCGTGCGCCGGCGCGAGCGCACCGACGAGCACGAGGGAGGTACAGAGACCGAGGACCTTGCTGATCATTGGAAGAGCTCCTTTTCTTTCGAGAGGTACCGGCGGGCCTTGCGTTGCGCGAACTCGTTGGCGAGCCGCTGCTCGGGCCACACCGACGGTGGGGTCTCGAGCACGATCTTGAGCTGGTCGTGGAAGAACTTGCGATCGTTGGTCGCGAGCCCGACGCGCACCGCCATCAGCGTGCGCGCGAGGAGGAACTTGTCGCTGGTGAGCTTGAGCGCGTCCTCGAAGTTCTGCTTCGCCACGTCGGGCTTGCCGCCCATCGCCGGCGGGATCGCCGTGTTGAGCATGCCGAGCGCGATGTGCGGCAGCGCGGCGTGGGTCAGGTTCTTCTGCCCCTCGTAGTACGAGCCCTCGGGGTCGACGGGCAGGCCGCCCTTGTCGAGCTCGATGACCCGCGCGAGGATCACCTTCACGTTGGGGAGGAGCGCGATCATCTCGACGCTGGTCGCGCTGTTGTGGTTGATGAGCGAGCCGAGCGCGGTGCCCGCGAACAGCAGGGCGAACCGCTTGTCCCGGCCGGTCTTCTTGGCGAGCGCCTCGACCTCCTCGGCGCTGCCGAAGATCGTCTTCTGCCACGTCGGGCCGAGCGTGCCGAGCGCGTAGTTGAGGCAGCGCGTGAAGATATGGTTCGCGCGGGTGTTGTGGTAGTCGGCGGCGTCGAGGTCTTGCGCGAGCTTCGCCGCCTCCCAGTCATCCTCGACGAAGGCGGTGCCGTACTGGCAGTACCCTTCGGTGAGGATCCGGACGAGCTTCTCGCGGGCATCGTCCGGCGGACCTGCGACGTAGAAGCCCTCGATGGTCTTCAACGAGGCGGGGATCGCCGCGCGCGCGAGCTCGTAGTCCGACTCCATCTGCAGCGCCGCGGACGCGCGCAACATGATGCCGGAGGTCGACTTGAACGCTGTCTTCTCGGTGAGCTTCGACAGGCATCCGGTCGATGCTGCCGCGGTCAGGACGAGTGCAAACCCAAGACGCATGAAGACGAGTTCCCCTTCGACGATGTCACCGGTCCCACATTCACCCGGACCGCGCGGTGTGGCGGGAACGCTAAGTCAGCAAAACACCAGAGTCAATCGGCCGCCGGCAGGATGCTAATCTCGCGGACGCGTGAGGAGAGAATGGGTCGTCGCGATCGCAGCGCTCGCGCTCGCCGCATGTGACGCGGTGCGCGAAGGCGGTGGTCGCCGCCGCGATCCGGGCGCGCTCGTCGTCGCCGAAGCGGCGGTGGTGCAGTCGCTCGATCCATTGCGCGTCACCGATAGCGAGTCGATCGAGGTCGGCAGCCAGATCTTCGAGGGCCTCGTCACGTGGACGCCGGGCACGACCGACGTGATGCCCGGGCTCGCGACCGCGTGGACCGTGTCACCCGACGGCAAGCGCTGGCGGTTCACGCTGCGCGATCGGGTGACGTTTCACGACGGCACCGCGTTCGACGCCAACGCGGTGGTGTTCTCGTTCGAACGGCTGCTCGATCCGAAACATCCGCAGTACCTCTCGGGTGAGGATGCCGCGTACCGGCGCGGCCTGCTGCGCAGCATCACAAGGCTGAGCGCGGTCGACCGGCTCACGGTCGAGATCGAGACCGCGCGGCCGTATGCGCCGTTGCTCGGCGATCTCGCGATGTTCCCGCTGGTCTCGCCCGCGGCCGTCGCTCGGTGGGGCAACGCGTTCCAGGAGCATCCCGTCGGCACGGGGCCGTTCGTGTTCGAGGAGTGGAGCCGCGGCGAGCGCGTGGTCGTGCGGCGGTTCGACGCGTACTGGGGCGCGCGGCCCAACGTCGAGCGCATCGTGTTCCGCACCGTCGTCGATGCGCGCCAGCGGCTGGTCGAGCTCGAGTCGGGCTCGGTCGATCTCGCAACCGGCATCCTTCCCGACGAGCAGCCGTTCGTGGAGCTGCACCCCGATCTCGTGCTGCACGCCACGCCGGGCAACGACGTCAGCTACCTCGCGCTCAATACGCAGCACGCGCCGTTCGACGACGTCCGCGTGCGCCGCGCCGTGAACTACGCGATCAACAAGGAGCCGATCGTCAAGCTCGCCTATCAGGGCCGCGCGATCGCCGCCGATGGACCGCTGCCGCCGACGCAGTGGGCGTATCACCAGCCCAGGACGCGCTATCCGTACGACCCCGCCGCAGCGAAGGAGCTGCTCGCGCAGGCCGCCGCCGACGGTGCGTTCGATCCGACCAAGGTCTACAAGCTCGCCGCGCTGTCGACGCCGCGCCCGTATCTCGCGCAGCCCGAGCGCGTCGCGCGGTTCCTGCAAGCGGCGCTCGCGCAAGTCGGGATCCGGACCGAGCTCGAGCTGTTGCCGTACCGCGAGCACAACGCGCGCGTGTCGGCCGGCCTGCACGACCTCGCGATCTTCGGCTGGGTCGGCGACAACGGCGACCCGGACAACTTCCTGTACGTGCTGTTCCACTCCGACAACGCGAGCCCCCCGGCGCCGCAGAACATCGCGTTCTACCGGCGCGCCGAGGTCGACGTGCTGCTGTCCGAGGCGCAAGCGGCGAGCGACGAGCCGACGCGAGCGCGGCTGTACGCGCGGGTCCTCGATGCGATCGCGGACGACGCACCGTGGGTGCCGCTCGCGCACTCGGAGCTGGTCGTCGCCGCGCGCGCCGAGCTCGACGGCGTGATCCTGTCCCCGCTCGGGCACCCCGTGTATTCGCTGATCAAGCGCCGCGCGCCGAGGAGCACACGATGACTCCTCCGCGCGAGCCCCGCGAGACGGTGCGCTCGCTGCGCTTCCGCAGGATCGGGGCGCCGCCCAAGGATCCGACGATCTCGCGTCCGGTGCAGGCGCCGAAGCTGCGGCTGCGCCTGCGCTACAAGCTCGTCGTCGCGATGGCGTTCGCGGCGCTCGTGCCCGTGGTGATCGTCGCGCTGCTCGCCACCGGCGTCGTGCTGTCGAGCCTCGAGAACGGCCTGCGCGCGGACGCGGATCGCCAGCTCACCGTCGGCCTCAACCTCGTGCTGCGCTCGGTGGAGCGGTTGTCCGACGAGGCGGTGCAGCTGTCGGAGTCGAGCGAGCTCGTCGGGGCGATGCGGCAAGGGGTCGGCGAGATCGAGAAGTGGATCGCGCGCGAGGCCTCGCACGTGCCGTCGGCGCGGCTGCAGCTGTTCGACGCCGCCGGCGGCCTGGTGTTCGATCGCGTGCTCGGCGGCGCGACGGAGCGGTTCGCCGACGTCGGCCTCCCCGGCGGCAGCGCCGTGATCGAGACCGGGCAGAAGTGGGAGCGCAGTGTGTCGCTGGTCGACGTCGGCGAGCGCGCGGTCGTGCGTGCGGTGTCGCCGATCGTCGACGAGTCGCTCGCGCTCGAGGGCGTGCTCGTGCTCTCGATCCCGCTCGACGGCGACTTCGCCGACGGCATCAAGGGGGCGCTGTCCGCGGACGTGCTCCTCGGCGGGCCCGCGAGCAGCCTGCAGGTGACGTTCCGCGGACGGCTCGGCCGGCGTGCCCCACCGGTACAGATCAGCGCGGCGGATCGCGCGGCGGCGCTGCGCGGCCAGCGGGTGATCCGCGACCTCGACGTCGACGACGAGGGCAGCGGCCGCTACAAGATCGCGCTCACCGGCCTGCTCGATCATGCCGATCACGCGGTCGGGGTGCTCGGCATCGCCGTCGACCGCGCGCCGCTCGCGGCCACGAAGCAGCTCGCGATCCGCTCGCTCGTGATCGGCGGTGCGGTCGCGCTCGTGTTCGCGCTCGTGCTCGCCGGGTTCTGGTCGCGGCGGCTCGGCGCGCCCATCAAGGGGCTCCACCGCGGCGCGATCGCGGTGTCGCGCGGCGATCTGGAGCACCGCATCGACATCCCGGGCGGCGACGAGCTGACCGACCTCGCGACGGCGTTCAACCAGATGACCTCGACGCTGAAGGAGAACCAGGCGCGGCTCGCGGCGCGCATGCGCGAGATCGTCGCGCTGCACGACGCCGGCCGCGCGGTGTCGTCGGTGATCGACCTCGACTTGGTGTCGCGCAAGATCGTCGACGCGGTCGCGCGCACGTTCGATGTCCAGCTCGCGTCGCTGTTCCTGGTCGACGAACAGGGAGGTCTGCGCGCATCCGCAGCGCGCGCGCGCCGCGCCGATGTCTCGAGTGCGCTCGCCACCGACGAGGCGCTCGTCGCCGCCGAGACGCTGCGCCCCTTCGCGATCGAGGTCCAGCGCACGCGCGAGGCGGTGCGCATCGTGAGTCCGACCGGCGGCCCTCTCGTCGCGCTGCCGCTCGAGCGCAATCGCCCCGGCGCCCCCGCGCGCATCGTCGGCGTGCTCGCGGTCGAGCGTGCGGCCGAGGCGCGCCCGTTCTCCGAAGCGGACTACAACCTCCTCATCACGTTCGCCGACCAGGCGGGCGCCGCCGTCGAGAACGCGCTCCTCTATCAGGAGGTGCGTGGCGCGAGCGAGGAGCTCGAGCGCAAGGTCCGCCAGCGCACGAGCCAGCTCACCGCGATCAACTCGGAGCTCGGCAAGGCGCTCGCGGATCTCCGCGAGGCGCAGGCGCAGCTCATCCTCAGCGAGCGCATGGCCGGGCTCGGCTTGCTCGTCGCCGGCGTCGCGCACGAGATCAACTCTCCGACCGCCGCGATCCGCGGCTCGATCGACGGTCTCGGCGCGTGCCTCGGACGCGTCGCGCATCACGGCGCCGAGCTCGCCTCGCGGGCGCCGAGCGCGGAGCGCGTCCACGCCGTGACCGCCTACCTCGAGGTGACCGCGCCCAAGCTCGCCGAGCGCCCGCTACCCACGGGGCTCGCGGCACGCAAGGCGGCGCGCGAGCTGGCGACCATGCTGGCAGCGATCGAGGACCCTCACGACCTCGCCGTCGCGCTCGCCGACCTCGGGGCGACCACGGAGGACGCGAGCGCGCTGGTGGCGGCGGTGGGCCCCGATCGTGCGCTCGCGCACTCGGTGGTCGCCGCGCTTACCGACCACGTGTATCTCCACCGCACGTCGTCCACCGTGCGCCACGCGGTCGGGCAGATCCAGCGCATCGTCGGCGCGCTCAAGACCTACTCGCACCTCGATCAACAAGCCACGCGCGTCGAGGCGGATCTGCACGAGGGGCTCGAGACGACTCTCGCGCTGCTGCACCACGCCCTGCGTGATATCGTCGTCGAGCGGCACTACGGCAACCCGCCGATGGTTCCGGTGTACGTCGACGAGCTCAACCAGGTGTGGACGAACTTGATCCAGAACGCTCAGCAGGCGCTCTCCGCCAAGGCCGCGCCACGCACGATCACGATCGAGACCGCGGTCGAGGCCGACGCTGCCGTGGTGCGCGTGATCGACGATGGCCCGGGCGTGCCGCCGGATGCGCTGCCGCAGATCTTCGAGCCGTTCTTCACGACCAAGCCCAAAGGGGAGGGCACCGGGCTCGGGCTCGGCATCTCGCGCCAGATCGTCGACAAGCACGGCGGCGAGATGCGCTGCGAGTCGCGGCCGGGCCGCACGGTGTTCGAGGTCCGGCTTCCACTCGACGCGAAGGCGCGTGTGTCGATGCCGCGTATCGCGCATCGCAGGGAGGACGAGGGCGAGGTATGAGCCGCAAGGAAGTCATCGTCTGCGTCGACGACGAGGAGGGCGTGTTGCGCGTGCTGCGCGCCCAGCTCGGCGCGCGGTTCGGGCACGAGTGTCAGATCGCGACCGCGCGCTCGGGCGACGAGGCCGTCGCGCTGTTCGACGAGCTGACGCGCGAAGGCGAGCAGATCGCGCTCGTCATCGCGGACCAGATCATGCCCGGCATGAAGGGCGCCGAGCTGCTCGAGATCGTCGATCGCAGGCTGCCGACGACGACCAAGGTGCTGCTCACTGGCCAGGCGGGCCTCGACGCCGTCATCGACGCGATCAACCGCGCCCACCTGCACCACTACATCGCCAAGCCGTGGGACGAGACGACGCTGCTGCTCGTCGCCGAGAACCTCCTGCGCCAGTACCGCCTGGTCAACGAGAACCAGCAGCTGATCGCCTCGCTGTCGGCGAAGAACCAGGCGCTGCTCGAGATGAACCGCGAGCTCGAGGCCAAGATCCACGAGCGCACGCACGAGCTCGCCGAGGCCAACGCGCGCCTCGCGCAGCTCGCCGTCACCGATGGCCTCACCGGCCTCTACAACCACCGCCACTTCCACGAGCGGCTGGCGCTCGAGGTCGAGCGCAGCCAGCGCAGCGGCCTCCCGCTCTCGCTGCTGATGCTCGACGTCGATCACTTCAAGCAGTTCAACGACACGTTCGGCCACCCGGCGGGCGACGAGGTGCTGCGCCAGCTCGCACGCGTCCTCGCCGACACGCGCCGCGCCAACGATGTCGTCGCGCGCTACGGCGGGGAGGAGTTCGCCGTCATTCTCGTGGACACCGCCAAGTTCACCGCCGCGAAGGTCGCCGAGCGCGTGCGCGAGCGGATCTCGAGCAACGACTTCCACGACGCCGCGCCCACCGCCGGCAAGCTGACCGGTTCGATCGGCGTGGCCACGTTCCCCGACGACGGCGCCGATGCCGAGGCGCTGGTCCGCGCCGCCGACACCGCGCTGTATGCCGCGAAGCGCGCGGGCCGCAACCGCGTCGTGCTCGCGACCGCCGCGATCTCCGCGACGCCGGCCTGAGCCCGGGACCAGCAGAGCTCGTACGCTCGCGAGCGCGCCACGGTGCGTCATCCGTGCGTGTGGGCTTCTTCGAACGCCGCGTAAGTGTTAGGGTCGCCGGTCATGAGCGCCGAGGAGATCGCGGTCATCGGAGCCGGGAGCTACGGCACCTGTCTCGCCGTGCTGTTCGGCCACTACGGTCACCGCGTCAGCCTCTACAACCGCACCTCCGAGACCACCGCCGAGATGAACGCGGTGCGGGAGAATCGCGCGTACCTGCCCGGGCACCGGCTGCCCGATTCGGTCACGGTCACCAGCGACCTCGCCGAGGCCGTGCGCGGCAAGCGCTTCATCCTCGGGGTCACGCCGTCGCATGGCATCCGCGACACGCTCGGCGCCGCCGCGCAGTGGATGGACCCGGACGCGATCGTGATCAACGCGTCGAAGGGCCTCGAGGAAGGTACGCTGAAGACGATCGACGCCATCTATCGAGACGTGCTGCCCGCGCGGATCGCCGGGCGCGCGACCTACCTCTCGGGCCCCACGTTCGCGGCCGAGCTCGCGGCGGGGATGCCGGCGGCGATCGTGCTCGCGGGCTACGATGCCGAGACCACCGTCGACGCGCGCAAGACGCTCTCGGGGATCAACTTCCGCATCTACTCGACCGACGATGTTCTGGGCGTATTGATCGGCGGCGCGCTCAAGAACGTGATCGCGATCGGCGCCGGCCTCTCCGACGGCCTGGGCTTCGGCTCGAACACGCGGGTCGCGCTGATCACCCGCGGGCTCGCCGAGATCACGCGGATCGGCTGCGCGCTCGGAGCGAACGCGCAGACGTTCGCCGGGCTCTCGGGGATGGGCGACCTCGTGCTCACGTGCTCGGGCGATAGCTCGCGTAACCGGCGCGTCGGCCTGGCGCTGGGGCAGGGCAAGAAGATCGGCGAGATCCTCGCCGAGATGAAGCAAGTCGCCGAGGGCGTGAAGACCACGAAGGTCGCCAAGGAGCTCGCCGCCAAGCTCGGCGTGCAGGCGCCGATCACCGACGCGATGTACGCGATCATGTACGAGGACGTCCCGGTCCGCGACGCGCTCACCCGCTTGCTCACTCGTCCGACGAGGTCGGAACGCGACTAGCGATGCTGGGCTACGTCCTCGACGATCTCTTCGGCGATTCGCCGTCCGGCCACCGTGCACCGTCGGGCCACCCCGAGCGACCCGCGCGCGCCGAGGCAGTGCGCGCCGCCTTGCTCGCGGCGGGCCTCGCGGAGCGCGGGAAGCACGTGACCACGCGCAACGCGACCGACGAGGAGCTCGCGCGCGTGCACGCCGGCGCATACCTGGACGACCTCACGAAGCGCGTGCCCGGTCACACCGGGTGGCTCGACGGCGATACGTACTTCTCGCCCGGCTCGTGGCACGCCGCGCTCGCCGCGGCGGGCTCGGTGTGTCAGCTGGCGACGGACGTGCTCGACGGCGCGCTGTCCTCCGGGATCGCGGTGGTGCGGCCACCCGGTCACCACGCCACGCGCGATCGCGCGATGGGGTTCTGCCTGCTCAACAACATCGCGGCCGCCGCGGCGGCGGCGCGGGCGAGGGGCGCCGCGCGCGTCGCGATCGTCGACTGGGACGTTCACCACGGCAACGGCACGCAGGACATCTTCTGGGACGATCCGAGCGTGATGTACCTCTCGGTGCACCAGTACCCGTACTACCCGGGCACCGGGGCCCCGATCGAGATCGGCGGTCCGCACGCGACGGGCGCGACGGTCAACGTCGGCCTCCCCGGAGGCTCCGGCGACGACATCTACGCCGCGGTGTTCGATCACGTGTTCGTGCCCGCGCTCACGAAGTTCAAGCCCGACCTCGTGCTCGTGTCGGCCGGGTTCGACGCGTTCGAGCACGATCCGCTCGCCGGCATGCGCGTCACGCACACGGGCTTCGCGCAGATGGCGAGCCGCTTGCGCGCGTTCGCGGATCGCGTCGCGGGAGGGCGCATCGCGTTCGTGCTCGAGGGTGGCTACGACCTCGATGGCCTCGCGGGCGGAATGACCCGCGTGCTGTCGACGCTGGTCGCGCCGAGCGGGGCGCCGCTTGCGATCGCCCCAGCGATCGCCCCCATGCCGCAGCACCCGGTCGCCCGCGCCGCGATCGAGGGCACGCTCGCCGCTCACGCCGCCGCTGGCGTCCCGATCCCCGCCGCCGAGCCTATCGAATGACCAGGCACCAGACCGCGGATCTCGAGCCGTTGTCGTTCGGCGGGCGCTACACGCTGCTGCGCCGGCTCGCCGTCGGCGGCATGGCCGAGATCTATCTCGCCCGCCAGGCCGCGATGGCCGGCTTCGAGAAAGAGGTCGTCCTCAAGCGGCTGCGCGCCGAGCTCGCCGATGACCCGCGCATCATCGAGATGTTCCTCGACGAGGCCCGGATCGGTGCGCTGCTCAACCACCCCAACATCGTCCACGTCTACGACGTCGACGAGCACGACGGCATCCCGTACATCGCGATGGAGTACATCGTCGGCGAGGAGCTCAACGAGCTGTGCCGGCGCGGCATCCAGCACGGTCGGTTCTTGCCGCTCGAGCACGCGGTCGAGCTGATCCGGCAAGCCGCGGCAGGGATGGGCTACTTCCACGCCAAGCGCGGCGCGGAAGGTACGGTGCTCCAGGATCAGCCGCTCGAGATCGTGCACCTCGACATCTCACCGACGAACCTGCTGGTCACCCAGGACGGCACGCTGAAGGTGATCGACTTCGGCATCGCGCGCGCACGCGGTCAGCGCACGCGCACCGAGGTGCTGCCGGGCAAGCTCTCGTACATGTCGCCCGAGCAGGCGGCGCGCGATAACCAGGCGGTCGATCACCGTAGTGACATCTTCTCGCTCGGCATCGTGCTCTACGAGATCACCGTCGGGAAGCGGTTGTTCCGCGGCACGCCCGCCGACATCGTGCCGCGCCTCGTCGCCGCGGACATCGAGCCGCCCACGTTCGTGCGCCGCAACTTCCCGCCCGCACTCGAGTCGATCGTGATGCGCGCGCTCGAGAAGCATCCGTCGGATCGCTACCAGAGCGCGTACGATCTCGCCGACGATCTCGAGACGTTCCTGCGTGACGAGCGCCTGCACTCCGGCCCGGTGCGGATCGCGCGCTACCTCGACATGCTCACGCACGCGGCTGGCGGCGCCCGGCGGCCGGAGCTCGTGAGCGAGGCGGAGGCGCGGCGCGCCGACGGCGAGGAGCTCGACTTCGACAGCCAGCTGTTCGATGGCTTCAAGCCGCCCGAAGGCGCGCCCGGGCCCGAACAGGCTCCCGAGTGGGAGGACACGGAGCAGCCGGAGGCAGACGTCGCCGCTGCGCTCGGCATGGAGCTCGACGAGCTGCGCGCGCTGCGCACGCCGGTGCCCGTGCGGCCTGCGGGGATGGCTCCCGTCAGTGGACGTGAATATCTCCTTTCGCACGTCGGGCCCGAGGTCGCCGAGGAGTCCACGTCGATCGATGACGCTCCGCCGCGCCGACCGACACCGGTTCCGGCTCCCGTGGCTGCGTTGCCGAGGCCCTCGTACGTGCCGGCGCCGTCGCCGGTGATCGTCGCGCCGAATCCGCCGCGCCTGCCGTGGATCCTGGTCGGGATGCTCGGCGTGGCAGTCCTGGCGCTCGTGGCGTATATCGTCACGAGGTGACCGGATCGCGCATCGCATGGCTCGTCGTCGCGCTCGCTGCGTGCGAGCGCAGCGAGCCGCCGCATGTCGACAAGCAGCCGCAGGTGCAGCGCCCCGAACGCCGCGTGATCGAGCCTCCCGCCGGGCTCGTGCGGCCGCTGCCACCGCACGCGATCCGCGCCGACGGCGTCGGACCGTATCGCCTCGGCGACAAGCTCTCCGACGTGCTCGCACAGCTGGCCTCGGGCCCGCGGATCGCGCTCATCGAGATCCCCGGCGTCGTCCATCACAGCCTGATCCGCACCGAGGAGGACGACACCGTCCTCATCGGCGGGGAGCCCGCGGGCACGGCCACGTTCGTCGCGGTCACCGGCGCCAGCGTCGCGCGCACGGAGTCGGGCATCCACGTCGGCTCGACGCGCAAGGACCTCGCGCCGCTCGGCCCGCCGGTGCGCGACCCCGACCGCGCGCTCGATCCCCGGCTCGTCGTGCCCAGCGGGATGCGCAACGCGCGCATCGTCCTCGACGGTGACCGCGTGATCGCGATCGCGATCGTGGAGCCGGCGCCGCCTCCTCCAGCGCCCGGCGGCGAAGAGACGTGCACGCGCCCCGAGCCACCCGCCGGTGCGCGCGTGACCGTGATCGGCAGCTGCATGAGCGCGACCGGCGAGCGCGTCGAGGTCCTCGAGTCCGAGATCTCGGTGCGGATGGGGGAGGGCGAGCGCGCGATCGGGTTCAAGCTGCCGGCTCCGATCGTGTTCGCGGCGCCGCTGAGGATGCCGGATGGGCGCGACGAGCTGGCCGTGGTCACGCGCGCCGATGGCGAGCAGACGCGGACCTGGGCGCTGTCCACGTTCCGGTTCGAAGCTGGCCGGCTCGCCCGCACCACCGATGCGGCGCCCCTGTACGTGGTGACCGCCGCCAATGCCCGCTGGATCGGGGCCGACCTGCGCGATGTGGATCTCTACCTGGACCTGACGAGTCGCAAGGATGGGATCGAGGTAGGGGGCTTACTGACCACCCGAAGTGGCTCGGCGATCAAGGATCTGGTCGTGATCACGTCCGTCCCTGTGGCGCGCAAGCACGCCAAGTCCGAGTGACCCGCGACCTGTCGTACCCCTTTGCCACCACAGCAGTCTTTCGGCACAATGACTCGACGTGCCGGGTGCGTTCCCGCACGGGGACCTAGCGCGTGAAGTTCCTCTGCGACCGCTGCAAGACCCGGTACTCGATCGGCGACGATCGCGTGCGCGGCAAGATCCTCAAGATCCGCTGCAAGAACTGCGCGAACGTCATCACGGTTCGCGAGGGAATGAGCGACGTCGACACGTCGGATCCGCAGGGACTGCGCAAGCGTGGGACAACGCAGGCCGTGCCGGTCGTGACCGCGTCGACCGGCGTGCATGGCGACGCTTCGGCCGCGAGCGCGGCCCCGCCGCCGGCGCTCGAGCAGGAGTGGTACGTCTCGATCGACGGAGCGCAGGAAGGGCCGTTCACGCTCGCCGAGGCGCAGGCCTGGGTCGGCGCCAGGCCGTACGACGCCGAGCTGCACTGCTGGAGCGAGGGCTTCGACGACTGGCTGCCCGTCGACAAGGTCAGCCACTTCCGCGGGCTCCGCAAGAAGCCCGCACCCGCCCCGACGCCTCCGCCGCTGCCACGCGCAGCGACCAAGCCGGTGCACGTGACCCCCACCCCGCGCGCCGCCGAGCCCGAGCCCAAGCCTCTGTTCGCGGCGACGATGGCGTCGCTCGAGCGCGCTTCGCAGCCGAGCGCAGGTGGGTTCGGCATGCCCGCGCCCATCGCGAACGGCACGCAGGCGCCGGCACCGTCGACGGCGAAGACTGCCAAGGGCCCCGGCGTGGGAGCCGCAGCGAAGCTACCGTCGTTCGATCTCGACTCCGCGCTCGATTCCGCGACGTCGGTCGGAGGCCCGTCCTTCGACGAGGCGGCCGCCGCGGCGAACGACCTGTTCGCGAAGTCGATGGGCGTGAGCCAGCCGGCGCCGCGGCCGGTCGGCACGCCGTCGCCGGCGGTCACGCCCACGCTGGCCTCGTCGGACCTCGACGACGATGACGACGAGGACGATGATCTCGCGATCGGCGAGGTGTCGCGCGTCGTCAACCTCGCCGATCTCAAGCCGCGCCCCAAGCCACAGCCCGAGCAGCCGGCGATGGCGGCAGGGCTCAACCGGACCGGCTCGGTGCCGCGCCTCGGCAACACGGCGGCGGTGCCGCGCCTCGGCAACACGGCCGCGGTGCCGCGCGTCGGCGGCTTCACGGCAGGCGTGCCGCGCATCGACGATCCGAACGCGCCGCTCGCGCCGGTCGCCGGGGACTCGATGGTCGCGCCCCAGGTCGCATCGTCGCATCGCCGTGCGATGCTGCTGTTGATCGGCGCCGCGGCTGCCGTCGTGATCGGCGGCATCATCGCGGTCGTGTTGATCGTGTTCGGCGGTGACGATGGATCGCTCGGCGGGCTCGGCCGTGGCAACGACATCGACACCACGCGCCCTGACGATCCACTGCGCAAGTTCGACGGCGACACCGAGGGCAGCGGCTCTGGCTCGCAGACCACCGCGCAGACCGGCCCGGTGATCAAGAAGCCCAACACGGGTGGCAGCACGCGCCCGCAGACCAACGTCACGCCGAAGGATCCCGATCCCCCCGTCGGCGGCGACCGGCTCGGCAGCGACGAGATCGAGACGATGGCGCGCACGAACAGCTCGGGCACGCAGCGCTGCTACATGCGTGCGCAGCGCGGTGCCGAGGCGATCCTGATCGGCGACGTCCGGAAGGTGCTCGCGACGCTGACCATCGCGCCCGACGGCAGGGTCACCAGCGTCACGCTCGACAAGCACAGCGACAACAGCTTCGGAAAGTGTCTGATCTCGATGATCGGCGCGTGGAAGTTCCGCGCCTCACCGGGTGGCACCTACCGCCTGACCCTCGCCTTCGCGTCGACCTGACGATCTGCCCTAAGCGGCTGTGTCGACGCGAGCCCGAGCCCGAGCCCGAGCCCGACCTGAACTTCCGTGGTCACCTCACGCCGATCACGCGATCCAGAAGCGATGTGTCGGACTCGGCAGCCGTCGTTCTCGAGGGAAGTTCGTCGATTCCTGCGCCAGCGGTGCGCTGGTCGCGCCCTCGGTGCGCGCTTTTCGGGCTCGGGCTCGGGCTCCGCGCGCTACGCGCGCTTGGCTCGGGCTCGGAGCAACAGAAGCGAACCCTGGGGTCAGGTGCGCTTCAGCTCGCGCACGACGTCGGCGAGGATGCGCGCCGCGGTGTCGACCTCGTCGGCCGTCGTGTCGAGCCCGAACGACAGGCGCACCATGCCCGCATCCTCCGGGAGGCCGATCGCGGTGAGGATCGCGGACGGCTTGCCCTGCTTGCCGTCGGCGCACGCCGAGCCGGTCGAGATGTAGACGCCACGGCTCGCGAGCACCGTGCGCAGCGCCTCCGCGGGCACGCCGGCGATGCCCAGCGCCAGGATGTGGGGGGCGCGCCGCTGATCGGGCACGAGCTGGCGGAACGCGACGCCACGCTCGTCGAGGTGTGCGGTCACGCGGCCCGCGAGCTCGAGCCAGCGCGTGCGCGCGGCGGGCATCGCGGAGATCGCGCGCTCGGCGGCGAGCCCGAGGGCGGCCGCGCCCGGCGCGTCTTGCGTGCCGCCGCGGAGCCCCTTCTGCTGGCCACCGCCGACCCACAGCGGCGCGAGCAGCGCGCCCGCGCGCAGCCACAGCGCGCCGGTGCCCTTGGGCCCGTGCAGCTTGTGGCCGGCGATCGCGATCGAGTCGGCGCCGAGCGTGGTGACATCGAGCGGGACCTTGCCGACGGCCTGCGCCGCATCGACGTGGACGTGCGCGGTCGGTGCGCGGCGCTTCACGGCGCTCGCGATCGCCGCGATCGGCTGTACGGTCCCGATCTCGTTCTGCACCATGACGACCGCGACGAGAGCAGCGCCGGCGGCGGCCTCGGCGATCGCGTCGGGATCGACCACTCCGTCGGGGCCAGGCGCGACGGTCACGACCTTGCGGCCGACGGCGGCGAGCTGCGCGGCGGCGGCGGTGATCGCGGGGTGCTCGATCGACGTCACGACGATCGAGCCGGGCTTGGCGTGCGAGGCGCCGTACACCGCGAGCGCGTCGGCCTCGGTGCAGCCGCTCGTCCAGACGAGGTCGCCGAGGCTACCGGGATCCCCGAGCGCCGCGAGCAAGCGCGTGCGCGCGGTCTCGATGAACGCGCGCGCGGCGGCGCCCTGCGGGTGCGCGGCGCTGGGATTTCCCCACGCGGTGCGCATCACCTCGGTCATCTGCGCGAGCACGTCATCGGACACGCGGGTCGAGGCGGCGTTGTCGAGGTAGATTGGCGTCATTGGCCTTAGGCGTCTACCTCCACTTCCCGTGGTGCCGCAAGCTGTGCCCGTACTGCGACTTCGCAGTCGAGGTCGGGCCGCCGCCGCACGACGTCTATCTCGAGGCGATCCTCGTCGAGCTCGCGCGGCGCGCATCGGCATTTCCCGGCGAGCTGGTCTCGATCTATTTCGGCGGCGGTACGCCCTCGCTGTGGCGGCCCGACTGCCTCGCGCAGGCGATCGCGGCGATCTGCGAGCACTACGGACGCACCCCGCGCGAGGTCACGATCGAAGCGAACCCGACGGACGTCACCGACGACAACCTCGCCGGCTGGCGCGCCGCAGGCATCACGCGCGTCTCGATCGGCGTGCAATCGCTCGAGCCGGCGGAGCTCGTCGTGCTCGGGCGCGACCACCGGTTCGGCGACGGCCGCGCCGCCGTCGAGCGCGCGCTCGCCGCGGGGCTCACCACGTCGGCCGACTTCATCCTCGGGACGCCGGGCGGCAGGTCCACGGTCGACACGCTCGGCGCCGATCACCTCTCGGTCTACGAGCTCACGATCGAGGAGCGCACGGCGTTCGGGCAGCGCGTGCGGGATGGCCGGCTGGTGCCGCTCGACGAGGACACGCTGACCGCGCTGTATCTGGCGACGCACGAGCGACTGCTCGCCGCGGGCTACGAGCACTACGAGATCAGCTCCTACGCGCGGCCCGGCCAGCGCGCCGTGCACAACAGCCTGTACTGGCAGGGCGCGCCGTTCCTCGGGCTCGGCGTCGGGGCCGCGTCGCTCGAGCTGCGCGCGGATGGCAGCGGGGTGCGCGCGACCAACCCGCGCCGCGCGCGCGACTACCTCGCCGATCCGGGCGCACCGGCGGAGAGCGTGACGTCGGCGCCCGCCGAGCTGGCGGCGGATCGCGCCTGGCTCGGACTGCGGACGAGTGACGGCGTGCGCGCTGCGGACCTCGCGCCCACCGGCGGCCTCGTCGACGAGCTGGTCGCGCAGGGCCTCCTCGAGCGCCGTGGCGACCGCATCTGTCCGACTCTTCGCGGCTTTCTCATGGCCGATCACGTCGCCGCAAGGGTCGTGCAGAGCTGGCGTGACGGCGGTCGGTCCTCTTTGTAAGCTCGCGGGAGCGATCCAGCTATGAGCGGCTCCGAGCTAACCCGACGGGCGCAGAAGATCCTGCACGCGGTCGTCACCGAGTACCTGCACGGTGGCGATGCGGTCGGTTCGCGAACGGTCACCCGGCGCCACGATCTCGGGCTGTCGGCCGCGACGGTGCGCAACGTGATGTCCGATCTCGAGGAGCTCGGGCTGCTCGAGCAGCGTCACACCTCGGCGGGCCGCGTGCCGACGGCGTCGGGCCTCCGGTTCTTCATCGACAGCTTGCTCAAGGTGCGCGGCCTGTCCCCGCGCGAGCGTGAAGAGATCCGCGAGCGCGTGACCGCGCCGACGCCCGACGAGGTCCTGCAGCGCGCGTCGCGGCTGCTCTCGGACCTCACGCAGCACGCCGCCGTGATCATCGCCCCCGATCCGGATCAGCAGCGGCTCGGCCAGATCGAGTTCGTCCCGCTCCGAGACGGCAAGCTGATCGCGGTGCTGGTCACCACCGACGGGCGCATCGAGAACCGGTTGATCCTCGACGACGTCGACCCCCGGCGGCTCGAGCGCATCCACAACTACCTCAACCAGCTGCTCGCGGGCATGACGCTCGACGAAGTGCGCGATCGCGTGATCCGCGAGATCGGCGAGGACAAGAACCGATACGACGAAGCGGTCGCCGCGGCGCTGCGGCTCGGGCATGCGGTGTTCGTGGCGCAGCCCGATCGCCCCGCCGAGGTCGTGGTGTCGGGGCAAGCCAACCTGATCGACGACGCGCTCGCCCAGGACCGCGTGCGGGACTTGCTCAAGACGCTCGAGGACAAGGAGACCCTGGTTCGTCTCCTGGATCGCACCCGGCGCGCGGAAGGGCTGCAGGTGTTCCTGGGCGCCGAGACCGCGATGACGGCGCTCGCCGGCAGCTCGGTGGTCGGTGTCTCGTACGGTCCGGAGGAGTCGCCGATCGGCGCGCTCGCCGTGATCGGACCGATGCGAATGAACTACGGCAAGGTGATGTCGGTGGTCGATGTGACTGCGGAGACCGTGGGCCAGCTGCTCGCCGAGCTCGGCGGCCAGTCCACCTGATCGGACGCTCGGAGAATCCCCTCCGCCCAGAGGCTAGGCCCCTGGTCTGCCTCGCGATTCCTGGTTATGGTCGTCCTGTCATGAGCCAGCCCGACGCAGAGAATCCGACGGTCACTCCAGGAAGTTCGGAGGAGGCAGGCGTGATCCCTGTCGAGGTCGAAGCGCCGTCTCCCGGCGGAGACGACCTCGAGGCCAAGGTCGCGAATCTGGAGAAGGAAAAGAAGGAGAACTGGGACCGCTACCTGCGCGCGGCCGCAGATCTCGAGAACCTACGCAAGCGCCAGAAGCGCGAGCTCGACGACGCGAAGTTCGAGACGAAGGGCAAGGTCCTCAAGGAGATGCTGCCCGTCGTCGACAACCTCGAGCGCGCGATCGAGCACGCGGCGCAAGCGGCCGAGGACAAGAGCCCGATCGTCGAGGGCGTACAGCTCGTGTTGCGCCAGTTCATGACGGCGTTCGAGCGGCTCGACGTCTCGCCGGTCGACGCGCTCGACAAACCCTTCGATCCGAACCTGCACGAAGCGATCTCGCAGCAGGACAGCGACAAGCCGCCGGGCACGGTCGTGCAGGTGCTGCAGCGCGGCTACAGGTCGGGTGACCGGCTGCTGCGTCCCGCCCTCGTTGTCGTCGCGAAGGCGGCAACGACGCCGTCGGCGACGGAATGAGTCGCGTCGTCGGCATCGACCTCGGCACCACCAACTCGTGTGTGGCGGTGATGGACGGGGATGGGCCCGTCGTGATCGCGAACTCGGAAGGTTCGCGCACGACGCCTTCGATCGTCGGGTTCGCGCAGTCCGGAGAGCGACTCGTCGGTCAGGCCGCGCGCCGCCAGGCGATGTCGAACCCGGAGAACACCGTCTATGCCGTGAAGCGCCTCATGGGGAGCAAGTACGACGACCCCGAGGTGCAGCGCCACGTGATGACGTGCCCGTACGAGGTCGTCGCGGCGGAGAACGGGGACGCGGCGGTGCGCGTCCGCGGCCGCGACTACTCGCCGCCCGAGATCTCGGCGTTCGTGCTCGGGAAGATGCGGCAGACCGCCGAGGACTGGCTGGGCGAGGAGGTCACCGAGGCGGTGGTCACCGTGCCCGCGTACTTCGACGACGCGCAGCGCCAGGCCACGAAGGACGCGGGGCGCATCTGCGGGCTCAATGTGCTCCGCATCGTCAACGAGCCCACCGCCGCCGCGCTCGCCTACGGCCTCGAGACCGAGGGCGCGCAGCGCGTGGCGGTCTACGACCTCGGTGGCGGCACGTTCGACATCTCGATCCTCGAGCTCGAAGGTGGCGTGTTTCGCGTCCGCTCGACGGCGGGGGACACGTTCCTCGGAGGCGAGGACTTCGACAATGCGATCGTCGAGCACCTCCTCGCGACGTTCGCCGAGCAGAACGGCGGCATGGATCTGCGCGGAGATCGCATGGCGCTGCAGCGGCTCAAGGAGACGGCGGAGCGCGCGAAGATCGAGCTGTCGAGTGCGTACCAGACGGAGATCAACCTGCCGTTCCTCGCGGCCGCGTCCGACGGGCCGCGCCACCTGCAGACGATGATGCAGCGCGAGGACCTCGAGCAGCTCGTCGAGCCGCTCGTACAGGCGTCGCTCGATCCGGTGCACCGTGCACTCGGCGATGCGGGCTTCACGGCGCGCGACATCGACGTGGTGATCCTCGTCGGTGGGCAGACGCGCATGCCGAGGATCCAGAGCCTGGTCGCCGAGATGTTCGGCAAGGAGCCCAACCGCCGCGTCAACCCCGACGAGGTCGTCGCCGTCGGCGCGGCGATCCAGGGTGGCGTCCTCACGGGCGAGGTGCAGGAAGTGCTCCTGCTCGACGTGACACCGCTGTCGCTCGGCGTGGAGACGGCGGGTGGCGTGTTCACGCGGCTCATCCATCGCAACACGGCGCTGCCGGCGCGTGCGACGGAGGTCTTCTCGACGACGATCGACAACCAGCCGTTCGTCAACGTGCACGTCTTGCAAGGCGAGCGCGAGATGGCGGCCGACAACAAGTCGCTGGCGAACTTCGAGCTCACCGGCATCCCCCCGGCTCCGCGCGGCGTGCCGAAGATCGAGGTCGCGTTCGACATCGACGCCGACGGCGTGCTCGCCGTGTCGGCGCGCGATCATGGCACCGGGCGCGTCCAGCGCGTGACGGTGACGCCTTCGACCGGCCTGTCGGAGTACGACATCGAGCGACTGATCGACGAGGGCGCGCAGATGCAGGAGGACGATCAGATCCGCCGTCTGCTCGTGGAGGCTCGCAACAAGGGCGAGGGCCTGCTCTACTCGTCCGAGAACGCCATGACGGAGTTCGGTACGACGCTCCCGGAGGAAGAGCGAGCCGTGTTGCAGCAAGAGCTCGCGGAGTGTCGCGCGGCGATGGAGAGCGACGATCTCGCAACGGTGCAAGACGCGGTCGAGCGGCTCGAGGTCTCGGCACAGCGCATCGGCGAGGCCATCTACGCCGCGGCGGAGAGCAGAGGCGGCTAGCGATGGCTCGCAAGAAGCGCGACTACTACGACGTCCTCGGCGTCTCGCGCGATGCGAGCGAGACAGAGATCAAGCGCACGTTCCGCGAGCTGGCGCGTCGCTATCACCCGGACGTCAACGCCGCCGACGAGGGTGAGCGGTTCCGCGAGATCAACGAGGCCTACGCGGTGCTGTCCGACAAGGACGCGCGACAGCGCTACGACCGATGGGGGCATGCGGACGACGGCGCGGGTGGGTTCTCGGCGGTCGTCGATGCAGCGCAGGAGATCATCAACGACATGTTCCGCCGCCGGCGGGGCAAGCAGAAGGGCAAGGACGCGCGCTACACGCTCGAGGTGACGTTCGAGGAGGCGGCGTTCGGCGTGAGCAAGACGATCCAGCTCGCGGCCACCGAAGGCCGGCCCGCGCGCGAGCTCACGATCGTCGTTCCGCCCGGCGTGAAGGACGGCACGGTCAAGAAGCTGCAAGGCGAGGGCGAGCCGGGCAAGGGCGGCGCCGCGGCCGGCGATCTGCACGTCCACATCCGCGTCGCGGACCACGCCACGTTCCGTCGCGACGGGCACGACGTGCGCAGCGAGCAGTCACTCACGTTCTCGCAGGCCGCGCTCGGCGCCGTGATCGACGTGCCCACGCTCGACGGCGAGGTGAAGATGAAGGTGCCGGAGGGCACGCAGCCCGGCGCGGTGTTCCGCATCCGCGGCCGCGGCATCCCGCACGCCGCCGGCAAGACGGCACCGCGCGGCGACCACCTCGTGACGGTGCAGCTCGTCGTGCCCACCGAGCTGAGCGCGCGCCAGCGCGAGCTGATCGAGGAGCTCGGGCGCACGTCCGGCGAGGACCGCCCCCTCGTCGTGCGCAAGGGCCTCATCGATCGCGTGCGGGCGCTGCTCGACGAATGAGGACCGCGGCGCTGATCGCGCTCGTGGCGGCCTGCGGTGCGAAGCAGCCCGCCGGGACGTGGATCGAGCGCGAGGCGCCGCTCGGCAGGTCGCGCGCGGGTGGTGCGGGCCCGGCGAGTGACGGCAACGCCACGACGAGCACGGCGATCGATGTGTCGAACATCGACGCGCTCGACGAGGCTAGCGTGCTGATCGCGCTGGAGCGCGCCGGCGATGCGGCGCCGGCCGGTGCGCTCGCGCTCCGGGCAGCGCGGCTCGCGTTCCATCGCGGCGATGCGGCCGAGGCGCGTCGGTGGATCGCGCGCGCGGGCAGCGCCGCCGACGAGGCGAGCGTGCATGCCGAGCTGCAGGCGCTGGCCGCGCAGCTCGCGGCGCCGCCCGTCGACCGCGCCACCGTCGCGGTGCTGCTGCCGTTGTCGGGACGGTTCGCGTCGATCGGCAACGAGCTGCGCGCCGCGATCCAGCTGGCGCCCGCCGCCGGTACCACGTGGGTGTTCCTCGATACGAAGGGCGAGCCCGACGGCGCGACCGCGGCGGTCGACGCCGCGATGGCGAAAGGGGCGATCGCGATCGTCGGCCCCGTCGGGCAGCGTGAGGCGCTCGCAGCGGCGCGGGCGGCGGCGTTGCACCAGCTGCCGATCGCGCTGCTCGCGCCGGCCGATGGCGCGGATCCCGCGGCGGGCGTGTTCCGGCTCGTCGACTCGCCGGCCGACGAAGGGCGCGCGGTCGCGGCGCTCGCGCAGACCGAGAGCTTCCCGACGGTCGCGGTGTTCGCGCCGCGCGACGACGTCGGGCAAGAGGCCGCCGAGGCGTTCGTCGCCGAGGCCACGCGGCGCGGGCTCGCGGTGACGGGGCAGGGCACCTACGATCCGACGAGCGGCGACCTCGAGGCCGACCTCAAGCAGTTCCTGAACCTCGTGCCCGCGCGCAACCCACGGCTCGCGCGGCACCTCGCGAAGCAGGGAGCGAAGGGCTGGAAGACGTTCTCGCCCGACATCCCGTACTCGCTGCTCTACATCCCCGATCGCCACGACCGCGCCGCGATCGTCGCCGCGTTCCTGCCGTACTACGGCGTCGAGCTGCGCACGGAGGACTTCCCGGATCCCGTGCGCCTCGTCCGCAAGCACGGCGGGGTGATGCCGCAGGTCGTGCAGCTGGTCGGCGGCGCGGGCTGGAATCATCCGTCGCTGCCGATCCGCGGCGGCAATGCCGTGCAGGGCGCGCTGATCGTCGATGCGTTCGTCGGCGATCTCGCGGGCGACCTTCCGGGCCAGTTCGCCGCAGCCTTCCAGCAGCGCACCGGCCGCGCGCCGACCTCGGCCGCGGCCCAGGCCCATGACGCCGCGTTGCTCGTCGCGAACGCGCGCGCCGTCGCCGCCCAGGCGTCCGGCGATTCGCGCGAGGCGATGCGCGCGATCCTCGCGCGCGGCAAGCTCGACGACGGCGCCTGTGGGCCGGCCGCGATGGACGTCGACGGCGAGCTGCACCGCACCCCCGCCGTGCTCGAGATCCAGGGCGATCAGCTCCTGCTCGTCCCCTGACAGGGACGGTCTCGACTTGACCAACCTGCTCGCGCCTTTCCTTCGGATTTGATTGACGTCCGTGGGGACGGTGTAAACCTGCGCGCCCCGAGCGCTGGGCCTTCTTCGAGCTCGGCTTCGTCGCCGGGACCGAGGACGGCCAGTGTCATGGGGGAAGAATGACAGGTACGCTCGGCGGCATGATCGGGATGACGGCGAAGAGCGTGGCGTGGACGCTGATCGCGGTCACGTGGGCGTGCGGCTCGTCGAGCGAGCAGCCGCCGACGGCGACGAAGGTCGCGCCCGGGCAAGGCAGTGCGGCCCCGGCACCGCCCGATGCGGCGCGCCTGCCCGCACTGCTCGAGGGCGACGTCCGCATGATGATCCGCGCGTGGGTGGACGCGCAGAACAAGGGCGAATTCGCCGCGTACGAGAAGCTCTACGCCGCCAAGCTCGAAGGCGTGAAGCGCGCGCGCGGGCGGACGTGGCGGTTCGATCGCGGCGGCTGGATGGCCGATCGCAAGCGGATGTTCGCGCATCCGATGACGGTCACCGCGAGCGACGTCCACGTGAAGATGTCCGCGGGCTCGGCGGCCGTCGAGCTGACGCAGACGTTCGCACAGGGCGCGTTTCAGGATGAAGGCACCAAGCGCATGGTGATCATCCTCGAGAATGGCGTGCCCCGCATCACGCGCGAGGAGATGCTGCAGTCGCGCTCGGCGACGCCGCTCGGCGTCGATCGCGGCGTGTTCCTCGTCGGCGGTGAAGACAAGGCGCTGCTGCTGCAAGACGGCGCACCGACGACGTGGGGCGGCGGCGCGAAGTCGGTGTCGCACGGACCGGTCTCGCTCGCGCGCCAGGGCCTCGGCAACGCGCCCGCGGAGGTGAAGGCGTGGCGCGGCAAGCAGGTCGCGGCGTACACGGCCGACGGCACGCGCTGCGACGCGACGGTCGAATCGGTGTACCTCGAGGCCGGCGTGGTCCCCCACACGATGACGCTCCACGAGTGGGACGCGATGCCCGAGGACCAGGTGGCGACCGAGTTGCTCGGCGGGTCCGCGACGCTGATGGGCAGCCTCGTACCCGATGTCGGCTGCGCGCCGGTCGTCGCGATCCCGGCGGGCGCGCCGGCGTTCTTCGCGCCGCTGGCCGATCTGGAGATCCAGAACAAGGCGCTCGATGCCTTCGAGCGGCTCGCCGACTACAAGGCGCTCCAGAAGGCGTACCGCGGCTTCGGCGAGCAAGGCCGCTGGGCGACCGACCCCAGGGTCGGCGTGTTCGGCGCACCCGGCCAGACGCGCTACGTCTCCGTCAGCGCTGCCGAAGGGGCCGGCTGCGGGGAGTTCGAAGGCGCGCTGTGGGTGATGTGGTCGGTGTCACCGGCGGGCGTATTCACCCGCATCCCGATCGACGACAGCGAGGCGTGGGAGCCGATCGCGGTGTTCGACAGCAACGGTGACGAACAGATCGAATTCGTCGCCACCCCGGCCCGCGGCAATCGGTTCGGCCGCTACGAAGCACTCTTCGAGATGTCGGGCGGCGGGATGACGACCACGCAGTCGATTAGCTATCCGTTCAACGACTGCGGCTGCTGAGGAGGCTGCTACGGTACGGTCTCGCTCCGTGCTGCAGCTGCTGTTGTTCTTCGCCTCGTGTGCGACCACGTGGTGGGCCGCGGGGCCCGCGTTCGCCGGCACGCTGATGGGCATCCTCGTGTGCCACGAGTTCGGCCACTACTTCGTCGGGCGGAGGCGCGGCGAGGACATCTCGCTGCCGTACTTCATTCCGCTGCCGCCGCAGATCTCGCTCGGCACGCTCGGCGCGGTGATCGGCATCCGCAAGCCAATCGTCGATCGCAACGCGCTGTTCGACGTCGGGGCCGCGGGCCCGATCGCGGGGCTCGTCGTCGCGATCCCGCTGCTCGTGATCGGGCTGTCGCTGTCGGAGGTCGGCCCGCTCCAGGAGGGCGCGAACCTCGAGGGCAACTCGCTGCTCTATCTCGGGCTCAAGTACGCCGTGTTCGGGCGCGTGCTGCCGGCGGACGGCGTCGACGTGCAGCTGCATCCGATGGCATTCGCGGCGTGGGTCGGCCTGCTCGTCACCGCGATCAACCTGATGCCGATCGGCCAGCTCGACGGCGGGCACATCGCGAAGGCCGTGCTCGGCGACCGCCACGAGCGGTGGTCGCTGCGCCTCAACGTGGCGCTGCCGCTCGTCGGGCTCGCGATCGGCGGGCTGATGTTCGCGATCGCGCTCGGCGCCGGTAAGGGCGCCGGTGACGCACTCGTCTACGCGACCTACGGGTTCGCCCCGTGGTGCATGTGGACGCTGCTCCTCGCCGTCATGCGCCGGCATGCGGGCGAGTACCATCCGCCGGTCGGCGACGCGCCCCTCGATCCCAGCCGGCGCCGGCGCGCACTCGTGATGCTCGTGATCTTCGTCCTCATCGTGGTGCCGGTGCCGTTCCGGCCCGCGCTGTGACACGCTACGAGCATGGCGGTCGCTGCAGCGTCTCGATGTCCGAAGTGCGGTGCGCCGCGCGCCGGCGAGTCGGCGTGCCCCAAGTGCGGCCTGCTCGCGAGTCGCATGGACGCCTTCGCGCGCGACCGTGAAGCGAGCGTGCCCGAGGAGGTGCGCGCGGCGTGGGATCACGTCATCGCGCACTGGGACGATCAGGCCGCGCACGACGCGCTGTTCTCGCGCACCGCGGAGCATCAAGCGTACGCGTGGACCGCCGCGCGCTATCGCGAGGCGAGCGAGCGCCAGCCGTCGGAGACGGCGCCGTATCGCCAGTCCGTCGAAGGGTCGCCGGATGCACTCGCGCACCTCGAGCGCGTGCGCAAGGCCGCGGAGGCGAGCCTGATGGTGACCGCGACGGCCCACCGTGCGAACCAACGCACACCCTACGTGTCGTCGTTCCTCGTCCTCGGCGTGGTCGCGGTGATGATCTTCGTCGGGCTCGTACTCGCGATGCACCTGCGCAACCGCGAACCGGAAAATGCCTCGCGATCCACGGCCCCGACGTTCCAGGTGAGGTAGGCTCCTGCCACCGTGGCCCAGGTGGACTTCGCCGAGCGTCAGCTCACCCTGAAGCTCGTCTATTACGGTCCGCCGCTCTCGGGAAAGACGAGCAACCTGCGTGCGCTGCACGAGCAGGTCGACGCGCTCAACCGCGGTCGCCTGATGACGCTCGACACGCGCGATGACCGCACGTTGTTCTTCGACCTGCTGCCGATCTTCTTCCGCGCTTCGAACTTCTCGTTCCGGATCAAGGTGTACACGGTGCCCGGTCAGCCGGTGCACGAGGCGACGCGCAAGGTCGTGCTCGCCGGCACCGACGGCGTGGTGTTCGTCGCCGACAGCCAGCCAGACCAGCGCGCCGCGAATCGCGCGTCGTGGCAGAACATGGTCTCCAACCTCACCTCGCTCGGGCTGGCGCGGATCCCGATCATCATCCAGTACAACAAGCGCGACCTGCCGGAGGCGGTGCCGATCGCGGAGGCGGACCGGTTTGGCGACGTGGAGCGCTTCGTCGCCGAGGCGTGCGCCCGCACCGGGAGCGGGGTGGTCCCGACGTTCTTCGAGCTGGTGGGCCGGGCCTGGGCCGCGCTCGATCAGGACCTGCGACTGGGCGACAAGCTGGGCATCGACAGCATCGCGTTCAGGGCGGCCCTGGCCGAGCATGTAGGCGTAACAACGGATAGAATAGCTAGGTGACCCGAGGACGGTCGCTCGACGACCGAGTCGAGCTAGCGCGGCTGGTGCCGCGAGCAGAGCTCGAGGAGCTGCTGAGCTCGATCCGGCGTGCGCTGCCCTGCGAGCTTTCCGTATACGACCGAGGCGGCGCGTGTCTGGCCGGACCGGGCGGCGGCATGCTCGAGATCGAGCTCGAGCACGACGGCGAGGTGATCGGACGGCTGGGCGGGACGGGGGCGCAGGCGGAGCTCGGCCTCACACTGGCGAAGGACACGCTCGGGCTGCTGGTCCACCACGCGCATGCGCGCGAGCTCGCGGCGATGACGCACGAGCAGGCGATGCAGGTGACGTTCGGCGAGCTGACCGAGCACAACGAGCGGCTGCAGCGCGCGGTGGCGAGGCTCGAGGAGCTCGATCGTTTGAAGTCGAACTTCCTCGCGACGATGTCGCACGAGCTGCGCACGCCGCTGACCTCCGTGATCGGCTACGCCGAGATGATGGCGGAGGGGCTCGCGGGACCGTTGAGCCCGGAGCAGAAGGAATATCTGACGACGATCCTCGGTAAGGCCGATCAGCTGCTGGGCCTCATCACCGCCGTGCTCGATGTGTCGTCGCTCGAGTCGGCGCCGCTCGCGCTCGAGCGCACCGCGCTGTCGCTCGCGGAGCTGGTGTCGAGCGAGGTCGCGACGTTTCACGCGCAGGCCGGGCGCCGCGGGATCGCGCTGAACGTCGCGACGCAGGGGGACGGCGTCGTCCTCGGTGATCGCCGCAAGATCCGGCAGGTCATCGCAAGCCTGGTCTCGAACGCGGTGAAGTTCACGCCGGATCGCGGGCGCGTGACCGTCGAGGTCAAGCCGGGGCCGCTGGGGCCCGACGACAGCCTCGGCGGCCGGCCCGCGATGCAGCTCGTGGTTTCGGACTCGGGCATCGGCATCTCACGCGACCAGGTCGGCAAGATCTTCGAGCCGTTCTTTCAGGTCGATTCGTCGTCGACGCGCGCGTTCGGCGGCACCGGGCTCGGCCTGACGCTCGCGAAGGCGTACGTCGAGGCGCACGGCGGGCGGATCTGGGTGGACACGGCGCCCGGCCAGGGCTCGACGTTCGTCGCGACGTTCCCGCTGCGTGCGGAGGCACCGGCGTGATCGGCGAGCTCGCCTACGCGATCCCGATCGCGATCATCTGCGTCCTCGGCTCCGCGTTCTGCTCGGGCACCGAGGTCGCGCTGTTCTCGTTGCGGCGCGTGGACCGCGAGCAGCTCGCGCGCTCGGAGCGGCTCGTCGACAAGCGCATCGTCGCGCTGCTCGAGCGGCCGCGGCGCCTGATCGCCACCGTGCTGATCGGTAATGACGCGTTCAACAGCCTGCTCGCGGTGGTCGCGCTCTCGGTCGTGCTCCGTCAATGGGCCGGCGCGATCACCGGCTCGGCGCTATGGGCGATCGCGGGCATCGCGCTCGCGGTGACGTTGCCGGCGGTGGTGCTGCTCGCCGAGGTCACGTCGAAGACGCTGGCCGCCAAGGCGCCGCTGGCGTGGTCACGGTTCTGCGTGCTGCCGCTGTCGGGGTTCATGCTGCTGGTCACGCCGGTGCGCTGGGTCGTGCAGCTCGTGACCACGGTCCTGCTCGCGCCGCTCGGCGAGGCCGCGCGGACGCGCCCGGCGCGCGATCTGTCCGAGGAGGAGTTCCGCACGCTCGTCGATGCAGCGCAGGGGCAGGTCGACGCGCGCGAGCGGCGGCTGATCCACCGCGTGTTCGACTTCTCCGACAAGAACGTGGGGCAGGTGATGACCCCGCGCGAGAAGATGTACGCGCTGTCGTACGACCTGCCGGTGCAGCGCCTGCTCAAGGAGCTGTCCACCCGCGGGTTCTCGCGCGTGCCGATCTTCCAGAAGTCCCTCGACAACATCCGCGGCGTGCTCAACGCGAAGGACCTCGTGAAGGTCACCGCGGGGCAGCCGCTCGGCCGTCCGCTCGGCGAGCTGCTCCACGAGCCGCTGTTCGTGCCGCGCACGACGCCGGTCAAGCGCCTGTTCCTGACCTTCAAGCAGAAGAAGGTCCACATGGCGATCGTCGTCAGCGAGTACGGCAAGGTCCTCGGCATCGTCACGATGGATGACCTGCTCGCGCAGATCTTCGGGCAGCTGCGCGACGAGCGCGCGGAGCTGCAGAGCGCGGCGCAGGGACGGTCCAAGGCGAAGACGCCGGCGCCCGGCGTCGAGATCACGACCGCCGCGATGGAGCCGGAACCGGAGCGGGTGGGCAGCGAGCGGCTCGCGTCGGAGCCTGTGGACCACGGGCCAGACGCCGTCGATACCAGCGTCCCTGTCGATCGCATCGAAGAGGGTGACCTCGACCCGCGCGAGGAGATCGAGCGCGATGGATCGAACGGCGAGCGCCGGCGCGAGCCGTCCGTCGAGCGAGGGAACCCCCACGGGGAGGGCAAGGCGCCATGATGAGCAACTCGACGCTCGTGATGTTGCTCGTCGTGTGCGTGATCCTGCAGGCGTTCTTCGTGGCGGCCGAGGTCGCGCTGTCGGCCGCCGATCGCAACCGCCTGCGCGCGCGCGCCGCCGCGGGCAACGCCGCCGCCGGACGCGCGGAGCGCATGCTCGGCGTGCCACAGGTGACGCTCGCCACCACGCTGGTCGGTGCGAACCTCGCGCTCCTCGTCGCGGTGCTCGCGGTCGGAGTCGAGCTCGTCGATCGCGGCCACACGCCGCTGTGGGCGCCGGTGCTCGCGGTGCCGCCGTTGCTCGTGCTCGGGCACCTCGTGCCCAAGCAGATCGTGCAGGTCCAGGCCGACAAGCTCGTCGACGGCCTCGCGACCATGCTGCGCCTCGCCTCGTTCGTGCTGCGGCCGATCGTGTTCGTCGTCGGTGGCTACGCCGCGCTGCTCACCCGCCTGACCCGCACCGATCGCAAGAAGGCGTTCGTCACGCGCGACGAGCTCGCGCTGCTCATCGAGAGCGAGCCGGCCACCGACAAGCCCGAGATCAGCGCCGACGAGCGCGAGATGATCGCGAACGTGTTCGAGCTGTCCGAGTACCAGGTCGGCGAGCTGATGGTGCCGCTGTCCGAGGTCACCGCGCTCCCCGAGGATGCCTCGATCATCGAGGCCGCGCTCGAGGTCGCCGACAAGCAGCACTCGCGCATGCCGATCTATCGCGAGCGCGTCGACGACGTCATCGGCATCGTGCACGTCTTCGACATCCTCCAGGCCTCGGGCAAGGCCGACGGCCGCACGGTCGCCGCGCTCGCGCACCCACCGACCTACGTGCCCGAGACGATGAAGGCGTCGGACTTGCTCGTGCAGCTGCAGAGCGAGCAGACGCACCTCGCGATCGTCGTCGACGAGTACGGCGGCGCCGTCGGCATCGTCACGATCGAGGATCTGCTCGAGATCATCGTGGGGGACATCGAGGACGAGTACGACACCGAGCCCTCCGCGATGCGCGCGGAGAAGCCGGGGGTGTGGAGGATCGAGGCGCGCACCAGCGTCGCGCGCGTCAACAAGGAGCTCGACCTCAAGCTGCCCGAGAGCGATGACTACGAGACCATCGCGGGCCTGTTGATCGAGAGGCTGCGCCGCATCCCGGCGCCCGGTGAGGTCGTGAACGTGGCGGGCAATCAGATCGAGATCGTGCAGGCGACCGACCGCGCCGTCGAAGCCGTCCGGATCACGAAGAAGAAGAAGTAACGATCAGCGGGTCGGGCACGGTAGCGGGCCATGGTGCTCGGTGGGCTCGCATCGCGCGCCCTCCGGGCACGGAAAGTCGTCGAGTCCCATGCACGTTCCGTCGGGCCGGCGCTCGATGCTGTGGATGTCCTCGTACGCGTCGCACGGGGCGGTGAGCGGCGCGAGCTTCGCGCTGAGCTCGGTCGGGGGCACGGGAACCACGGTGCAGGTGCGCCCGTCCGGGGTGCGCTCGACCGTCCACCGCAGCGTCGGCAGCGGCGCGCCGGGCGGAGGAGGGCAGGCGGTGGCGGCGCCGAGGCACGCGTGCTCCTGGCAGGTCCTGGGCCGCTCGCGGCACGCGCCGTCCGCGAGCCGGCCGTAGCGCCGCGTGTCGTCGTTGGGGGCCTCGCCTTCGCGGCGCATCCGGTACTGGTCATGCTCGGGGCAGGCGGTCTCGTAGGGAGACGCAGGACGGCAGTCGGTGCCCGGGCACACCTCGCGCACGACGCAGCCTCCGCCGGCAGCCTCGCTCAGCTCGAGCAGGTGTAGCGCGGGCGTCTCGCGTGACGAGCACGCGGCCGTGCCGGCGAGCCAAGTCAACACCACGACGCGCGCCGGAGGAGCCACCATCGCCGCACCATACCGCGGGCGTCGCGCTACGATCGTGGCCTGCGCTACCTCGATGTCACGCTCGCGGCCGCACCGCGGACCTTCCCGAGTCCGTTCGCGCGCGAGGCGCCGCACCCACTCGCCCAGCGCGCCGCCCGCGAGCTCGTGGGGCAGCTGCCGGCGCTTGGGGTCGACGTCGCCGCGCTCGAGGCACCGGGCGGCGGCAAGATGTTCGGCGTCCTGATCGTGCGCGGACCCGACGACCGCATCGGCTACCTCTGCGCATTCTCCGGCATGCTCGCAGGCGCGTGGACGCTCGCCGGCTTCTCGCCGCCGCTGTTCGATCTGGCCGCGCGTGATGCGATGTGGCCCGCCGGTCAGGACGCCCTTCGCACCTACGAGCTCGCGATCCGCGCGCTCGATGCCGACCCGGCGACCATCGCTGCGCGCGAGGCCCTGGCCAGCCACGACGCCCGCGTCGCCGAGGAGCTCGCGGCGATGCAGGCGCGCCACCGCGCCCACCGCACCGCGCGCCACGCCGCCCGCCGCGCGCTCGAGCACCCCGCAACCGACGCTGCTCCTTCCGCCGTCTCCGATCGCGCGGCGGCCCTGCATTCCCTGGATCAAGCGAGCCGGGCCGACGCAGCGGAGCGCAAGCGGTTCGATGCGCGCAGCGCCGAGGAGCGGGCGCGCCTCGCGGCCCTCGTCCACGCGATCGATGCGAAGCGCGCCGCGCTCGAGCGCGCGCGTGCGGACGAGTCGCGCGGGCTGATGATGCAGGTGCACGACCAGTACGTCATCGCGAACGCGAAGGGCGAGACCCGCGCGCTGCGCGCACTGTTCGCGCCGGGCGAGCCCGCGGCAGGCGCGGGAGACTGCGCCGGGCCCAAGCTGCTCGGTGAGGCGTATCGGCGTGGGCTGGTGCCGCTCGCGCTCGCCGAGGTCTGGGTCGGCGCGCCGCCGGCGACCGGCGGACGTCATGCGGGGACGTTCTATCCGTCGTGTCGCGGCAAGTGCGGCCCGATCCTGCCGTTCATGCTCGAAGGGCTCCCTCTGGCGGAGGCGCCGAGGTATGGCGCCGCGCCGGGCGGGGAGGAGCGGGTGGTGTTCGAGGATGCCTGGATCGTCGTCATCGACAAGCCCGTCGGGCTGTTGAGCGTCCCCGGGCGGGGCGGTGGGCTGCGCGACTCGGTGCAGACGCGGCTGCGCCGGCGGTATCCCGAGGCGAGCGGGCCGCTCGTCGTGCATCGGCTCGACCTCGATACGTCGGGGCTGCTGCTCGCGGCGAAGGACGCGGACACGCAGGTCGCCCTGCAGGCGCAGTTCGCGCGCCGCGAGATCGAGAAGCGCTACGTCGCGTGGCTCGACGGCGAGGTACGGGGGGAGGGTGGCGTGATCGAGCTCGCGCTGCGCGTCGATCTCGACGATCGCCCGCGCCAGCTGCACGACCCGGTGCACGGCAAGCACGCGGTCACCGAGTGGCGCGTGGTCTCGCGCGAGAACGGGCGCACGCGCGTCGCGCTCGTCCCGCGCACCGGCCGCACGCACCAGCTGCGGGTGCACGCGGCGCACCCGGCGGGGCTCGGCGCTCCGATCGTCGGTGATCGCCTGTTCGGCCGCCGCGACGACGACGCGCCGCGGTTGATGCTGCACGCCGAGGCGCTCGCCTTCGTGCACCCACACACGGGCGAGCGT
>DATLHR010000148.1:0-7959 GCA_035539815.1 Kofleriaceae bacterium
GCGTGCGCAGGAGACGGCGGGGGAGGCGCCGCATGCGGTCGGCGATCGCGTGCGCGTCGTGCGCCGTGGCTGGTGCGGCTCGACGCTGTACGAGGGCGAAGAGGGAGAGCTGGTGTACGTGGACCACGACGACCCGAGTCACCCGTTCTTCGTCAAGGCCACGGACGGCGATGGCCGCTGGTCCGGCGGCTGGGTCGCTGAGGTCGAGAGCGCCGAGCAGCCGGGCACGGCCGAGCCTGGAGGGGAGTGACGTGGCGCTACTGACGCCGGAGGAGGTTGCCGAGCGCCTCAAGTGCTCGGTGAGAACGGCGCGCGAGGTGATGCGCGAGCACCCCGCATGCGTGCGCGTTCGCTCGCTGCTGCGGATACCCGACGACGCTCTCGACTCGTGGCTCGCCGCAGGAGGCGATCGCAAGTGGCTCGACTCTATCAGCGCGAGGGATCGCCGTTCTGGTGGACCTGGGGAACTTACGCCGACGGATCCCGTTGGCAGAAGAGCACGAAGGTCCGCCACACCCACAAGCGAGAGGCCGACGAACGCAAGCACCGGCAGCTCGCCGAGCGGCGCGCCTTCGAGATCGAGGCGAAGCTTGAGGGCGCACTACGTGCCCCCGTGGGAGCGCGGCTCGGGACGACCGTGACCGCCGTGTTCGACTCGGTGATCGAGGCGCGACGGCGAGAGGGCAAGGCGCAGGGAACGCTCGACGTCTATGCGCGTGCCGCCTCTCACTTCTGCGAAGTGCTCGGCCCTGACACCGACGTGCACCGCGTCACGCTTGCCGACTGCGAGCGCTACATCGACGTGCGCACTTCTCAGGGCGCGAAGCGCTCCACGATCGCGCAGGAGTTTTCGAAGTTCGGCGCCGCGTTGAACTACGCGCACCGGCACGGACGGTACACGGGGAACATCAAGGCCATCTGGCCGAGCGCCGCGCTGCGCAACGCGTACAAGGCGCGTGAGCGCTACCTGACGCGCGAGGAGTACGCCCGGCTGCACGCCGAGATCGAGACGTACGGCCGCGGCGACTGGCTCGCCGGCTACGTCTTCACCGGAGCTCGTCTTCGCGAGCTGCCCCGCATCAAGGCAGCGGACATCAATCTCGAGCGCGGCACGCTGCGCATCCGCGGCACCAAGACGACAGGGGCCGACCGCACGATCCCGATCGCAGCGACGCTGCGGCCGGTCGTCGAGCGCCGACTTGAGCTCTGCGGCGAGGGGCCGCTGTGGCCGGAGTGGACCCTGGGCAAGCCGCTCGTGAAAGCGTGCGCTCGCATCGGCATCCCGCGCGTGAGCTGCAACGACCTGCGTCGCACGTTCTGCTCGTGGCTCTGTCAGGCCGGCGTGCACGAGGTCGCGGTGGTGCGGCTCATGGGGCACGGCAGCTCTCGCATGGTGCGAGCGGTTTACGCGCGCTTCGGGGCGGACGACCTCGCGGCTGCGGTGGCGAAGCTTTGAGGAGGGCGAGATGAGCGACGCGAGATGGGTGCGGATTCCGGTGCGTGGCTACCTCGAGATCGAGGTGCGCGGCGCAACGGACGACGAGGCGATCGACAACGCGATCGAGCAGTGGGAGGACGGTGAGTTCGGCGTGGAGGACCTCGTGCTCGACGCGGAGGACTACGCCGCCAAGGTCGTGCCCGAGCCCTTCTCGTTCGCTGCTCCCGCTAGCCCCGAGGGCGCCGAATGAGGCGCGTGACCAACGACCCGCTACGCGGCCAGCGCGGCACGCTCCAGATAGAGTATCGCGCGATCTCGGATGGCGGCGTGCGCATGGACGCGACGACGCGAACGCTCCGGATGAGCGTCGAGCAGTTCGTGCGCTTCCAGGCATTCATCGAAGAGCTCGCGAACGGGACGCCTGAGATCCACGACAGAGACGGAGTGTAGGGCGAATGTAGCGCCGCGGTCGCCGATCGCGCCCTCCGGCGCCCCACGAGACCACGGTTCCCCAACGAAATGGCGCGTATTTCTCGCGAAACGATGACGGCCCGCAGTCTCTTCGAGACTGGGGGTGCACCCCAGGTCTGTCGGGCGAAATGGCCAGGAACAGGCCTAGTGTAGCGCCGTAGTGTCGTAAATCCGATTCAATAGGGAGACTTCTTGACCATTTACGTGCTCCGTATCGAAGGCGACGACGTCTTCAAGATTGGCTTCACGGACGGGTTCTCCATCGACGAACGCGTCAAGCAGCTGCAGACGGCGCACCCCCGCGTGCTTGAGGTCGTCGCGACGTTCGAAGGTACGCGCTCCACGGAGATCGCGCTGCACAGCCGCTACGCGGCGTTCCATGTACGCGGCGAGTGGTTCAGGCTGCCGCCGCACGCCGTCGAAGAGCTCGTACGGATGAGCACCGAGGGGCCGCGGTCGGTCCTTCAACCGAAACGAGAGCCGTTCGGATTCCTCGACCGGTTCGCGTTCGATGCCGCCAGCCTCGCCATCGAGGAACTCCGCGGCGGCGCTCATCCGCTCGCCGCGGTCAACGCTGCATTGGTGCAGTTCTGCCACCTCGTGCGTTTCGAGTGGATGCGCGAGGCGACACTCGAATCGCTCATGCGAGACGCCAGGCGCTTCGTTGATGAATCGAGCAGCCGCGAGGTGCGGGACCGGTGGCAATACATCCTGAACGTGCTGGAGCGCGGCGTTGCTTCGTATGACGACTGATCGCCGCAAGGCAAGGTGGAGGTGAGACGATGGCGAAGTGGCTCGACGACATCGAACAGCGGCTCGCGAGCGCGCAGTGCTCGTACATGGGTCGCTGCAACTCCTCGCGCTGCCCGAAGCACGGCGGCGAGGCGCGTGCACTGCGCAAGCTGCTGCGGGTCGCGCTCGCTGCTGACGCGTGGCTCGCGTGGGAGGATGCGCAGCCGGGTGGCGGCGAGGCCCCACGAGAGATGCTCCGCGAAGCGCTGCGAGGCGAGCCGTGACCATGACTCGCCACGACGAAGAGGCTCGGCGGCTGCTGAGCAGCGACGACGGCGGCGACCCCGAGGGGCACGCCGAGCAGGTCGCGAGCATCGCCGCCGCCCTCGCGGCTGCGGAACGCCGCGGCGCGGAGCGCGTCCTGTGCGCGCTGCCGGACTACTCCAGCTCGCGCGGACTCGCGGAGGACATGCGCGCCGACCTCGACCAGCTCCTCGCGGAGGAGCCGTGACGCCGGCCGAGCTCGAGGCCATCCGGCAGCGGTGGGCGCGCGTCTCCGTGCGGCGCATCGCGTTCGAGCTAACGCGCACGCTGGAGGGTCTTCTCGGCCACGAGATGCCGTGGTTCGAGCTGGCCAGCCGCACGCGCTTCGACGCGCTCGGCGCGGAGGCTACGAAGGATGCGCTTGAACACGCCCCCGAAGATGTCGCCGCCCTCCTCACCGCTCTCGACGAGCAGGCCGCCGAGCTCGCAAGACTGCGGCGGGTGGAGGCGGCTGCGCGGGCTGTGCGAGACGCCACCAACGGCGTCGCAGAGAGGCGAGCCGTCTACGCGCTGTACGCCGCCCTCGACGGGAGCGACTCCGGTGCAGATTGACTGGGACGACCCGTTCTGGAAGTTCGTGCACCCCGAGGCGCTGAGCGGGTGCTGGCTCTGGCATGGCTACCTCAACAACCGCGGATATGGGAAGTTCAACACCCCGCGCCGAACGCGGCGTCCAGGAGACCGGCCCGTCCGCTACGCGCACCGTGTCGCGTACGAGCGATGCATCGGCCCAATCTCCGACGACCTGTTCGTCTGCCACCGGTGCGACAACCGGGCGTGCGTGAACCCCGACCATCTGTTCCTCGGAACGCGGCTCGACAACGCGGCGGACATGGTCAGGAAGGGGCGAGCGGCCACGGGCGTGCGCAACGCTTCCAAGAAACGGCCCTGGCGCGTCGCACGCGGCTCCCGCAATGGACACGCGAAGCTGACCGAAGATCAGGTCGCGGAGATTCTGCGACGCCTCGACGCTGGTCAGTCCAAGGCTTCTGTCGCAAGAGCGTTCGGGTGCTCGCCCGGCAACATCTCTCGCATCAACAGCGGCGACCAGTGGGTCCATGTCTCAGCGCGCGCGGCCTCCGCACGACCCGACGCCGCCGAGGGCCACGACCCGTGAGCCGAGGCCGCTGCTGTCTTGGCGGCTCGGGCTTCTCGAGGCCGAGAGCCCGGTCGATGTCGTCCCAGGTTACGCTCATGAGGAGGCGCCGTGCGAGACGAACGCGATGACATGAACCGAGCGGCGCATGCGCGTGGGGAACGCTTCTGCGTCCGCGTCGAGTGGATGCCAGCGCGCCAGGTCACACGTGACTGGCTCAAGCGCCCAGACTCGTTCGCGCTCAGCAGCGACATCCCGGAGCCGGTCACCGTGTACGTGCCAGTCGCGGTGATCGAAGCGAACGATGATGGCGTGCTCGTCGGACCGTACCTGAACTCGCGCCCGCTCGCGCTGCCGTGGCGTGACCTGCTGCCCGTCTCGCAGGCGACGCGCGCAGACCCCGAGACGCTGCGGCAGGTCGTCGCGCGCTGGGGTCTGCTCTGACGTCACGCCACCCGCCTCGCGTTGAGGTACGCGGCGATCGCCTCGCGGCTCATGAGCGGGCACGCTGTCATTCACACCTGACGAGGTTGCAGATGCCGACATGGGGCCTGAGCGATGACGAGGTCCGCGCGATCGTGCGCGAGGCGGACAGCAACTGCGACGCCGGCCGCGCCTTGCGGACGGTGCTGCAACTGCTCGTGGACGCGAACCTACAGAACGCTGACGAGAACGACGACACCGAAGAGCAGCGGGACGCCAAGTCGCAGGCTGAGGCGTCGCTGTTCGCCCTCGCGACGGCGCTGACGAACGGATACCGCAACCTCACGCCACCCGCCTCGCGCTGACCCACCCTCGCGCCGCAAGCGCCTCGATCAGCAGTCCGGCCGCGTCGCGCTTCTTCGGGCCGCCGAGCGTGAGATGCTCGATAGCGCCCTCTTGCTGCGCGAGCTCGGCCGCCGAGAGCAGCGCGGTTGACGTCGTCGGCAGGCGCCGCGGGATGCCGCAGATGGTCGCCAGCGTCTCGCAGAGGCGCGCCCACGTCTCGACGATGGCGTCGCTCGGGCGCACGACGCGGAGCCGCTGCCCGTCCACCACGCGCGGCAGGATGTGCACGCCATCGATGCCGAGCCGGCGCGCCTGCGACTCGTAGCCGCACCACGCGATCTCGATGCCGATGCTCCGTGAGATGACGGGTCGTGAGCCGACGTGGATGGTCGCGGTGTCGAGGTCGGCCGTCTGCCAGCACAAGCCATCGTGGCTGATGACGAAGCCACACGACACGCTCATGTCCGAGCCGTCGTCGCGCCGCCGCGCGTTCATATTGCGCACGATCTTGCGTGCCGTCGACGGGCCCTCGTGGTGATGGCCGCCGGTCCAGTGGCCGACGATGAGCCGCGGCCGGTGTCCGGCGCGCGGGCGCACGTCGTTGCTCGTAAGGTCCCACCACGCCGAGGGGTCGCGCAGCACCCACTCAGTGCCGCTGATGACGCGACCGCCCTGGACGATGCCGCACGCGATGTCGCCGGGCCGCGGGGCGTTCACCACGCCCTCCACGTCTCGCGGAGCACGAGCCAGGCGCCGCGGATGGCATGCACCACGAGCAGCGCCCAGCCGATGGCAGAGCCGCCGAGCACGAGCCACAGGCCGAGCGGCCACGCGGGGGCGCGCCTCATGCGGTCCCCGCAGTGCGCCACTGCACGAGCATCCGGCGCACGAGCCACACCGTGATCGGGATGGCAACGTCGAGGTCTACGCCAACGCGCGTCATGCTCGTGATGATTCGCGCCGTCGTCGCGTCCTCGAGGTAGACGCTGCGGCGCGTGCGCTCGAGTAGACTGCTCACGGCTCCTCCGGCGGGCCGCGGTGCACCTCTTCCTCGACAAGGCTGATCTGGTAGCCCTCGACGAGAACCGGGCCGGGCACTTCGTCGTCGGCTTGCAGACTGACGCGGATGCGCCCGCGAATCTCGCCAACCTCGCTGATGACCATCGGCAGCGTCCCGGCGTCGTTCACGGCTCGCCCTCCTGCTCGTCGTTGTGCTTGCGCAGTGCCTCGGTCACGGCGCGTAGCGACTGGCTGCTCGCGCTGCGTCGGCGCACGGCAACGCGCCCGAGCTCGGCTGAGCCCTCCGCGCGCGGGTCGCTCGGCGACAGCGTCACCGCCTCGACGACGCCGAGCCGCTTGCCGCAGTGAGGGCAGTGCGAGGTCACCACGGCCTCACGATCGTCACTGGCTTGCCGGCCTTGCGGGCGCGCTCGATCGTGTCGGCCGTGCCGCGGCTCTCGCCGTCCCAGAACGCTACGACCTTGTCGCAGTTGTCGACGATGGCCTGGTTCCGCAGGAACCCGGCGCGCTTGCCGAAGCGGTCCCAGTCGGCCGGGTACTCGACGACCTTGAAGCCCATCACGCGAGCAAGTCGCGCAGCTGCGCGGTCGGCCCCGCGCGCAGCCCCGCTGACGATGACGTCCGTTGCCGGGTCGTAGTCGTGCAGCCGGTTGTTGATGCTGCGGTCGTCGTTCCAGTCGCGCGAGCCGACGAAGGCAATGCGGGTCACGGCTGCCGCTCGCTCTGCGGCTTGCGCGCGTCGATGATCATCGCCCGCACCTTCGGCAGCACGGGCGTGAGGTCGGGCTGCGCAGCGAGACGCTCGAGCGCCTTGCGCGTCGCCTCCTCCTCGCTCGCGCCGCCGTCGATCATCTCGGCGATGAGCTTCGCGAGAGGGCTCGCCACAGCGACGCCAATCTCGAATGCACGCGCGACGACGTCGGGGCTCATTGCGCACCTCCGGGGAAGACGATGGGCGGGACAGGCACACCGAGCGCACGGAGCGCATCGGCGAGCGGCTGCACGTCTCGCGCGACGCTCGCGGCGATCGTGTTGAGGTAGTCGATGACGCCGGGGTCAGCCTCACCGCCAGTCGCCTGCACCGCTGCGCGGTACGCGTGAGCCGGAGCGATGGCCGCATCTCGCGCTGCCGCTGCGGGCACCATGACGCGCTCGACTTCGTCGATGCATCGCGTGCGGGACTCGCCGTCTTCGTCGGGGCAGTCGTCGAGCATGACGCGCGTCGACTGTTCGATCGCGAGGCCGGCGCCTTCCAGCGTAACCATCGTCATGCGCGCAGCGGTCGCATGCTGACGGAGAGGACTCGCGCCGCAGCCGACCGCGCACGAGCCGACGAGGATGCCGAGGCAGAGGGCGACGGCGCGGGTCACGCGTCACCCCCGTCACGGCCGAGCACGCTGCGTGACACCGCAAGGCCGAGCGCGCCGAGCACGGCGAGCCCCAGCGACACGAGGCCCTCCCAGCGCTCTTGCGGCAGGCGCTCCGCCGCGTAGAGCACCGCGGCCACCACGACCGCGAGCAGGCCGACCTGCGGCCAGCGCACCTTGTCGATCGCCGCCTTGAGCTTCGCGAGCTTGTCCATCACGTGTCCTCCGGTTCACCGGACACCGCGGGGAACGGCGCCGGAGTCTTGATGCCAGCGCCCCTGATGAGTCCGCGGAGCGCGTCGACCTCGTTGCGCAGAGTCGTCATGCGTCGCTCACACCGCAGGTCACGTTGGTGGCTGTCGCGCTCGATGCGCTCGCGCGCGTCGCGCTCTTCGTCGTGACGCTGCATGCACTCGTCAAGACGCCGCTCGAAGCTCGCGAGCGTCGCATTCGTGCGCTCCTCCGCAGCGGCGTGCACCTCAGCAGTGACGCGCTCCGCGTTCGCTCGAGCAAGCTGCGCATCGCTGCGCTTGCGGAGGGCGTACGCGCCAGCGGCGAGCACGCTGCCGAGGCCGGTTCCTGACGCGCCGAGAGCGACGCCAACTTGTACGAGCTCGGTCAGGGTCATCGCTCAGGTCCTCGGCGCGATGGGAGGGTCGTCAGCAGGCAAGTCGGTGAAGCTGCCGTCAGCCACCTGCGCGTCACGCCACGCGGCCGGCAGGGTCACCGCGCCCGCGAGCGTC
>DATLHR010000149.1:0-3734 GCA_035539815.1 Kofleriaceae bacterium
GAACCCGAGGGCGGTCGCGCCGAGCACGCCGAGGACGGCGCCATTGGGTGCCTCGAACGCGAGGGCACGCGCTGGATCACCATTGCCGCGCACGATGCCGACGATGCCGACGACGATCACGATGACGAGGCCAGGGACCTCGACGATCGTCAGCACGAGGTTGACCTTGATCGACTCGGAGATGCCGATGAAGTTGACGAGCGTGATCGCGGCGAGGAAGCCGAGCGCCGCGAGCGTGGTCGGTGCCGTGACGAACTGCGCGAGGTAGTTGCCGCCGAACGCGAGCGCGGCGGCCGACGCCGACGCGACGCCCGACATCATCACGGCGAACGCGACGAGGAACGTGAAGAACGGGCGCTTGAACGCGCGGTGCGTGTAGAGGGCGGCGCCGGCGGCGCGCGGGTACTTACCGACGAGCTCGGCGTACGACGCGGCGGTGAGACCCGCGACCACGAACCCGATCGCGAGCGGCAGCCACACCGCGCCGCCGACGTGACCGGCGAGCTTGCCGACGAGGGCGTAGATGCCGGCGCCGAGGATGTCGCCGATGATGAACACGATCAGCATGCGCTGACCGATGACTCGCGCGAGCCCGGCGTCCTCTTGCATCACGCCGACGATCCCAGAAATCCGCGCAGGCCGCGAGGCGCGCGGGATGCAGCTTCGCCGGGCATGGAGTCGACCGAAGAAGGCCACCGCTGGTACGGGCAGCTCGAGTACCCGAACGATAAGAAGCACATCATCATCACGTTCATCCTGCTGCCGATCGCGGCGGCCGCGTTCGCGTATCTCATGGCCGCGAGCGCGATCTGGATGTGAGCGCTCGCGCACGGTAGCGGGAGCACGAAGCGGGAGCACGGTTCGCTGCCACTCCGTGGTGAGCGCGTGCGTGTGATCGAGCGACGGATCGCTTCCACACGAGGAGGGACGGACCATCGAGCACGGCGCGATCCTGAAGGTCGTCGTGTGCGGCCGCACGACGGCACCGGCGGGGCTCGTGCTCGGCCACGAGTTCGTGAACGCGACGGTGATCCCGCTCGCGGAGGCGGTGCGCGGCTACGAGGAGGTCGACGCCGGCGTCGCCCGCAAGTTCGTGCTCGATCCGCACGGCATGCTGAAGCGGTACACGAGCGCCTGACCTCGGGTCGCGCCCGGGAGAGGAGGTCGGGTAGACTGACACCCGATGGCGTGTCTCGCGGAGGAGACCGTGCTGGGCTTTCTGTCGGGCGAGCTGTCGCCGCTGCAGGCCGCCAGCGTGGACGAGCACCTCGAGGACTGCGCGTCCTGCCGCCAGTTGTTGCGCGTGCTGGCGCGCGGCTCCGAAGCGGGCGCGCCGCTCGCGGCCATGGACGATCTCGCGCGCTCGCCGACGCTCGCCGATCTGCGCGCGCGCGCGAGCGAGCTCCTCGGCCGCGAGCTCGCTGCCGGGGCGAAGGTCGGGCGCTACGTCGTTCAGCACACGCTCGGCGAGGGCGGGATGGGCGTCGTCTACGCGGCCTTCGATCCCGAGCTCGATCGCAGCGTCGCGCTGAAGCTGTTGCGCCCCGAGCTCGCGGAAGGGGGCGGCGAGGCGGCGGCCGCGCGCCTGCAGCGCGAGGGCCGGGCGATCGCGAAGCTCGCGCACCCGAACGTCGTCACCGTGTTCGACGTCGGCGCGCACGACGGCGCCGTGTTCGTCGCCATGGAGCTCGTCGATGGTGGCTCCCTCGACGCGTGGATCCACGAGCGCCCGCGGTCCTGGCAAGAGGTCGTGCCGGTGTTCCTGCAGGCGGGCGCCGGCCTGATCGCCGCGCACGAGGCGGGCATGGTGCACCGCGACTTCAAGCCGGCGAACGTGCTGATCGGCAAGGACGGCCGCGCGCGGGTCACCGACTTCGGACTCGCGCGCCTCGGCACGCGCGAACGACGGCCGAGCAGCACCGGACTCGCCGCGGGCAGCAGCGACGCCGTCGCACTCACCCGCACGGGCGCGATCATGGGGACGCCCGCGTACATGGCGCCGGAGCAGTTCGAGGCGCGTGACGTCGATCCGAGGACGGATCAGTTCAGCTTCGCGGTCGCGCTGTACGAGGCGCTCTACGGCGAGCGCCCGTTCCCGGGGAGCACGGCGAGCGAGCTGTACGCGAACATCATCGACGAGAAGGTGCGCCCGCCGGCGACCACCGGGGTGCCGGGATGGCTGCGAGAGGTCGTGCTGCGCGGCCTGCGCGCCACGCCCGAGGATCGGCACCCCACGCTCGCCGCGATGCTCGAGCACATGCGACGCGATCCGGCGGCCAAGCGCCGGCGGATCGTGATCGGCGCGGGTGGGTTACTCGCCGTCGGCGCCGCGGCGGCGTTCGCCGGTGCGATGCTCTCGCGGGGCGCCGAGCCCGACCCGTGCGCGCGGGTCGCCGAGATCGACGCGCAGCTGTGGGGGGCCGCGACCCGGCGCGCGTTCGTCGATTCGCTCGGGCGCGCGAGCGGACCCGACGGTGCGCGGGACGTCGAGCGTGCCGCGTCGGTCCTCGACGAGTACGCGGGGCGGATCGTGAACCTGCGCGGCGAGGCGTGCCGCGCCACGCTGGTGGAGCATCGCCAGTCGCCCGCGCTGTACGACCGCAAGATGATCTGCCTGAACGGAAGCCGAGAGGCGGCGCGATCGTTGATCGATCACATGCGCGACCCGACGCCTGCCCAGGCGAAGCGGGCGCTGCGCGCTGCCGAGCGGCTCCCTCCGCTGACTGACTGCGAGAACGATGCGCAGCTGCTGTCGAGCATCGTGCTGCCCGGGAACGCCGAGGAGCGCGCGCGCTACGACGAGGTCGAGAGCGAGCGGCAGCGCGCGCGGGTCGTGGCGAACCTCGGCGACATCGACGGCGCCCTGAAGATGCTGCGCGAGCTCGAGCAAGGACTCGGCGACGCGCTCGCGCAGTCACGCGCCAAGCTCGCGTGCATGCAGGCGAGCTATCAGGAGGTGAAGTCGCAGTTCGACGACGCCGCGAAGGGCTACGAGCGGTGCGCGGGACTCGCATCGAAGGCCAGCGATCAGGACACGCTGATCACGGCGTGGCTGGGCTCGATGGGCGTCGAGGGCTTCTACAAGGGCGAAGTGCGTCGCGCGCTGGACCGCGCCTCGATGATCGCGACGGCCCTCGAAGGCCGCCCCGCGAGGCTGCGCGCGATCTTCTATCAGAACCATTCGCTTCTCCTCGAGAGCTCGGGTGACGGCGCCGCTGCGCTACGCGAGCTCGAGCGCGCGGTCCCGCTCGTGCGCGACGAGCTCCACGACACGACCGGGCTCGCCGCGATCTACAACAACATGTCGGCGATCTACTCGGACCGCGGCGACTTCGCGAAGGCGCTCGAGCTGCAGCGCCAATCGCTCGCGCTGCGCGAACCCGCGCTCGGACCGACGCACCGCGACGTCCTCACCACGCGCGCGAACATCGCGAGCACGCTGGTCGAGCTGGGCCAGGTCGAGGAGGGCATGCGAGCGATGCGCGAGCTGCTGCCGCAGATCAAGGCGGAGCTGGGGCCCAAGCACACGCTCGTGGGCAACGTGCTCGTCAACCTCTCGGCGCAGCTCGAGACCGACGGGAAGTTCCGGGAGGCGCTCGCGCTCGCGACCGAGGCCCTCGAGCTGCGCCGGGAGGTGCTCGCCCCGGATCACCTCGACACGGCGTATGCGCACCGGCGCGTCGGGCGCGCGTACGCCGGGCTCGAAGACCTCGTCCGCGCGCGCGAGCACCTGA
>DATLHR010000150.1:0-4859 GCA_035539815.1 Kofleriaceae bacterium
GCTGATCGCGCTGATGAAGGACCAGCACGACAAGCTCGACCAGCTGCAGATCGAGGTGCTGCGGCTCGACTCGACGCTGTCCCCCCGCGACGAACAAGCGGCCCTCGCTCGACTGTCGGAGAACCGGCCGTGCATCGCGTACGTGACGCCGGAGCGGCTCGGCGAGCCGCGGTTCCGCGAGCGGCTCGCGACGGTCAACGTGTCGCTGTTCGTCGTCGACGAGGCGCACTGCATCTCGCAATGGGGACACGACTTCCGCCCCGCGTACCTCGGACTCGGCGAGGCTGTCGCCGCCCTCGGCAGGCCGCCGGTGCTCGCGCTGACCGCGACCGCGCCGCCGAAGGTCAAGGACGACATCCTCGCGCAGCTCCGGCTCTCCGAGGATGGCGAAGCGTCGGTGATCGACATCGGGCTCGATCGGCCGAACCTGCGGTACCACGTGATCAAGGCGGCGAGCGAGCGCAAGAAGCAGGCGCTGCTGCTCCGGCTGATCGAAAAGCAGCAGGGCTGCGGCATCATCTACGCCGCGACGGTGAAGACCGTCGACGCGCTCGCCGACTTCTTGTGGTCGCAGGGCGTCGAGTGCGGGCGCTATCACGGCCGCATGCGCGCGAAGGATCGCGAGCGCGTGCAGAGCGCGTTCATGGAGCAGAGCGAGCCGCGCCTGATGGTCGCCACCAACGCGTTCGGTCTCGGCGTCGACAAGCAGGACCTCCGGTTCGTCATCCACTACAACTTCCCGGGCTCGCTCGAGAGCTACTACCAGGAAGCCGGGCGCGCGGGACGCGATGGTCAGCCCGCCGACTGCGTGCTGCTCTATCAGCCCGAGGACAAGCGGATCCAGAGCTTCTTCCTCGGTGGCCGGTATCCGACGCCCGAACAGACGCGCGCCGTCGCCGAGGCGCTCGTACATGTCACCGACGGTGCGATCGCCACCGATGACACCGACGACAACGACGACGTGTACAAGCCGGTGAAGGACATCGCCGAGCGCGCGGATGCGCCGGCGAAGAAGGCGCGGGTCGTGCTGTCGTTCCTCAAGGAGGTCGGGTTCGCCGCCGAGGCGCCGGGCGCGCGGTTCGCGCCGCTCGCCACCGAGCCGCCGAGCATCGAGAACCTCGCGCGCGCCGCGAGCCGGTACGAGCAGAAGCGCGCCCAGGACCGCGCCCGGCTCGCCTCGATGCTGCGCTACGCTCAATCGCACCTGTGCCGGACGCGCCTGCTCGTCACGTACTTCGGGTACACGGACGCGGCCGCATGCGGCACCTGCGATAACTGCCTGCGCAGCGCGAAGGCCGCAGCTCCGCGCGAGGCCGAGACGGTGGCCGCGGCGCTGGCGGCGCGGCGCGCCGGTTCCGACCCCGAGGCGCGCAGGGCGCTGCTCGAGGAGGCGCTACGCCGAGGGCGCGGGGGCCGCGGGCGCGCGCTCAAGATCGAGCGCGTGAAGCGCCCCGTGTTCGGTCCGCTCGAGAAGGGCGACATCGTCCGCCACGCCACCTGGGGTGAGGGCGAGGTCGTGCGCGTCGTCGGCGACAGCGTCTACACGTTCTTCCCGGTGCACGGCGAGAAGCTGCTGAAGACCAGCTTCCTCGAGAAGATCGAAAATTAGTCGTCGGCACGTCGCATGCTTCGCCTCCCGTAGGAGGAAGTCATGCCGAAGTTCATGGATGTCCATACCGAGATGAAGGGCATCGATCGCGACAAGCTGGTGGAGGCTCACAAGGCCGACACCGATATCGAGGACAGCGAGGGAGTTCGCTTCCTGCAGGCGTGGGCCGATCCGGTCAGCGGCAAGGTGTTCTGCTTGTCGGAAGGTCCGAACAAGGAAGCGATCCAGCGCATCCACGAGCGCGCGGGCCACAAGGCCGACGAGATCTACGAGATCTCCCTCGAGGTCTAGCTACGCTTCGTCGGGGATTCCCTGTGCGGCGGTGCGCTGACGATGGATCTCGTACAGCGCGATCGCCGCGGCGACCGAGACGTTGAACGAGCCGACCGCCGAGCGCGCCATCGGGATGACCGCGTGGAAGTCGCAGTGCTTGGCGACGAGTGGGCGCACGCCGGTGCCTTCTGCGCCCATCACGAGCACGAGGGGGAGCGTCGCGTCGATCTCGGCGAGCGGCACCGCGCCTTCGGTCGCGTGCACCGCGACGCGCCACAGGCCGTGCTCGCGAAGGTCCTCGAGTGCGCGCACGAGGTTGCCGACCTGAACGACGGGCAGCAGCTCGCTCGCCCCGGCACTCGCCTTCGCGGTCACGGCGGTCACCGCGGCCGCGCGGTGCTCGGGGATGATCACGCCGCGCGCGCCCAGCAGGTACGCCGACCGCAGGATCGCACCGAGGTTGCGAGGATCCTCGACGCCATCGAGCGCGACGATCAGCGGCGGGCCACTGCTCTCGCCTGCGGGCTGCAGCAGGTCGTCGAGCTCGGCATACACGAAGGGCCCGAGCCACGCGACCACGCCCTGATGCACCGCGCCCTCCCCGGCCGCACCGTCGAGGAGCTCGCGCTCGCGCTCCTCGACCTTGACGCCCACCGCGCGCGCCGCCGCGACCAGCGAGGCGACCGGATCGCTGCCCACGCGACCCGCGCGATGCACGTCGACCCACAGCGCGCGCACGCTCGTGGGCTTGCGATCGATCAGCTCGCGCACCGGGTTCGCACCGTAGACCACGCGCTCTCCGGGGCCGCGCACGGGCGGAGCCGCAGCGCCGCGGTGCTCGTCGCGCCCGCGGTGCTCGTCACGGCCGCGGGGCTCGTCGCTGGCACGTGCGTCATCGCGGTATCCACGCGCATCGGATCGACCACCGCGTGGGTCGACGCGATATCCGCCGCGCGCATCGCCGCCTCCCACCGGTCCGCCGCCTCCGCCGGGTCCGCGGCCTCCGCCGGGTCCGCGGCCTCCGCGTCGATCATCCCGCTTGCCGTTCATGATCGCCTCACGCCGCGAGCTCCGCGACGACGGCGCGTGCGGCGACAGCCGGGTCCGGCGCGTCGCGCAGCGGGCGGCCGACGACGACGAGATCGGCGCCGGCCGCGCGTGCCTGTGCGGGCGTCATGATGCGCTTCTGGTCACCGGCGGCGGCGCCGGCCGGGCGCACGCCCGGGGTCACGACGAGGAAGCCCGCCGGAACGACGGCGCGGATCGCGGCGACCTCGTGCGGCGACGCGACGACGCCGGCGCAGCCTGCCTCGGCGGCGAGCTTGGCGCGGAGCGTGACCAGCTCCGCGATCGGGCCACGCGCGCCGATCGCGGCGAGGTCCGCCTCGTCCAGCGAGGTCAGCACGGTGACGGCGAGGACCCCCAGCGACGGTCCCGCCGCCTTCACTGCGGCCTCGAGCATCGCGCGCCCGCCGCCCGCGTGGACGGTGAGCAGGCCGGCGCCGAGCGAGGCCACACGCGAGGTCGCGCGCGCGACGGTCTCGGGGATGTCGTGGAGCTTGAGGTCGAGCATCACGGCGCGCCCGTGCGCGGTGAAGGCGGAGACGATAGACGGCCCTTCGGCGCAAAACAGCTCGAGCCCGAGCTTGTACCAGCTCGGCACGCCGCCGAGCCGCTCGACGAGCGCATCGGCCTCGGCGCGTGAGGGCGCGTCGAGCGCCGCGATCAGTCGGTTGCCGATACCGGTGAAGGCCATGGCGGGCTTGTACCACCCAACGCTCGGGGGTTGCTCATCGATCGTCAACGCGCTGACGCGTCAGCGCGCGACGCGGATCGCGAACGCTCCGGCGGTCTCCTCGGCGATCGTGTAGACAACCCCCGGATCGGCGCGGCGGTGCTCGCGGTCGAACTTGATCGTGCCGGTCAGCCCCACGAGCTCGCCGGTCGCGAGCGTCTGGGCGAGACCGGCGCGGCCGGAGCCCCGTGCGGCCGCGGCGAGCTGCGCGGCGTCGTACGCGTACGCCTCGAGGAAGCCGGGGGCGCGGCCGAACGCGGCGATAAAACGATCGAGGAACGCCTTGCTCGCGGGGTCCTTGTCGTCGGGGTAATAGCCGGGTGCGAACAGCGCGCCCGTCGAGTGACGGCCGGCATCGACGAGGTACGCGGCCGTCAGGTTCTCGGCCGTCGAGAGCAGGAGGATGGGCCGGCCGCCGATCACCTTCTTGGTGCCGACGGGCTTGGGGATCTTGCCGGTCGCGGCGAGCGCGGGTGCGATCAGCCCGAGCACGTCGGCCTGCGCGGGCGCGAACACCGCGTCCCACTCGCCGGTCAGCTTCGCGGTGAAGCCGGCGAACGACTTCGTATCGGCCTTGTAGGTCACCGTCGTCACGATCGTGCCGCCGCCCCGCTTCACCTCGTCGACGAACGCCGCGGTCATCGCGCGGCCGTAGCCGTTCTCGGAGGCGAGCACGGCGAACTTGCGGACGCCCTTGGCGAGCGCTCGCTGTGCGAGCACGCGGCTGCGCGCCTCGCCCGAGTGGATCATGTGGAACACGAACCGACCACCCGCGTTCTTCTCGGCGGCGGTCGACAGGCTGAGCAGCGGGACGCCCAGGTTGTCGGCGCGGCTGCCGGCGGCATCGACGGAGGCGGAGTCGATCGGCCCGATCACGGCGACCACGTTGCCGCGCGCGAGGTCCTCGACGGCGCTCGCCGACGCGGCCGCGTCGGTCGCGGCGCGCACCTCGACGGCGGCGACGCCCTGACCGTCGGTCACGCCCGCGGCGAGCCCGAGCCCAGCCGCGGCCGCCTCGGCGACGCGCCCCTGCTGGCCACCGAGCGGCAGCACGGCGCCGACGATGCTCGCGTCGCCCGCGCCGGTGGGCGTCGCGACGGTCGCCTCGAGCGCGCGCGGCAAGCCGACCGCGGCGCGTGCGTTGGCCGCGATCTCGCGCAGGCGTGCGGCCTCGTTCGCGTC
>DATLHR010000151.1:0-7351 GCA_035539815.1 Kofleriaceae bacterium
CCCGTCGTGGACGCGCAGGCCCCGCCGCCGCCCGACGCGCTCGAGGTGCCGGCCGGCATGCTGCTCGTGACGATGAAGGCGGGCGAGCGCTTGCTCGTCGACGCCAAGCCGATCTCGCTCGCGGACTACCGCGCTGTGTTCGCCAAGCACGCGCAGACCGGCAAGCCCGAGGACGCCGTCGTGGGCGTCTCGTACACCGAGGCGAAGTCGTTCGCGCTGACCAAGGGCCGCCGCCTGCTGACCACCGCGGAGTGGGATGCGGCGGCCGTGACCGCTGGCTTCATCGTCGCCGACGGCCGCTGGGAGTGGGTCGACTCGCCCGACGACAAGAAGAAGACCGTGCGCCAGCACGGCAAGACGGCGACGCGGGCCGACGCGAAGGCCCCCGACGTCACGTTCCGCACCGCCAAGAGCATCTAGCGCCGACCTGTGTATATAGTTCGCGCTGGATGAGTGACGTCGACAAGCTCGTCGAGATCATCGCGCAGCGCGTGCAAGAGCGGCTCGCGGGGACTCCGTCCCTGGGTGCCGCCCGCCTCGCGCTCGCCCCGCGCGACCGCGGAGAGTGCAACGATGACACGGCCCCGGGCGAGGACTGCGCGAGCTGCGGCTCGTGCGTCGTGCGCCGGCCGTGGTCGGTGCGCGCGATGGAAGGCGCCGGCGCGATGCGCGTGGGCGCGCTGCCCGGCGTCGGCGCGGTGCCCGCCGACCTCGGCAAGATGATCGATCACACGCTGCTCAAGCCCGAGGCGACGCGCGACGAGATCGTGAAGCTGTGCGAGGAGGCGCGCAAGCACCGGTTCGCGTCGGTCTGCGTGAACACCACGTGGGTGCCGCTCGCGAAGTCGCTGCTCGCCGGCACCGAGGTGATGGTGTGCGCGGTCGTCGGCTTCCCGCTCGGCGCCATGCTGCCGACCGCGAAGGCGTACGAAGCGCGCGACGCCGTGCGCGCGGGTGCCAAGGAGATCGACATGGTCATCAACATCGGCGCGCTCAAGTCGCGCGACTACGAGACCGTGTTCGAGGACATCTGCCGCGTCGTGAAGGCGTCCGCGCCCGCGGGCGTGAAGGTCATCCTCGAGACCGGCATGCTCGACACCGAGCAGAAGATCATCGGCTGCACGCTGTCCAAGCTCGCCGGCGCCGCGTTCGTGAAGACGTCGACGGGGTTCGGCAAGGGCGGCGCGACCGTCGAGGACATCGAGATGATGCGCCGGATCGTCGGCAGCGACGTCGGCGTCAAGGCGTCGGGTGGCGTGCGCACGGCGGAAGACGTGCTGAAGATGGCGCAGGCGGGCGCGAACCGGATCGGCGCGTCGGCGTCGGTGGCGATCGTATCGGGGACAGCAGATCCGAAGGCAAAAGGCTACTAGTGCTTCCGGTCCAGCTGATCCGCAAGAAGCGGGATGGTGGTGCGCTCGACGACGCGGAGCTGCGCGCGTTCATCGGGTGGGTGACGGACAACGCGATCCCCGACTACCAGGTCGCGGCGATGCTGATGGCGATCTTCTTCCGCGGCCTCGACGACCGCGAGCTCGCGACGTGGGCGGACGCGATGACGCGCTCGGGCGACGTCATCGACCTCTCGCACATCGCGCGCAAGAAGGTCGACAAGCACTCGACCGGCGGGGTCGGCGACAAGATCTCGATCCCGCTCGCGCCCGCGGTCGCGGCGTGCGGCGTCGCGGTGCCGATGGTCTCGGGGCGCGGCCTCGGCCACACCGGCGGCACGCTCGACAAGCTCGAGTCGATTCCGGGGTTCAAGGTCAACTTGCCCGTCGAGACGTTCAAGCGCCTCACCGACGAGCTCGGCGTGTGCTTGATCGGGCAGACCGAGCGCATCGCGCCCGCGGACAAGCGGCTGTACGCGCTGCGCGACGTGACCGCGACCGTGGAGTCGCTGCCGCTGATCGCGTCGTCGATCATGTCGAAGAAGCTCGCCGAGGGCATCGACGGGCTCGTGCTCGACTGCAAGGTCGGCAAGGGCGCGTTCATGAAGTCGATCGAGCGCGCGCGCGAGCTGTGCGCGTTGATGCGCGCGATCGGCCAGCGCGCGGGCAAGACGATCACGTGCGTGCTGACCGACATGGACGCGCCGATCGGCCGCACGATCGGCAACGCGCTCGAGATCCGCGAGTCGATCGAGGTGCTGCGCGGCGGCGGCCCGACCGACACCCGCGAGCTGACCCACGTGCTCGGCGCCGAGATGCTCGTGCTCGGTGGCGTCGCGAAGGATCCCGCCGAGGGCCGCGCGAAGATCGAGAAGGTGCTCGCCGACGGCAGCGCGCTCGAGGTGTTCCGCAAGGTCGTCGCGGCGCAGGGCGGTGACCCGCGCGTGTGCGACTCGCCGGGCAGCGTGCTGCCCAAGCCGGCCCACCGCGACGAGCTCACGCTGCCGCCCGGCCGCATCGTCGCGATCGACAGCGAGGCGCTCGGCATCGCCGCGCTCGTGCTCGGCGCGGGGCGCCGCACCAAGGACGACGTCATCGATCCGTCCGCGGGGCTCGTCATCGACGCGTACCTCGGCGAGGTCGTCGCGCATGACGCACCGCCGCAGGTCATGCTGCACCACAGCCTGTCGCCACAAGATGGCAGGCTCGCGGAAGCGCGTGCGATGATCACCAACGCCTTCGTGATGCAACCCGCCGACGATCAACCCGCCCCACCCGTGCGCAGCTCGCGCATCCTCGAGGTCATCCGGTGAGCGACCTCTACGACCGCGTGCAAGAGGCCGCGCGGGCGATCCGTGCACGCACCGACGTCGTCCCGCAGGTGGGGCTCATCCTCGGCTCGGGCCTCGGCGGGTTCGCCGATGGGCTCGAGCACGCGACCGCGATCGACTACGGCGACCTGCCCTACTTCCCGCGCTCCCACGTCGTCGGGCACAAGGGCAGGCTCGTCCTCGGCACCCGCAGGGGCGCGCGGTGCGTCGCCATGCAGGGCCGCGTGCACTTCTACGAGGGCCACAGCGCCGAGACGATCTCGTTCCCGGCGCGCGTGCTGATCGCGCTCGGTGCGAAGGTCATCATCGTCACCAACGCCGCGGGCGGGCTGAACCCGACGTGGACGCCCGGCACGCTGATGCTGATCCGCGATCACATCAACATGCTGCCGGAGCACCCGCTGCGCGGCCCCAACGACGACCGCCTCGGCGTGCGGTTCCCCGACATGACAACGGCGTACGCGCCGGAGCTGCGCGCGCTGACGAAGCAGGTCGCGGAGCGCGCGGGCATCGCGCTCGCCGAAGGCGTGTACGTGGCGCTGACCGGGCCGACCTACGAGACGCCCGCCGAGGTGAAGATGCTGCAGACGCTCGGCGCCGACGCGACGGGGATGTCGACGGTGCCGGAGGTGATCGTGGCGCGCCACATGGGGGCGCGCGTGATCGGCATCTCGTGCATCACCAACCACGCCGCCGGCATCACGGGGCACGCGCTGTCGCACGACGAGGTCACCGAGACCGCGGCGCGCGTGCGCACGACGTTCGAAGGTTTGCTCGATGGGATCTTGGCGGCGCTCGTGGAGCGCGGGGAGGTAGGGGAATGAAGGAGCTGATCGCGCGGGCCATCGAGGCCCGCAGCAAGGCGTACGCGCCGTACTCGACGTTCGAGGTCGGCGCCGCGGTGCAAGTGGGCGGCAAGATCTTCGAGGGCGCCAACGTGGAGAACGCGTCCTACGGGCTCTCGATGTGCGCCGAGCGCACGGCGATCTTCGCCGCCGTCAACGCGGGAGCGCGCGGGCTCGAGGCGGTCGCGGTGTGCACGACCGCGTCGCCGCCGAGCTCGCCGTGCGGTGCGTGCCGGCAGGTGCTGCTCGAGCTCGCGCCGGATCCCAAGGCGGTCACCGTGGTGTCGGTGAATCCTGCGGGCGAGCAGCGGTCGTGGACCCTCGCGCAGCTGATCCCCGACGGGTTCAACGGTCGCGAGCTGCCCTGAGCCGAGACATGGCCGAGCTGATCTTCCGAGGAGGCACGATCCTCACGATCGACGCGGGGCACCGCGTGGTCGCGGGTGATGTCGCGAGCGTCGATGGCGTGATCGTGCAGGTCGGCGGTGAGTACACGCCGAAGACCCACGACTACCAGATCGTCGACGCGAGCGGCTGCCTCGTCATGCCGGGGCTCGTGCAGGCGCACGTGCACACGTGCCAGACGCTCGCGCGCGGCCGCGCCGATGACCTCGAGCTGATGGACTGGTTGCGCCAGGTGATCTGGCCGTACGAGGCGCGGCTCGACGAGGACGCGATGACGGCGAGCGCCGAGCTCGCGCACGCGGAGCTCCTCCTCGGCGGCACCACCGCGATCCTCGACATGGGCACGGTGCATCACACCGACCAGGTGTTCGCCGCCGCCGAGCGCTCGGGCATCCGCGCGACGATCGGCAAGGCGATGATGGACCAGCCGGATCCGCAGATCCCGGCCGGGCTCGCCGAGTCCACGTCGTCCTCGCTCGACGCGAGCGCGAAGCTGATCAAGCGCTGGCACGGCGCCGCGAACGATCGCCTGCGCTACGCGTTCGCGCCGCGATTCGTGCTGTCGTGCACCGACGAGCTGCTGCGCGAGGTCAGCGTGCGCGCCAAGGCGCAGCACGTCCGCATCCACACGCATGCGAGCGAGAGCCCGGGCGAGATCGCGCTCGTGCGCGAGCGCTTCGGGCGCGACAACATCTTCGTCCTCGACGAGCTCGGCCTGCTCGGTCCGCACGCGTGCCTCGCGCACTGCGTGCACGTGTCGAGCGAGGAGAAGCGCCTGCTCGCCGCGCGCGGCGTGCACGTCTGCCACTGCCCGTCGTCGAACTTGAAGCTCGCGTCGGGCATCGCCCACATCCCCGAGCTGATCGCGGCCGGCATCTCGGTCGCGCTCGGCGCCGACGGCGCACCGTGCAACAACAACCTCGACGGCTTCCTCGAGCTGCGGCTCGCCGCGCTGTTGCACAAGCACCGCACCGGTCCGCGCAGCCTGCCCGCGCCCGAGGTGGTCAAGCTCGCCACGCTCGGCGGCGCCGCGGCGCTCGGCCTCGCGGATCGCGTCGGCTCGCTCGAGGTCGGCAAGCGCGGCGACCTGATCGCCGTCGATCTCTCGCCGCTGCACACGGTGCCGACGTCGAGCCCGTGGTCGGCGATCGCGTACGCGGCGAAGGCGTGCGACGTGCGCCACGTCGCCGTCGACGGGAGCCTCGTGGTCCGCGACCGCGCCCTGCTCACGCTCGAGCTGCCGGCCGTCCGTGCGCGCGCGCAGGCCGCGGCGCGGCGGTTGTTCGGCTAGTCGTGATCTCGGCGGGGAGTTAGAAGAACTGCCCCTCGTAGAGCGCGGCGATGAACTCCGGGAGCGAGAGCACGTCTACGCCCTCTCTTCGGAGCCGCTGTTTGCCCAGGTAGACTCCTACGCACGCCTTCACCTTGAAGTTTGCCGACCGGGCGACCTCTCGCAGATGCTTGTCGAAGGCGGGCTGCCAGCGATCGGCGAGCTTGACCTCGATCAACACAGCCTCCGCCGGGGAGCTCAGCGTCTTCTTGCGGGTTTCGACGACGAAGTCGACTTCGACGCCGGCGCCCGTCTGGTAATAGAAGATCTCGCGATGGCGCCGCTGGGTCTCGTTGTAGACGAGCAGCTCGTGCAGCACCCATGTCTCGAGCGCGTATCCTAACCACGTGTTGTCGACGGGATCGTCGATGAGTCCCGCCGCAGCGCGGGCGACGCCTGGGTCGAACCAATAGAACTTCGGATGCGCGTTCTCTCGCACGCGAGCGCCCGGTTGGAAGGCCGGAAGGCGCGTCGCGACGAGGGTGTCTTCCAGGATCGAGAAGTAGCTCACGACGGAGTTGCGCGGCACTTGTGCCTCCCGCGCGATGTTCGAGGCATTGAGGATCTGGGCGTTCATCAGCCCGGCGACGCGAAGAAAGCGCACGAACGGCTCGACCTTGCGCACGAGCCCCTCTTCGCGGATCTCCTCGCGGAGATACGTATTGACGTACGCACGCAAGATGTCGGCAACGTCCTTCGGCTCGTTGACGACCAACGGTAGGCCGCCGAACTCGAGCAACGGCTTGATAGAGACGTCGCCCAGCTCTCGCAGGCTGAACGGCCGCATCGCGAGGACCGAGGCGCGCCCCGCGAGGAGGTTGGCTCCTCCGTGCCTGAGCTTTCGCGCGGAAGATCCGGTGAGGGCGAACTTCAGGCGCTTGCGCTCGATGAGCGCGTGCACCTCGTCGAGCAGCGCGGGGACCTTCTGGACCTCGTCGACGCAGACCCAGCTTCCCGCGCGGAGGTGCTCCGTCTGTTCGCGAAGCCCGCCGGGGGCCAGCTGAAGGGATAGTTGAAGCTGGGGATCGAGGAGATCGAACCAGGTAGCTTGTGGCAACACCTCGCGCAGCCAGGTGCTCTTGCCGACGCCGCGCGGGCCGAACAGGAAGAACGAGCGCTCGGGGCGTTGGAGGAGGCGCTCTATCACCGTCACGATGATGGCAAATTGCACGACAAATTGCCATCATCATGACTGCCCCGTGGGTGATGTAAACGATCGGGAACAGCGTGGCCCGCGGTGCGCGCAGCTACCGTGCAGCCGTGGAAGTCATAGGCCGCCGCGGCCATCCGCGCTATCCTGCCGGGCAGGTCCCGATGCTGCTGACGCGCGAAGAGATGACGTTCGATTTCGGCGATTCCAAGCTGGATCCCGTCCGTGATCGAGAGGTGCTGGAGTGGATGTTCAACCAGTTCCTCTACGGGGAGGTCACCGGCATCCAGGTCGGGCACTGGCTGTACGACGCGCCCGACCTCGAGGCCGCGAAGTTCCTCGCGCGGCAGAGCCTCGAGGAGATGCAGCACGTCGACAACTTCCTGCGCATCATGACGATGCTCGGGTGCGAGCCCAAGCCGGCGCACCCGGTCGTGAAGTTCTTGTCGACCGGCATGATGGGCGGCTCGTGGGCCGAGCACGTCGCGCTCGAGATGGCGCAGGGCGAGGGCTTCGTGCTGCAGGCGTTCTACGCGATCATCGACACGCTCGATCACAAGCCGTCGGTCGACATCCTGCGCCGCGCCGTGAAGCAGGAGGAGCGCCACGTCGAGTTCGGCGAGCACCAGACCGCGAAGGCGATCGAGGGCAAGCCGTGGCTGCGCCGGCGCCTGCTCGGGCTCTCGCTCGTGTCGCTGTGGGGCGTGCGCCGCCTCGCGTCGTTCATGGAGAAGCGGCTCCCGCCGGGGCACGTCGTGCTCCGGCACCTGCCGGCGTTCCTCGCCCACGCGAACAAGTGCGCCGAGCTGCGCCTGCTCCGCATCGGCGTGCTCGATCGTCCGCTCACCGAGGTGTCGGGGTTCAAGCGCGCGCTGCTCGTCACCGAGGCGTACGGCGGC
>DATLHR010000152.1:0-7896 GCA_035539815.1 Kofleriaceae bacterium
TCGACGCCGACCGACGTCTATCGCGTCGACGTGCTCGCGCAGCTCGGCGCGCGGTGGGGGACGCGATGAGGCGGATCATCCTCGTCGTGCTGCTGGTGTCGGCGTGCGCCGGTGTGCTCGGCCTGACGCGGCGTGGCCCGCAGTCGTTCCCGCATCGACGACACGTGCTCGCGGGGGTCCCGTGCACGCGCTGTCACGTCAACATCGAGGACGATCGCGGCGCGCTGCACCTCCCGGACACGGCGACGTGCACGAGCTGTCACACCCAGCCGCACGACGCGCGGGCGTGCGAGACCTGCCACGCGCGGCCCGGCGCCGCCGAGGAGCTCGCGGAGGTGCGCGCGCACATCGTGTTCGATCACGGCACGCACGCGGCGCCCACGCGGGGCAACTGCGTGCGCTGCCACACCGGCGTCGGCGACGGCGACGATCGCCTGCGGCCGCCGATGGCCGCGTGCTTCAAGTGCCACGCTCACGATGCCGAGCGCGACGCGCGCCGGTGCGAGGCGTGCCACAAGAACCTCGAGGACACGCGCACGCTGCCGCAGAGCCACCTCGCGCACGACGCCAACTGGGTCCGCGACCACGGCACCCGCGCGGCGTCATCGACGGACCTCTGCGAGTCCTGCCACCGCGAGTCGTTCTGCGCGTCGTGCCACGGCCAGACCGCACCGGTGTTGCCGTCGCGGCTGCAGCTCGGCGATCCGTTCGCGGCGAGCGTGCACCGCGCCGGGTTCGCCTCGCGCCACGCGCTCGAGGCCCGCACCGACTCGGCGGCGTGCGCGACGTGCCACACGCCCGATCGCTGCGCGAGCTGCCACCTCGCGCGCGGCGTCGCCGGGCTCGATCGCCGCAGCCCGCATCCGCCCGGCTGGATCGGGCTGACCGCGGGCGAGAGTCAGCACGGACGCGAAGCGCGCCGCGATCCCGCCGCGTGCGCCGGCTGCCACGGCGGCGCCGGCGAGATGTTGTGCGTCGGCTGCCATCGCGTCGGCGGCGTCGGCGGCAGCATCCATCCGCCGGGCTGGTCGAGCCGGCAGCCGATGACGGCGCTGCCCTGCCGTCTGTGCCACGAGATCGGCGCACGGCCGTGAAGACGATCGTCCTCGTCGTCGCGCTCGTCGCGCTCGGCTGCGGTGGATTCGAGGAGCGCCAGGCCGAGCACGTCCCCGCGACCTACCTCCAGGTGCGCGCGAGCGCGGGCCACGTGCAGCACGTCGGCAAGGTCGCGTGCGGCGAGTGCCACGGCGAGCGCGGGTTCGCCCCTCCGCCGCCGGAGATCTGCGAGCGCTGCCACGCGACGATGCAGACGCCGCTGCACCCGACGGCGAAGGCACCGGCGTGTCGCGACTGCCATCAGTTCGGCGCCCGCGCCGCGCCGCCCGAGCAGAGCTGCGCGGGGTGCCATCCCAGGCCCGATCGTCACGGGGATCAGCCGTGCCTCGATTGCCACCGACCGCACCAGACACCCGCGACGCCGACGCGCGCCTGCGCCGATTGCCACAAAGATCGCGAGACCCACCATGCCGGCGTGCGCGGCTGTCTCGACTGCCACGCGATGCACGAGGACGAGCTCGGCGCGGATCGCAAGTGCGCCGCGTGCCACGCCACCCAGCCCACGCCCGTCGTCATGCGCGGCCACGCTGCATGCACGACCTGCCACGCCCCGCACCGCCCCGACGGCGAGCTGCGCCCGTGCACCTCGTGCCACGCGGATCAGCGCGTGATCGCACCCGCCGCGCACGGCCGCTGCACCGACTGCCACGCACAGCACGATCCGACGCCGCGTGCGTGCACGAGCTGTCACCAGAAGACCGTCGCGCACCCGACGCCGACCGGCATCGCGCCGTGCACGAGCTGTCATCCGATCCATCAGCCCGAGCGCGCCACCGTGCGCAAGAAGGCCGTCGGGTGCGAGAGCTGCCACACCAAGCCGCGTCACGCGACCGCGCGCTGCCTCGACTGCCACGACGCGCACGGCGCGCCGCCGTCGCCCGTACCCGCGACCTGCGCGCGCTGCCACGACGACAAGGTCCGCGGGACGGCGCGGACGGGCCACGCCGCGTGCGCGAGCTGCCACGCGTCCGCCGCGCACGAGCCAGGCCTGCCGCCGCCGAGCTGCGCGAGCTGCCACACGCGCCAGGCAAAGGCGGTGCCGGCCGGCCACTCGGCGTGCGCGAGCTGCCACGCGCCGCACGAACCGAAGCGCGCCACGCCCGCCTGCGCGACCTGCCACACGCGTGAGGCATCGTCGGCGCCAACCGGCCACTCCACCTGCACCAGCTGCCACACGCCGCACCAGCCCGCGTCGACGGCGAAGTCGTGCGCGACCTGCCACACGCAGCAGGCCAGCCACGGCCACGGCACGAAGCTCGCGTGCGCGACCTGCCATCGACCGCACGCCGGTGCGCGAGGTGCCGCTTCTCCCCCGGCGTGCGCGACGTGCCATGCACCGTCGCAGCTCCCCGGACTCCATCGCGTGAGCCAGCACGCCCCGTGCGCGACCTGCCATCGCTCGCACGAGACCGCGCCGCGCAGCGATCGCGCGACGTGCCTCAGCTGCCACCGCGATCGCGTGCAGCACGAGCCCGCGGCGGCGACGTGCGCCGGGTGCCACCCGTTCCGGCGCTGAGCGCTCAGCCCGCGCGCGCGGCCTGCCCGTGGCTGCCCAGCAGCCCCTTGCGCAGCGCGCTCGTCGGCGGCTTGTCGCCGAGCCAGATCGCGAACAGCGACCGCGCGAACGCCTCGCCCTTGATCACGCCCTTGCGCTGCCCCGCGACGTCGACGGCCACGCCCGTGCCGGGCACGTACGTGAACGACAGCGTCTGCCCCTTCTTCATGTCCTGCATCCACCCGTTGAGCTGATCGATCGAGCCCTGGATCGATCCCTGCGCGACGATCGGGTTGTTCTTGAACCCGTCGTTCCAGGCCTTCGTGATGTCGCCGCGGTCGACGTCACGCACGAACGTCAACTTGATCGCCTTGGTCTGGTCGGAGTTGATCAGCTCCGCTGGGTTCGACGACGGTTGCTCGACGTACAGGCCCGCGACGTAGACGTTGACCTTGAGCATCGTCGCCTCGCGCAGGCCCATGCCATTCAGCGTGAGCTGCTTGCCGGCGACCGTGATCTGGTCGGGCATCGTGACGCCGGACTTGCGACCGGCGTCGGCGTTGAACGGAACCAAGAGCAGAAGGATCAGAAGACTCGCGATGCGCATGATCGACTCCGTGGACAGCTGCCATCCACGGGAGCAAGAACCATGCTACGGGCGATCTCCCGACGCGCCCCCTACCGCTCAGTCGTTGAACGTCGCCTCGGTGTAGAAGCCGGCGCCGAACCCACACCCTCCGAGCGCGAGAAGAGCCGCCACCCTGAGCATCGAGCCAAGTATACCCAGCACGCGACGCGCGCCGTGACCTATGGGCGCTTGTCGACGAGCTCCTCGTAGCGCGGGAAGCACCGCTGCACCGCAGCCTCGTCCTTGGCCGTGAGGACGCAGTCGATCAGCTTCGCGCGCTGACCCGCCGCGAGATCGGCGCGGCACTGCGTCAGCGTGTCCTCCTCCATCGCCGGCGTCCACGTGACGCTCGCGGCGGTCGCGAGGCGCTGCAGCGTGCCGCGCGCCTTCGCCAGGAACAGCTTGCAGTCATCGGCGGTCTTCACCGGCTGAGTGGCCGCTTGCTTCGACGGAGCCTCCTGGCACGCGGTGCTCGCGACGAGCACGGCGGCGATCATCCAGCGCATGCACGGACCATAGCGCGGCGCCCCCGTGACTGCGACCCGCGATGCGCGGTGTGTGAGTCGCGGCGTGCGACGACGTGTGAGCACCGTAGTGTCGATGCGCGAGCGAGGATCGCTACCATGCCGGGCATGAAGACGCTGGGTGTGCTCGTCGCGTTGTTGATGGCCGTGACCGCGTGCGGCGATAACCATGCGACGGGCCCGGATGCCCCGGATGCGTTCGTCCTCCCGTGCTCGGACGACGACCTCGTCACCTCGCTGCAGGCGATCCCCGGCATCACGTCGGTGTCGCGCGAGTCGTGTGGGCCGGGCGTCCTCGGCGCGGCGGCGTGCTTCGTCATCGACTTCCCGCAGCCCGTCGATCATCGGGCCCCGGACTCGCCGACGTTCACGCAGAGGCTCCGGCTCGCGCACCGCAGCTGCACGGCCCCGATGGTGGTCGCCGACTGGGGATATGCGAGCTTCGGCTTCTTCGACAACGAGCTGAGTGCGCTCTACGAGACGAACACGCTGTGGATCGAGCATCGGTTCCAGGGGGAGTCGATCCCCTCGTCTTTCGACTGGCAGTGGACGGCGCTGACGATCGAGAACGGTGCGACGGACATGCATCGCATCGTGTCCGCATTCCATGCACTCTATGCGGGTCGCTGGCTCGTGACCGGCGCGAGCAAGGGCGGCATCACCGCGCTCTATTACAAGTACTTCTTCCCCGACGATGTCGACGGAGCAGTGCCGTACGTCGCGCCGGCGTCGCGCGAACGCATCGATCCCGTGTACCAGGCGCGCCTCGACGCCGAGCTGCCCAACCCGTGCGCGCAGCGCATCCGCGACCTGCAGATCGAGTCGCTGACCACGCGGCGTGCCGCCCTCGTCCAGAAGATCCACGACGAGCTCGGCGGCGGATTCGAGAACTACTATCTCGAGGTGCTCGCGGGCGGGCTCGACTGGGGCTTCTGGCAGGCGCGCGGGCTGCAGGCGTGCAGCGACGTCCCACCGGCCGCGGCCACCGACGACCAGGTGTGGAACTTCATCTACTACGTCAACGGCGGCCCGCATCCCGCCGTGGACGAGGTGATGTCAGGGTCAGCGCTCGTCTACGAGTGGCTGACCGAGCAGGGCTTCGCGCTCCAGGTCGGCGCCCACGTCGCGCCGCTGCTCCAGGACCCCGATGCGATGGCGACCATGGAGCAGCGGTTCGTGCAGATGAACCCGACCGTGCCGCTGCCGCCGTTCGACGGCTCGGTCACCGCGGCGGTTCGCACGTGGACGCGCGACGAAGCCGAGGACGTCGTCCTCGTCTACGGCCAGTTCGACCCGTGGACCGGCGGTGCGCTCGACGAGCCGACGCGAACCACGTCCGCGCGCTACTTCGTTCCCGGCGCGAACCACAGCGCCGCGATCACGGACCTCCCCGAGGCCGAGCGAGCCGCCGCGCTCGCGCACGTCTCGCGGATGCTCGATCAGCAGCCTACGGGCTCGCTGCCGCGGGCCAGGCAGGCCGCGAGCGAGACCGCGGCGCGGCTCGATGCGAAGTTGCGGCAGGTCACGCGCGCGTCGTCGGTCGTCGTGCGGTGAGGAGTGCGCGCCTGGTACGCATCGAGCATCGGTGCGGACTGGAGTATGGCGGACGCGGATCAGGACATCCCGCACAGATTGGCGGCGCTCGAGAACGCCCTGAAGCAGCACGAGCTCGAAGCCCAGATCCTGTTCGACTCGGCGGTCTTCGGACGGGCAGAAGCGGATGTGGCCAGCGGGCGGTTCCGGCGCGTCAACGACTGCTTCTGCGCGATGACTGGGTATTCGCGCGACGAGCTGCTCGGCATGCACCTCCACCAGCTCACGCATCCCGATGACCGCACCGCCGACTGGGCGGAGTTCGAGCGCATGCTCCGCGGCGAGATCCGCGAGTACGTCGCGGACAAGCGCTACGTGCGCAAGGACGGACGCGTGATCTGGGTGCGGGTCGACGCGCAGGCGATCCGCGATGAGTCGGGCGCCGCGCTCCACACCGTCGGCATCATCTCGGACATCACCGCTCACAAGGAGGCCGAGGCCGAGCGCGAGCGAGTCAACGCGGCGCTGACAGCGCGCGTGGACGCGCAGGACAAATTCATGGCGATGCTCGCGCACGAGCTCCGCAATCCGCTGGCGCCGATCCGCAGCAGCTGCTTCATCCTCGATCAGACAGAGCGCGACAGCGAAGCTGCCCGTCGCGCGCGAGCCGTCATCGAGCGCCAGGTCGCGCACATGAGCCAGCTGATCGACGAGCTGCTCGACGTCACGCGCATCGTCACCGGAAAGCTCCAGCTCCATCCCGAGCCTCTCGAGCTGCGCGAGATCGTCGAGCGTACGCTCGACGATCACCAAGCGAGCTTCGCCGCGCTCGGCATCGCGCTCGCGCTGGACCCGGCGTCGACGAGCTGCTGGGTCAACCTCGACCCCGTTCGCATCGTCCAGCTGATCGGCAACGTGCTCGGCAACGCCGGCAAGTTCACGCCGCGCGGCGGCCGGGTCGTCGTGTCGCTCACCGCCGACGCCCCCCACGCCCAGGCCGTGCTGTCGGTGCGCGACAACGGCGCCGGGATCGCCCCCGAGCTCTTTCCCATGCTGTTCGAGCCGTTCACGCAGGCGGCGACCGCGCTCGACCGCAGCGGTGGCGGGCTCGGCCTCGGCCTCGCCGTCGTGAAGGGCCTCGTCGAGTTGCACGGTGGCCTGGTCGAGGCGCACTCCGACGGGATCGGCCGCGGGTCCGAGTTCATCCTCCGCTTCCCGTTGATCCCCGCCCGCAGCGACCAGCCCGTCGATGCAGCACCTCTTCGCGCGAGCCCACCGCAGCCCGAGCGCGTGCTCGTGATCGAGGACAACGTCGACGCGGCCGAGACGCTGCGCCTGTCGCTCGAGCTGTGCCGCCATCAGGTCGAGGTCGCGTTCGATGGACCGAGCGGGATCTTGAAGGCCCGCTCGTTCGCGCCCGACGTCATCGTCTGCGACATCGGCCTTCCCGGGATGGACGGGTACGACGTCGCGCGTGCGCTGCGCGCGGATCCCGCCCTGCGCAAGGTGCACATGGTGGCGCTCAGTGGCTACGCGTCCGCGCAGGACAAGGCGGCGGCCCGCGAGGCCGGCTTCGATACCCACCTCGCCAAGCCGATCAGCATCCACGATCTCCGCGCCGTGCTCGCGCGGTTCGCACGAGACGTCAGCCCTTGATCTTCCTGTTCTCGGGATCGAACAGCGGCTTGAGCGACGCCATCGCCGGGTACAGCGTGCCGCCGATGTCGACCTGCCACATGCCGGCGTCGATCCACTTCTGATCGATCTGCCCACCCTCGGGCGCCTTGATCATCGCGAGCCCGACGGCGCCGCCGAGCGTGTGGCCGTACGACGCGGCGCGGATGTAGCCGACGTCGACGCCGTCGCGCTTCACGATCTCCGCGTGGAACAGCAGCGGCTGTGGATCCTTGATGAAGATCTGCAGCAGCCGCTGCTTGAGCGGCCCGGCGGCCTTGAGCGCGACGACGGCCGCCTTGCCGAGGAAGTCGGGCTTCTTGAGATCCACGGCGAAGCCGAGGCCGGCCTCGAGCACCGAGTCCGTGTTGTCGATGTCGTGGCCGTAGTCGCGATAGCCCTTCTCCATGCGGCAGCTCGCGAGCGTCTTGAGGCCCGCATGCACGAGCCCCATCGGCTCGCCGCTCTCGACGAGGCGATCGTAGACGTGCAGCGCCTGCTCGACGGGGATGTACAGCTCGTAGCCGAGCTCGCCGAGGTACGTGATGCGGATGCACAGCACGCGCGCGAAGCCGATGTCGATCCAGCGCGCGCCGCGGAACGGGAACGCTTCGTTCGACATGTCCGCCGACGTCACCGCCTGCATCAGCGCGCGCGACTTCGGCCCCTGGATGTTGAGCTGCGCGTACGCGCCCGTCATGTCGGAGATGTGAACGTGCGCATCCTCCGGCGCGTGCCGCCGCATCCACGTCTCGACGTGGCGATGCACGGTGTCCGAGGCGACGACCCAGTACTTCTCGTCCGCGAGCTTGGTCACGGTGAGATCCGCCTGCAGCTTGCCGGCCTCGTCGAGCCACTGCGTGTACGTGATCATCCCGGCCGCACCGTCGACGCTGTTCGCCGACACGTAGTCGAGCAGCTTGCCG
>DATLHR010000153.1:0-1746 GCA_035539815.1 Kofleriaceae bacterium
CGCGAGCAGCTCCTCGCGCTCGGCGCGATCACGCTGGATGTCGTCGGAGAACAGCTCGTGGAGGAACGACGACATGCGCGTGCCATCGGTGGTCGGCGCGTGCTGCGCGAGCCACGTCTGCAGCGCCATGCGCATCTCGTCGCAGTTGGCGTAGCGGTCCTCGCGCTTGCTCGCGAGCGCCTTGACGCAGATCTCGTCGAGCTCGGCGGACACGCGCGGGGCGCGCTTGCTCGGCCGCATCACCTCCGGGTTCTTCGCGCGCGCGAGGAGATCCTGAGGTTGATCCTTGCCGGGCGGGAACAGCTGGCGGCCCGTGAGCAGCTCCCACAGCACGATCGCGGCCGCGTACATATCCGAGCGGCCGTCGAGCTTCTCGCCGCGCGCCTGCTCGGGCGACATGTACGCGACCTTGCCGTAGATGATGCCGGGCGCGGTCTTCTCGAGCTTGAGCGTCGACGACGCGAGCCCGAAATCCGTCAGCTTGACCTCGCCGGTATAGGAGACGAGCACGTTGGGCGGCGAGACGTCGCGGTGGACGAGGTTGAGGTCGGGGAACGAGTGCGCGTACGCGAGGCCGCGGCACAGCTCCTTGACAATGTAGACGGCGACATCGATGGGGAACGCGACCTGCTTCTTGGCGCAGCGGTTCCACACGGCTCGCAGATCGCGGCCCTCCACGAAGTCCATCGCGAGGAACAGCTCGCCGCCGACCAGGCCGGCGTCGAACACGGGGATCAGATTCCCGTGCGACAGCTTCACGACGACTTTCGCTTCGTCGCGGAATCGCGCGACGTACTCCGCATCGGCAAGGTGCGGAAGGACGGTCTTGATGACCATCAAGCGCTCGAGGCCACGATCGCCCGTAACCGCGAGATAAAGCGCGCCCATGCCCCCCTGAGCCAGAGGTCCGAGCAAGTGATACTTGCCGAATTTCCTGGGGTAATGCTCCAGGTCTCCCTCTTGGAGCGCCACGCCCTTCGAACCTATCACGGTGACGAAACCACTACCAATTGGGTGGGGTCGTCGATTGAAGGGAGAAAACGAAGCACCTAAGATGTCGATCCCCGCGGGTGTGTGCCGCGGAGTGAGGGGAACACCGACATGCCCGGCGAGCTCGTCTTGGTGATCGATGACAGTCCGACGATCACCAAGGTCGTCCAGCTGGTGCTTACGAAGGCTGGATATCAGGTCGAAACCGCGCCCGACGGCGAAGCCGGACTGGCTGCGGTCAGGGCAAAACGCCCCGACCTGATCCTGCTCGACTTCGTGATGCCGCGAATGAACGGCTACCAGTTCTGCCGCGAGCTCGTGGCTGATCAAAAACTGCGCGACATCCCGGTCGTGCTGATGAGCGCCAAGGGAGACCAGGTCGGCGAGCGGTTCGTGAAGGTGATGGGCATCGTCGACTACATCACCAAGCCGTTCTCGCCCGAGGCGATCACGGCCGTCGTGCAGCACACGATCGGCAAGTACGGCCCATCGGGCGGCACCGAAGAGGAACATCCCTCGCTCGTCACCGGCGAGGACCTCGCCGCGACCGACGACGCCGATCGCGCGCACGCACGCGGCGGCGCGCTCTCGCAGCTCCGCGCCGAGCTCAGCGACATGGTCGCCGCCCGCATCGCCGCGCTGTTCTCGCTCGCATCGGCATCGCGCGACGACGGCGGCAGCGTGCCGACCGACGCGGCCTCGATCGCGGACGCACTCAAGAGCGCGCTGGACGACCTCGCGCTGACGAAGATGCTG
>DATLHR010000154.1:0-7440 GCA_035539815.1 Kofleriaceae bacterium
CGCGCTCGGCGCGATCCTGTTCGAGATCCTCGCGGGGGAGTCGCTTCACCCCAAGGGCGCGGCCGCGCTCTCGAGCACGCTGACCGCGCCGCAGGAGGCGCCCGCGCGCCGGCGGATCACGTCGCGGTCACCGTCGAGGTAGGCCTGGATCTGTTCGCCCAGACGGCGGGCGGTCGGGCGCTCTGACGGCTCCTCCGCGAGCGCGGCGTGGCAGAGCGTGTCGAGCTCGGGAGGGATCGCGCGATCGGACCGCCGGCGCGCGGGCGCCTCCTGCGGCGCGGTCAGCGTGCTCGAGAGCGCGGCCGCGCCCTTGGGGTGAAGCGACTCCCCCGCGAGGATCTCGAACAGGATCGCGCCGAGCGCGTAGACGTCCGACGGCGGCGTCGCGGGCTGGCCCTTGACCTGCTCGGGCGACATGAAGCCCGGCGTGCCGAGCAGCGCGCCCGTCTGCGTACCGTCGTCGAGCGTCGTCACGTCGGGGACGCTCGCCCGCGTGGCGTCGGTGACCACGCGCGCGACACCCCAGTCGAGCACGAAGACCTCACCGTAGTCGCCGAGCATGATGTTGGCGGGCTTGAGGTCGCGGTGGATCACGCCGCGCGAGTGCGCGAACTCGACCGCGTAGCAGACGTCGATCAGCGCGCGCAGCAGCACCTGCTGCGACACGGTCGCGTCGGCGAGCTTCTCCGCGAGCGTGCTGCCCGAGATCCGCTTCATCGTGAAGAACGGGCGGCCGGCCTCGTCGGCGGACAGCTCGTGGACGGGGACGATCGACGGGTGATCGAGGCGAGCCTGGATGCGCGCCTCGCGGAGGAAGCGCGCGAGCTGCTCGCCGTCCGGGTGCGCACTGCGCATGCGCTTGATCGCGACGTCGCGTCCGATCCGCTGGTCGTACGCCGCGACGACCTCGCCCATGCCGCCCTTGCCGATCAGCGCGCCGAGCCGGTAGTCCAGGTTCGGCAGGCTCACCGGGACGGGCAGCGTGCGCGCGTTCGGCACGACCGTGTCCTGCGTCGGGCTCGCGGTGCCTCCCGGCTGCGTCGGCGCGACTTCCTCGCCGGCGGGCAGCGTCGGTGCGGCGGCAGAAGCGGCACGGGGATGCGTGGGCTCGTCGTCGACCATCCCTCGATGGTAACCGAGCCCGAGCCCGAGCCCGAGCCCGAGCCCGAGACGACGACTTCAGAGCCTCGCCCAGGCTTCAGAAACTACTTGGCGCCGGCCTCGTTCAGACCCCCGCGCTGCGTCACCCATGTACCCGGTCTGTACCTTCCCGGTTGCACAGACAAGGACCGCCACGGGCGCCTGGGCTCGCAGATTCAGATCGAGCTCGGGCTCGGGCTCGGGCTCGGATCAGGGAGGTGTCGGGCCGGCGTGCGCGGGCACGATCTGGCGCAGCGCCCACGCCTGCAGCTCGAGCTTGTGCGCGGCCTCGCGCTGCCGTAGGGCCAGCACGCGCGTCAGCAGGGCGACCACGGCGACGAGGCTGACGAGCAGCACGGCGAACGCGACCTGGACGGGCACCGCGGTGAACGTCAGGTTCGGCGACGCCAGCACGAGCTCGCCGCCGCCGAAGCGATACGTCGGTGCGAGCACGCCGATCGCCTCCAGCGCCCACGGGATCGCGACGCCCGAGACGAGGATCGCCGAGACGATGCGGATGCTGCCGAACGCGGGATGCGCCGCGTAGGCCATCAGCGTCGTGGTCACCAGCGTCGGCGCGATGATGAACGGGCCGACCATGCGGCACACCAGGGCGATCAGCGCGGCGTTGATGCACGCGTTGAGGTAGATGCCCGGTTTGGAGATCTGGTCGGCCCGCGTGAGCTGCCACACCTGCACGCCGCTCGCGACCGCGAGGCCGGCGAACGCGGCGAGCACCGTGAGGTCGCGGATGCCGGTCCACAGCAGCAACGGCACGAACGCGAGATAGCCGACCATCGACAGCGCGGCGAGCCGGCCCTGTGCACGCGCGGTCTCGGTGTCGATCTCGGCGAGCTTGCGGCGGACCTCGGCGGGCGTCTCCTCGGGCGGCTCGAGCATCAGGCGCGTCACGAGCTCGGCGGCCTCCGCGGCGGTGGGATCGAGCGCGAGCGCGCGCCCGGCGGCCTGCATCGCGGCGCGCCGGTTCGCCTCGTCGGAGCCGCGCTCGAGTGCCGCGCGCGCCGCGGTGACGTGATGCACCGCGAGCTCGCGGCGGACCGCGACGTCGCGATCGCCGTCGAGGAACGCCTGCACGGCCTCGCCGAGCGCGCGCGCCGACGGGTAGCGCAGCGCGGGATCGAGCTTGGTCGCGCGCTCGCAGATCGCGTCGAGCTCGGGCGGTGAGTCCGGACGCTTGCTCGACGGCTTGGCATCGAGGGGCTTCAGGATCTTGGTCAGGCTGCGGCGCCCGGCGTGCAGCGGATGCCCCGACGCGATCTCGTAGAGGATGCAGCCGAGCGCATAGATGTCGGCCGCCGGGCCCGCGCGCTCGCCGGCGAGCTGCTCCGGCGCCATGTACGCGGGGGTGCCGAGCACGGTGCCGACCCGGGTCTCGCCGCTGTCGAGCTCGAGCTCGGCGGCGCGGCGCGCGCGCGTCTCGTCCACCTGATCGTCGGCATCCGTCACCGCGCGCGCGATGCCCCAGTCGAGCACGTACACCTCGCCGTACTCCCCGAGCATGATGTTCGCGGGCTTCAGATCGCGGTGGATGATGCTGGTGCTCGCGTTGTGCGCGAACTCGATCGCGAGGCACACGTCGGCGAAGGCGCGCAACAGCTCGCGCCGGCTGCGATCCTCGTCGGGATCGCCGGCGCGGATCTTGTCCAGCCGCTCCGCCATCGTGGTGCCGGCCAGCCGCTTCATCACGAAGTACGGCTTGCCGCGCTTGTCGAACGCGAGATCGTGGACCGGCACGACCGCGGGGTGCTGCAGGCGCCCCTGCACGCGCGCTTCGCGCAGGAACCGCGACAGCTCCTCGGCGCTGGGCGCCTCGGCGCGGATGCGCTTGACCGCGACCTCGCGGCCGATCTGCTCGTCGAACGCGAGCACGACCTCTCCCATGCCGCCCTGCCCTAGCAGCGAGTGCAGCGTGTAGCGCGTGTTGTCGAGCGCCGCGACGGAGGGCGGTGGGGTCGCTGCCGAGAGTGGGCGGGTCGCCGCGAGCTCGGGGGTTGGCGGCGGTGCGGCGAGCGTCTTGTCGGTGGCCGCGTCGAGCTCGGGGCTTCGTTGGTTCTCGTCGGTGCCGTCATCGACCATCGCGGCGATGATATCAGGTGGTCCTCCACGGCTGCTTCGCGCTCGGTAACAGGTGGCGGAGGTGCCAGGCCTGCACGTACAGCTGCTGCTGATCGACGCGGCGGCGCCGTGCGATGGTCTGCGCGAGCAGCGCGATCACGACCGTGAACACGAGGTTGCCGCCGACGAGCGCGAGCTCCGTGGGCCGGCCATGCGAGACCACCATGTCCGAGATCACGACCATCCGTCCCTCCCCGATCTCCCACGTCCGCCTCAGCGCGCCGGTCCACTCGAGCAGGATCGGCGCCATCACGGCACACACACTCCACGCGACGAGCGGCCACGTGCGCTCGTTGATCCACGGGATCGAGCTGACGCCGGCGAGCGCGCAGCACACCATCAGCGGCGTCAGCACGAACGGGCCCGCGATGCGCGTGAACATCACCGCGATCGCCAGGTTGATCGCGAACACGACGGCGACCGAGGGCTTGCCGCTCCGCACGAAGTACGCCGAGCTCAGCGCGCCGAGGCCGAGCAGCGAGATGAACGCGATCAGCGATGGCCAGCTCTTGATGTCGAGGACCGCCACCATCGGCAGCAGCAGGAACGGCGATAGGTAGGCCCAGATCGCCTTGCGCGAGCGATCACGGTTGAGCGTGCGCTCCTGCTCCTCGAGCCCCGCCTCGAGATCCGAGGGCAGCTGGCGCGGCGGCTCGAGCAAGAGCGAGGACACCAGCGCCGCGGCCTCCTCCGACTGCGGATCGAGTGCGAGCGCGCGGCCGGCGCGGCGCATCGCGGTGGCGCGGCGATCCGCGTCGCCGCCCGCGAGCACGGCGCGCGCGCTCGCGAGCTGCTCCTCCGCGATCACGCGCCGGCGCTCGAGATCGCGGTCGCCGTCGAGGTACGCCTGCACGCGCTCGGCGAGCTGGCGCGCCGTCGGACGCTCCTCCGGCTGCTCGGCGAGCGCCGACCAGCACAGCTGATCGAGCTCCGGCGGGATGCCGCGATCGGGCTTGCGCTCCGACGGCAACACCTGCGGGCGGCTCAGCGTCATCGCGATGCCCTGCTCGCCGCGGCGGTGCAGCAGCTCGCCTGCGAGGATCTCGAACAGGATCGAGCCGAGTGCGTAGACGTCGGCGGCGCCGGTCGCCTTGAAGCCGCGGATCTGCTCGGGGGCCATGTAGCCCGGCGTGCCGATCAACGCACCGGACTTCGTGCCATCGTCGAGCGTCTGGATGTCGGCGAGATCTGGGTTGACGTCGCCGTCCTCGGTGGTGACGCGCGCGATCCCCCAGTCGAGGACGTACACCTCGCCGAAGTTGCCGAGCATGATGTTCGACGGCTTGAGGTCGCGGTGCACGACGTCGTTCGCGTGCGCGAACTCGGCCGCGAAGCACACGTCGACGAACACGCGCAGCAGGCGGTTGAGCGTCGCCCGCTCGAGCGACGGCTTCGCGGCGAGCTCTTGCGCCAGCGTCTTGCCGGTGAGCCGCTTCATCGTGAAGTACGGACGTCCGCGCTCGTCGATGCCGAGCTCGTGCACCGGGACGATCGCCGGATGGCCGAGGCGAGCCTGGATCTTGGCCTCGCGCAGGAACCGCGAGATCTGCTCCTGCGACGGCTCCTCGGCCGTCATCCGCTTCACCGCGACCTCGCGATCGATGCGCAGGTCGCGCGCCGCGAGCACCTCGCCCATGCCGCCACGCCCGATCGCGTCGCCGAGCGCGTAGCCGGGCGCCGGCAACATCACGGTGGCCGCGGCCGCGCCGAGCGGCACGAGCGTCTCGGCGTCGGCGTGAGCTTCGGTCCGTCCGGGCTGGGTCGTCGCGTGAACGTCGAGGTGCGGGACTTCGTCATCGACCATCGCGCGGACTGTACCGAGCCCGCGCGATCTCGGCGATCGCCCGCGCGGTCCTCGACGCCCTCGGCCTTGCCGCCGCCCCCGCGACCTTCGCTCCCACTCGCGCCCCACCCCAGACCGAGCTCGGGTGGGACGATTCCGCGTAACAGCCGACCGCCAGCCTACCGACCGCCAGCCTGTTACGCCTGAGTCTCTCCTCGTAGTAACGCACGACGATCTTGTCGCCGCGCCACACATCCATGCCCCCCATGCCTTGGAAGGCCCGATGAGCCCTGGTCCGACGATGTAGATGTTCAGGTTGCGCCGCCCGGCGACGTTGAGCGTGCGCATGAGCTCCCCCTCCTCTTCGGAGTCCTTCTCGAGATTGTAGTGGGCGGCGTCCGTGGTGGTGTAGTCGGCCCGCTTTAGGACGAAGACAAACGGAGCACCCTGCTCCCGAAAGACAGCGTTGAGGGTGTCGACGGTGAGCTCGCGGGCCTTCTCCACCGGCACATCACTCGTCTGCGGCCCGCAGGACCGGTTACGTTAGCCGTCGAGGTCGACGAGGCGCAGATCGATCTCGACCATGCCGCCCATCCCGCCGATGTTCGCATAGCGCCGGGCCAGCTCGAGCGCCTCCTCGAACCCCGACAGCTCCATCACCGAGAAGCCGCCGAGCAGCTCCTTGGACTCGGTGAACGGACCGTCGACGGTGCGCAGATCCTTGCCGGAGCAGAACAGCCGCTTGCCCTTGCTGCTCGGCTGCAGCTTGGTCGACTTCACCAGCACGCCGGCCTTGGTCATCTCGGTCTCGAGCCGCGTCAGCGCCGCTTTCTGCTGGGGCGTGCGACCGCCCGCCTCGGTCGCCGCGTCGGCCTTGTCGATCAACAGCAGCTGCAGCGGCGGATCCTCCGGCGCCGGCATCAGGCCGATGTCCCATGGCTCGTTGAGCTTGCCGAGCTCGAGCTCGCCGTCGCCGAGGATCTTGCCGTAGCGCTCGGCCCAGCCGATCGCTTCCTCCCGCGTCTTGACCTTCAGCTGCAGCACCGCCGCCGGGAGCTCGCGCTCTCCGCGATACGGACCGTGCGTCACCGTCGCCTTCCCGGCGCGGAACACGAGCTGCGTGCGCTTCGCACTCCCCGCGAGGCCGGCGCCATCGAGGAACTTCCCCGACTGCGCGAGTTCGCCGATGAACGCCCCCATCTGCTCGACGAGCTCCATCGGCGGCGGCAGGCCCGCTTCGGTGTGGGGATCGTTCTTGTGCATCATCATGAACCGCATCGTCGTCACTCCTGGTGTTTCAGTAGCGCGACGATCGGTGTGCGGCCCGATCGACACGTCGAACGATTATTCCGTAACCAGGTGAAACCTCTCAAGCACCGGTCGGCTGGACCTGGGCCGGCTGGGTGCGCCTCCGTCGCGTCGCGAGGTGAGCGTGATAACCTCGAACATGCTGGCCGTGTTGGCGGTGCTCGCGACGAGCGCGATCACATGGCACCGCCCGATCGAGCTCGCACGTGGCGGCGGCGAGCGCGGGCCTTGGCAGCAGAACGAGTCGCGGTTCGATCATGTCGACGATCCCTCGATCGCCATGGATGTGGCCGGCGGCACGTACCTCGCGTGGGTCGATCACCGTCCCAAGGACGTCTTCGTCCAGGTGCTCGATCCCGACGGCGCGCCGAAGGGCGATCCGGTGAACGTCTCGCGCACGCCCGCGACGTTCTCGTGGTTGCCGCGGCTCGCCGTGTCACCCGCGCATCCGCGCGACGTCTACGTGCTGTGGCAGGAGATCATCTTCTCGGGCGGGCCGCACGGCGGTGACATCCTGTTCGCGCGTTCGCGTGACGGCGGCCGCACGTTCTCGTCACCGATCAACCTGTCGCACTCGATCGACGGTGACGGCAAGGGCCGCATCGATCGCACGACCTGGCAGAACGGCAGCCTCGACCTCGCCGTCGCGCCAGATGGCCGGATCGCGACCGCGTGGACCGACTATGAGGGCCACCTGTGGTTCGCGTCGTCGAGCGACCGCGGCGCTTCGTTTAACCAGCCGCGCGCGATCGTCGCGTCGAGCACGCGGCCGGCGCGGGCGCCGTCCCTCGCCGCCTCGCGCGAGGCGCTCTATCTCGCCTGGTCGACCGGCGAAGATCCAGGCGCCGACATCCGCGTCGCGACCTCGCGCGACGGCGGGCGCACCTTCACCGCGCCCGTGCGCGTCGCGCGCTCGCCCGGGTTCTCCGACGCGCCGAAGCTGGCCGTCGATGCGCGTGGCACGCTGCACCTCGCCTACGCCAACGGCGACGACATCGTGTACACGCGCTCGCGCGATGGACGCCGCTTCGCCCCGCCCGTCATGCTGTCTCGCCCACGACCGCCGGTCACCG
>DATLHR010000155.1:0-11053 GCA_035539815.1 Kofleriaceae bacterium
CATCGCGAGCGTGGTCACGAAAGCACGCCTCATCGCACGTCGAGCTCCTGCGCGACGACCGCCGTGCCTGGACCCGCGCTGTCGCCGGTGAACGCCGCGTGCAGCTGCGCGCGCGTGAGCGGTGCCTGCGAGAACACGCCGTAGATCTGGTAGCGGCCGGGCGTATGCTCGCCACCGAGGACGATGCTGCGATCGAGCACACCGCTGGTCTTCGCCGCGTCGAGATCGACGCTCGTGCCCTCGGGCGTGTCGGGGAAGTACCAGAGCACCACGCCATCGCCGCGACGAGCGAACGCCGCGAAGTAGCGATAGCCGCTCGTCCCGTCGAGGTCGAACAGCAGCTTGGCGCCGGTGGTGCACGCCTCCGCGCAGTGCAGCTTCAGCGCGGCGCTCGGCGTTCCGCCACCGCGTGCGGCGAGCTCGTCCCGCGGTCCGGACTCGCGCCACGGTGCGGCCACGAGCAGCGTCACCGCCGCGGCGGCGACAACCGCGGGCGCGGTGAGCCACCACCAGCGCGTGCTGCGCGCCGGTGCGACGCCGGCCAGCACGGCCTCGAGGATCTCCTCCTTCTCCGGGCGGCTCAGCCGATCACGGCCGGCCAGCAGGCGAGGGATCTCGGGCTTCATGTAGGGCTCCTACGACGAAGCGCCGCGGCTCGGTCGATCTTTTTGCTCATTCGAGCAAGCCCCGCTGTTTCAACCACTTGCGCAGGCCCTCGGTGACCCGATCCTCGACCGTGCGCACCCGCCGGCGGCTGCACCCCATACGCCCGGCCGTCTCGTCCTGCGAGAGCTCCTCGGTGAACCGCAGCGCGACGAGGTCGCGGCTCTCCTGATCGAGCGTCGCGAGGTGCTCCTTGGCGGCGGCGAGCAGCGCCGTCCAGTGCAGATCGGCGGGCGGCTCACCGCGCGGCAGCTCCGCGTTGCGCGCGAGCAGCTCCTCGAGATCGCCGACGCCCGCGCGATCGAGGTCGACCACCTCGCGGCGCTCCGCGCGGTAGCGATCGATCATCAAGTTCTTGGTGATCCGCAGCAGGTACGGGCGATACGGCGATACGCCGTCGTACGCGAGCCGCGCTCGCTCGGCGAACGCGCGCGTGAACGTGTCCTGCACGAGCTCGCGCTCCCCGTCGCGATCCGCGCCCCGAACATAGACATGGCCGCTGCTCTCCATCGTGAAGCCCCGGCGCGCGAGCGTGGCGACGTCGTCGACGAACCGGTAATAGACCTCGGACAGCGCCGCACGCTCGCCGCGGCGAAAGCGCTCGAGCAGCGGGCGGTTGTTGACGAAGATCGACACGGCTCAGTCGGGATACACGATGCGCGCGCGCGCCGCGGTGCCGGACGTATCCGGGGCGGCGCCGCTCGCATCCCGCCACACGACCACGAACGCGTCGTCCAGCGCGGCGACCGACGGGCCGGTCTGATCGCCGGTGAGCGTCGTCGGCGCCAGCGCTTCGGGGCCGCGCGGGGTGCCGTCCGCGTTGAACGCGCGCCCCCACACGCCGCACCCGCTGCCATCGCCGTTCGCGTCGCACGCATGCCAGGTCACCATCAGGACGCCTGCTCGGTTCGTCGCGACGCCAAAGCCCTGGCTCGTCACGAAGTCATTCGTGCTCTTGGTGCTGATAGGCACCGCCGCGCCGAGCACCGCGCCCATCGGGTTGGTGCGATACAGCTCGAGCCGGCCGGGCGCCGCGCTGCCGGTCACCGCGGCCCAGCGCACGACCACCGCGAACCCGCTCGCGAGCGGCGCGACGCGCACGTAGTCGACCTCCTCGGTCACGCCGCGCGGCAGGAACTCCGTATCGGTCGATTGGTACACGTTCGCGTTGTTGGCGATCCGGACCCGCACGGCGCCGTCGACGATCCACGCATAGAGCGTGGTTCCCGCGTTGCTCGCGACGGACACCTTGCGTGCACTGCCCGTCGGCAGCACGGTCGACACCGTCGAGGGCGACGAGAGCGGCGTGCAGTCGGGCGTGACCACGACGGAGCGGATCACGACGTTCGGCGTGAGGAACGCGCTCCACGCGACGGCGAAGTTGTCGTTCGACAGCGGCGCGATCGAGACCACGTCGCTGCTCGGATCGTTCGCGATCGAGATCTGCGTCGGGTTGCCCGCCCCTTGCGCGTCGAGCGCGCGGCACGCGATGCCCTCGACGTTGGCCGGCGTGGACTGCGCGTAATCCCACACCACGAGCGTCTTCGTCCCCGTGCTCGCGACCGCGGGCGTCGCGACCGCCTCGGTCGCGCTCGTCGTCACGGCGAACCCGTTGGTGCCGGCCGCGAGCTGCGATGACACCGCGCGCCCGGTCGCGTCGAACCGCCGCGCGAACATGTCGCACGGTGCGATGCAGGCCCCGCGGTACACCGCCGTCCACGTGCCGTCGGGGGCCGCGGCGACCTGGGACCCGTGCGCCTCGTAGTCGTCGGAGGGGAACTGGTCGTCGGCGACGTCGGTGTTGATCACGAAGTCCGTGGGCAGCAGGCGCACCGTCGCGTCGTACGCACCGAGATCGGAGGCGACGGCGCCGCGGCCGACGGTGAGCCCGTCCGCATCGAGCGCGTCGATCGAGATGTCGAGCGGGCCCGCGCGATCCGGCGCCGAGATGCTGAACGTCACCGGGAACGTCGCTCCATCGAGCGAGAGCTCGTCGGTGCGCATCGAGCCTCCGTTCGCGAGCGTGATCTGCAGCGCCGTCACATCGTGCACCGCGGGCCGGCCCTCGACGGTGACGATCAGAAACGCGTCGTTGCCACCGCACCCGGCGAGCGCGGCGGTGCACGTGACGAGCAGGGCGCGCGAGCTCATTTGCCGAACACGATGTTGCCGAGTGTGGTCTCGGGCGGTCCGCCTTCGCGCGTCGCGAAGTAGAGGCCGGCACCTCCGGCGGCGCCGACCGCGGCCACCGTGGTCCAGAACCACCACTTCTTGTAGATCGGGCGGCTGGGAGCCGGTTCCTCGTCGCGCTGATCGAGTCGAAACTTCGCCGCCTCGCGCTTGTCCTGCTCGGCCTCGAGCTCCTTGATGTAGGCCTCGACCTGCACGCGATCCTCGGCCTTGGGGACCGCCTTCAGGTACTTGCGGAAGCTGAAGATCGCCGCCTCGTAGTCGCCGAGGTTGCGGTGACACTGCCCCATGTTGAACAGGAAGTCCGGGATCGGGGCCGCGTCGTAGGCGTGTTGATACTCGTCGAGCGCCTCGGAGAACCTGCCGAGCGCGAACAGCTTCTCGCCGCGAGCGAAGTGCTTCTTCGCCGCGACGCGGTCCTCCTCCGCGCGCGCGACGCCGAGCGTCCACACGAGCAGGCAGAGGGCGACGAGGCAGCGCGGCAAGGTCATCGGTCGCTCTTGAACGGATCGCGCGTGTACGAGCGATCGATCTTGCCGCCCGACGTGTCCTTCGGCTCCTCGGAGGAGGTCGGCCTCGTCGGCGGGGTCGGCTTCTTCGTCGAGGAGCGCGGCTTCTTGCTGCGCGGCTTCTCGGCCTTCGCGGGCGGCGGTGGCGGCACCGGCCTCGTGACCGCCGCGAGCGGCTCGAGCGTCGCTCCGTACAGCGGCTTGGGGGCGGTCAGGTCGACCTCGACGCGCGCGTCCTTGTACCCCGCGTTCCGCACGATGAACGTGCGGCGCTCCGTCGACTCCCCGTCGGAGAGGTCGACGTTGAACGTGCAGGGCGTGCGGCACAGCTCCGACGATCGGCCGTCGGCGTACACACCGCCGCTCGGCAGCGAATCGAAGTGCAGCTCCACGAGCTTGGGCGGTGGCGCGACGGCGACGACGGGCAGCGGGCGGGCGACCGGCGGGGGCTCGTCCGGTGCTGGCATCGCGGTCACCGATGGCGGCGGGGTCGAGGGCGTCGTTTCGTCGTCGGTGCTCAGCACCGCCGCCGCGATCCCGATCGTGACGACCGCGGCACCTCCCGCGAACCACGCCCACACCGGCATCGGCCGTCGCGGCGGCGATGACGTCTGGCCGGTCGTCGGCGGAGCGAAGGGCATCGCCGGCATCACCGGGATCGCCGCCATCGCGGGCGTCGGCGGCACGGAGGGCAGCGGAGGTGCGTACTGTCCACTGGAGGTCGCGTTGAAGCTCACCGGGGGGCGCGTCTCGAGCGTGCCGAGCAGCTGGAGCAGCTCCTCGCGCATCGCGAGCGCCGTCGGATAGCGGCGATCGGGCTCCTTCTCGATCGCCTTCAGGATCACGGCCTCGATGCGCTCGTCGAGGTTGGCGGCCGCCTGCGTCTTGCGCGGCGGGACCGGCTGCTCCGTCAGGTGCTTGCGCACGTACTCGCCGAACGAGCGGCCGCGGAACATCGGCTCGCCGCAGAACAGCTCGTACATGATCGCGCCGAGCGAGTAGATGTCGCTGCGCGCATCGACGGTCATGCCGCCGGCCTGCTCGGGCGACATGTACGCGGGCGTGCCGATCACCGAGCCCGCGGCGGTCTGGAAGCCGACGTCCTCGTCGTCGCGGTTGAGCAGCTTCGCGACGCCGAAATCGAGCAGCTTCACCTGCTCGGCACCGTCGCTGGTCGGCACGACGATCACGTTGTCGGGCTTGAGGTCGCGGTGCACGACCCCGACGGCGTGTGCGGCGGCGAGCCCGTCGCAGATCTGCACGATGATCGCGATGGCGCGGGGCAGCTCGATCCCCGTGCGCGCCCACTTCCCGAGGCTCTGCCCGGTCAGCAGCTCCATGACGATGCACGTCGTGCCGTCTTCGAGCTCGAGGATGTCGGGGACGTCGACGATGTTGCGGTGGCGGATCCGGTTGACCGTCCGCGCCTCCTGCATGAACCGCGACACCGCGTCCCTGCGCTTCGCGTAATCGGAGCGCAGCATCTTGAGCGCGACCTCGCGCCCGTGCTTGGTGTGCTCGGCGCGGTAGACGCAGCCCATGCCGCCCTTGCCGAGCAGGTCGGTGACCCGGTAGTTGCCGAGCGTCGTCCCGATGCGCCCCTCGGGATCGTCGCGCGGGATCGGCGGCGGCTGCGCCGGCTTCGGTGGCGCCGGGGTCCTGCTGCGCGCCTGGGGCGAGTCGATGCGCGTCGGGTCGTCGATGTGCCCCGCCTCGTGCGTGCCGACCGCGAGCGATGGATGCGGTTCATCCTCCGGCGGCAGCGACAACGATTGCGTCGGCTCTCGGCCACCCCCAAGGAGTGGCTGCGACGGTCGAGAGCGCGGATCACGTGGCGTCATGCGGGCCCGTTGGACAGACCGCAATTGTACGATCGCGACCCACCCCACAGCAACGAAACGATTTCGAGGGCTTGCCTACGGGTTGGGTTGCCCGAGGACCCGTAGCGCATCGGAGATGGCCAGCGAGACCTGCGGCACCTGCTCCTCGACGAAGCGTGCGCGCAAGGCGTCGATCGCCGCGGGGTTCCCGAGGTCGCGCAGGGCGTGGGCCGCGGCGGCGCGGAGGTCGCGGCTCGGATGGGAGAGCTGCGGCACGAGCAGGTCGACGTCTTCGGGGACGCGCAGGACCCCGAGCGACTCGATCCCCGCGCGCAGGATCAACACGTCGCTGCCGCTGCGCGCGTCGCGGAACCGCGGTGTGGTGACCAGCGTGGTGAGCGCGACGTGGGCCTCGTGCGTGGGGCTGCACGGGAGATCGCAGTACTGCGGCAGCGCGCGGACGGCTCGGATCTTCACGCCCGGGTCGATGGTGTCGTCGCCCGCGATGTCGCGCAGGTTATCGAGCGCCGCCTGGGCGCTGCCGTGGACCGAGTTGAGCTGTGCACTCGACGGTAGTGCGTCGAGCTGCGTGAGCGCGTCCTGCACCCTGGTCGACAACATCACCGTGTTGCCCGCGGCGGACACGACGAGCCCGACGAGCACGGCGAGCGCGAGCGGCAGCTTCTTCATCGCAGCACCGCGTTGCGCGAGAGGATCTCGCGCTGCCCTTCGGTGAGCGTGAAGCCACCATTCTCCGAGAAGTACATCAGGTTGTCGCTCGAGTCGTCGCTGTCGTCGATCTGGTCGCGCCAGGTGGAGCGCGCCACCGCGTCGTACTCGAGCTCGACGTTGTGATAGAGGCCCATGTAGCGCGCGAGGCTGTGGGCGGTGAGCCGCGCGAGCTGCTCCCATGACCGGTAGCACAGCGTGTCGACGCCGATCGCGAGGCCGGACTCGCGCGTGCCGGGCAGCCCTCCCGGACCGGGGTTGGGCCCGAACGCCTGCAGCCCGACCGGCGACATCGACCGCACGAAGAACACGTCGAGTCCCGTCGTGTGCTGGCCCAGCGCGAGCAGCGTCCCCGCGTCCTCGCGCGCGAGCCCGTCGAGCTCGGGGCGATCGCGGACGTCCGTGTAGCTGGCGTTGATGACGATGCCGCTGCTCGCGAAGATCCGGCGCAGCTCGCCGAGATAGTTGGTCTGGAAGTACGACTCGGTCTCGGCGCGCGCGGCGTTGAGGTCGTGCCCGCTGTACGTGGCCTCGCACGGGTGATCGTCGAGATCGAGGAAGTGGAAGTGAAGGTCGAGGATCGCCGAGCTGTCCATCTTCACGATCGCCGTCACGCGCGGGATCGCGGAGCCCTCGCGCCCGTTGGGGCGGAACGACGAGGCGGTGATCTTGTACGCACCGGGTAGCAGTGGGTTCGTCGTGCCCGTCGGGATCTGCAGCACGGACTGTCCGGCGGCCGGCGCGTGACGCAGCGGCTGGCGGTAGTACTGGTCGAGGGCGAGCACCGGATTGCAGATCGGATCCGTGGGGCTCGTCGGATCACACGGCTTCTCGTACGCCGGCTCGCTCGCGTCGGGCTCGTACACCGAGAGCGCGCCGACGCGCTGCGCGGTGTCGTTGACCTGGAACACCACGGTCGCCGAGCGCGCGGCGGCGGGGATCGGGAGATAGAACTCGGAGCGCGGCGAGCCGATCGGGATCGGCCACACGACGGAGCCCCGGTTCGGCAGGCAGCCGTCGAACGTGCCACCCACCGTCGGGGGCGCGGCGTAGTTGTCGACCAGCGGGATCGCGGTGCAGCCGGTGCCCGAGATGCAGTCGCGCGTCTCGCGGCACAGATCGACGCACATGCCGAGCGCGCAGGTGTTGTTGCGGCACTGGTCGTCGGTCTCGCAGGCGGAGCCCGCCGGGCGCGTGCTGTTGTGCGCGGTGCACGACGAGACCACGGTGCCGTCGGGCTTGGTCCCGTCGATGCCGCACGCGAGGCCGGTCGCGCAGTCCGTCTCGCTCTCGCACGAGTCGCCGGCCTGTCCCGCCGCGAGCACGCACAGCCCGTCGTCGGTGCACGCGTAGCCGTCGCCGCACTCGGGGCCGCGCTGGCAGCGCGCGACGCACACCTCGGCGACGCACTGGAATCGGCTATCGCACGCACCGTGATCGGTGCAGCGCTCTCCCAGCCCCGCGTTACCGCCCGGGCACCCTGCCAGGAGCAGGAGCGGCACGAACAGGGCGGAGAGTGAGCGTGGCCACATCGTGATCGATGCCGTCGGGATTAGACCCGAGAACGCCGAGTATATAATGTCGCCACTTCGAGGGACCAAACATGCAGGCTCGCTTCGCTTGGCTTCTGGGTTCGCTGATCTCGGCGTCGATGGTGACGGGTGCCACCGCGCAACCTGCGGATGGAGCGTCTCCCGGCGCCACGGAGGAGGACGCGGCCGCGCCCGGTGCGGATCCCGCGGCTCCCGGGGCGGCTGCGGCGGCCGGCTCGCCGAACGCCGCGGACCCCAACGCCGTGCAGTACGGCGTCGCGGTGCGCCTGCGGAACGTGCGCGTTCCGGCGGCCGTCATCGAGCTGTTCGTCGATCGCGCGACCGGCGCGAGCAACGTCGGCCTCGGTGTCGAGCTGAGCCGCCGCAAGGGGACCGTCGAGCTCCAGCTCGGGCTCGAGTTCGAGCACCTCCAGCCGGAGGAGGGAACCTTCATCAAGAAGGGCGAGCCCGTGCCCGGCTATCAGGCCGACTACATCGTGTCTCCGGAGCACACGATCGGCGGCAAGTCGTTCGGCTGGTTCACGATCGAGTTCACGTTCCTGAACCACGCCCCGATCAACAAGTACCTCGCGGTTCGCTACGGCGGTGGCGCGGGGCTTGGCATCTTGACGGGTGAGATCCAGCACTACGACGTCCAGTGCAATCCGTCGGCGAGCAACAACAACCCGGAGCCAGGGTGTCGGCCGGTGCAGCTCGGCGGTACGGCGAGCGGCGCGTCGGGGCCCGTGAAGTACGACCTGCCGCCGGTGTTCCCGGTCGTCAACGCGATCGTCGGCCTGCAGATCAAGCCGACCGACAAGGCCGTGATCAACGTGGAGACCGGCATCCGCACGATCCCGTTCTTCGGCATCTCCGCCGGCTACCTGTTCTAGCTCGCGAGTGCTGCACCCGATCGTCCTCGGTACCGCGGGTCACATCGACCACGGCAAGACGTCGCTGGTCCGTGCGCTGACGGGCATCGATACGGATCGCCTCCCGGTCGAGAAGGCGCGCGGCATCACGACCGAGCTCGGGTTCGCACGCATGGACCTCGGCGCGCGGCGGATCGCCGTCGTCGACGTGCCGGGGCACGAGCGGTTCGTGAAGTCGATGGTGGCGGGTGCGACGGGCCTCGACCTCGTGTGCCTCGTGATCGCCGCCGACGAGGGGGTGATGCCGCAGACGCGCGAGCACCTCGACATCTGCAACCTCCTCGGCGTCCGGCGCGGGTTGATCGTGCTGACCAAGCGCGACCTCGTCGACGACGAGTGGCTCGCGCTGGTGTCCTCCGACGTGCGCGCCGCCGTCGCCGGGACGTTCCTCGCCGAGGCGCCGATCGTGCCGGTGTCGACGAAGACGGGCGCCGGGCTCGACGAGCTGCGCGCGGCGCTCGCCACCGCGATCGACGAGCTACCGCCGCGAGCGCAGACCGGCGTGTTCCGGCTGCCGATCGATCGCGTGTTCACGGTGAAGGGCTTCGGTACGATCGTCACGGGCACCGTGCTCGGCGGTGAGGTCGCGGTCGGCGACGAGCTCTCGGTGCTGCCGAGTGGATTGACGGCGCGCGTGCGCGGGCTCGAGGTCCACGGTGGCGCGGTCGAGCGCGCGCAGGCGGGGCATCGCGCGGCGATCAACCTCGGCGGTGTCGCCGTCGACGACCTCGCGCGCGGCGACGTGGTCACCCACCCCGGGCGCGTCGAGCCGTCGCACATCCTCGACGTCGAGCTCGCGTACCTCGCGGGCGCGCCGGGGCCGCTGCCCGCGCGCAGCAAGGTGCTCGTGCACCACGGCACGGCGCAGGTGCTCGCGACCTTGCAGCTCGTCGGGCGCACCGAGCTCGCGCCGGGCGAGCACGCGATCGCGCAGCTGCGCGTCGACGCGACCACGCCGCTCGCGGCGCTCCCCGGCGATCGCTTCATCGTGCGCGGCTTCGTCACCACCAAGCAGCACGGCTCGACGATCGGCGGCGGCACCATCGTGCGCGTGCTCGCGCCCAAGGCCCGTCGCGGCAGCGCGCACGCCGACGCCGTCGCGCAGCTCGCGACCGCGCGCGGTGTCCAGCGCCTCCCGCTCGACGTGAAGCACGCCGCCGCCGCGGGGCTCGGGATCGCCGACCTCGTGCGCCGGCTCGGCGTCCCCGCCGAGGCGCTCGCGGAGCCGCTGGCGGCGATGGTCGCGAGCGGCGAGCTGCTCGCGACCGGCGCGGGCGAGCACGCGCACTACCTGCACGCGGTGACCGTCGCGGAGCTGGAGTCGACGATCACGCGGCTGGTCGGCGCCGCGCCCGACGGCCTGCCGCGCGAGGAGCTCCGCACCCAGCTCCCGGCCGCGCTCGCTCCTCGCGCGTACGATGCGATCCTCGCCGGCCTCGCGGTCAAGGGGACGATCGCCGCCGATGCCGATCGCGTGCGCCGCGCCGCGCCGGTGACCAAGGCGCCCGCGCTGTCGCCGCTCGAGACGAAGCTGCTCGCGCGGCTCGAGGCCGATGGCGTCGAGCCGCTGCGCCCCAAGGAGCTCCCGGCCGCGCTCGGCGTCACCGAGGCGCAGCTCAAGCCCGTGCTCGATCGGCTGGTCGCGGCCAAGCTCGTCACGCGGATCAAGCCCGATCTGATGATGCACGCCGGTGTGGTCGCCGCGCTCAAGGACAAGCTGCTCGCGTTCCTCGCCGAGCACGGCACGATCGACGCGCAGCAGTGGAAGGACCTCACCGGCGCGAGCCGCAAGTTCACCATCCCGCTCGCGGAGTACTTCGACGCCGAGAAGGTGACCCTGCGCGTCGGGGACGTCCGCCGCCGCCGGTAACACCGCCGGGGTGTATCCTCCCCGCGTGCTCGATCAGCTCCGCCGCCGTCTCGATCGCGCGAGGTTCTTCGCGTCCGTGGTGCGCTCTGCCGGCGTGGTGAAGCCGGTGCGCCCGGGCGCGCTCGCGAGGTTCGCGCACGCCGCGCGGCAGACGCCGTTCGGCCCACACCTCGCGCTGATGTTCCACGCGGTCCGCCAGCCGGATCGCGAGGCGATCGTCGAGTACGGCGAGCGCGGCGTGCGGCGCCTGACGTGGTCCGAGCTCGACGCCACGATCAACCGCCTCGCCCACGCGCTGGTCGCGCGCGGCATCCACGGCGGCGGGCGTGTCGCGCTGATGCTGCCCAATGGCATGGAGTACCTGATCGCGCAGCAGGCGCTCGCGCGGCTCGGCGCGACGGCCGTGCAGATCGGCTATCGCAGCAAGCCCGCCGAGATCGCGTACATCCTGACCAACGCGGAGCCCACGGCGACGATCGTGCACGCGCGCTTTCTCGCGGACATGCGCGAGGCGCGCGCGCAGGCCGGCGGCAAGGGCGGTCCGATGCTCGTCGTCGCCGGCGACGGCGCGATCACCGAGGGCGAGGCCACTGACTGGGATCGCGCGCTCGCCGCCGCGTCTCCCGAGATCCCTCCGCGCGCGAGCAGTGGTGATGGCGGCGGCGTCATCGTCTACACGTCGGGCACGACCGGCAAGCCGAAGGGCGCGAACCGCGCGTGGAAGCAGACGGGCTTCGAGTCGGTCGCCGACATGATCCATCAAGTCGACATGCGCGCCGACGATCGCCACCTCGTCGTGTGCCCGCTC
>DATLHR010000156.1:0-8730 GCA_035539815.1 Kofleriaceae bacterium
GGCTTCGGCGGCGGTGGCGGTGGCGGCGGCCGCGGTGGGTTCGGCGGCGGCGGACGGCGCGGCCGGTGATGGAACGCCCTTCCCTGCGGGGTTCGCCCGATCGGATCTTCATCTCGGTTGACGAGAGCACGGGGATCTCGACGGTGTCGTTCTTCCCGGCGGACGTCGGCGCGCCGTTCCAGCGCTCCGACGATCGCGACGGCGCGCTCGCGCTCGCCGACGCGAAGGCGATCCTCGCGCGGTATCCCAGCTGCACGATCCACGGCCCGCACTTCCACGCGGCACGGCCCGCACGCGCGAAGCCGCGCAAGCGCGGCCCCTGAACGGGGCGGCAACGCCGAGCGCGAGCGCTCGATTCGTCGAGCCCTCGCCTCCTGTGGGATCCCGCCATGGATCGCCTCGCGATGCTGGTGCTCGGGTTCGTAGCGGCGTGTAGCGACGTCGAGACGCGCGTCTGCAACGCGACGCCGTACGACTTCGTGTGGCTCGAGTGGGACCGGGAGTCGGAGCGCGCGCCCCTCACGTCGGGCGTGTGTACCGACTATGTGGACTCGCCTAACGCCGTGCCCTACACGAGCGTGCGCCTCGCCATCGGCGACGACGTCTTCCAGTACCAGGTCATCGACTACTACGGGGAGCCGCTCGAGAGTGGTCGCTGGTCGTATCTGATCGAGATCGGGACCTACGATGCGCGCGCTCTCAGCGTGCGCGCCGTCGAAGACTGACGGTCTCCGCTCCTCATCGCGCGTAGAACGCGGCGATCTGGTCGACGACGTACTGCTCGGCCCCGGGGGCGAGCGCGGGGTGGATCGGCAACGCGAGCAGCTCGGTGCACGCGCGCTCGGCGATCGGCAACGAGCCGGCGCGGTAGCCGAGGTCGGCGAAGCACGGCGCGAGGTGGAGCGGCTCCGGGTAATAGATCTCGGTGCCGATGCCCGCGGCCTGCAGGTGCGCGCGCAGGGCGTCGCGGCGCGGGGCGCGGATGCAGAACTGGTGATAGGCGTGCGCCGCGTCTTCGGTGGGCGGCCGCAGCTCGGGCGGCAGCTTCGCCTGCGCGAGGAGCGCGCGATACGTCGCCGCGTGCGCGCGGCGCGCGGCGGTCCACGCCGGCACGTGCGGCAGCTTGGTGCGCAGCACGGCCGCCTGTAGCGCGTCGAGGCGGAAGTTCCCGCCGACGGCGACGTGGTGGTACTTCGGCCGTGCGCCGTGCGTGCGGAGCAGGCGCACGCGCTCGGCGAGCGAGGGATCGGCGGTGACGACGGCACCTGCATCGCCGAGCGCGCCGAGGTTCTTCGTCGGGAACATCGAGTACGCTGCGGCGAGCCCGCGCAGCGGCAGCTCCGTCAGCGTGTGCGCCGCGTCCTCGATCACGGGGCACGGCGCCGCGGGCACCACCGCCGGATGCCCGTACAGGTGCACCGTCACGATCGCCTTCGTGCGCGCGCCGCACGCCGCGAGCGCACGCGCTGGATCGAGGCACAGGGTCGCGTCGTCGACGTCCGCGAACACCACGCGCGCCCCCACGCGGGCGGGCGCTCCTGCGGTCGCGAAGAACGTCAGCGGCGTGGTCACCAGCTCGTCGCCCGGCCCGACGCCGAGCGCCATCATCAGCGCGAGCAGCGCATCCGTGCCCGAGCTCGTCCCGACCGCGTGCGCGACGCCCGCCGCCGCCGCGAGCTCGCGCTCGAACGTCTCGACCTCGGGGCCGCCGATGAACGTTCCGCTATCGAGCACCCGCGCGATCGCGGCGTCGAGGTCGGCGCGCAACGGCGCCAGCTCGGTGCGCATGTCGAACAGCGGAACCCGCATCGGACGGCAGCCTATCGCCACAGCGCGCCGAGCGGAATCGCGTGGAGGCGCGGCCCGAACGGTACGGTCGTCTCCCCGTCATAGAGAACCGCGCCGAGGACGAGCTGATCCCCGCACGCCGCCGCGAGGCGACGGAGGCCCGCGAAATCCTGTGCGGTCACCGTGGCGGACGCCTTGACCTCGAGACCGAGGACCGCGCCATCGTCACGCTCGAGCACCAGATCGACCTCGTACTGATCCTTGTCGCGATAGTGATGGATCGCGATCTCGTGGTCGCTCCACCCGATCTGCTTGAGCACCTCGCCGAACACGAAGGTCTCCAGCAGTGGCCCCAGGCCTTCGCGCTGGCCGCGCAGCCGCTCCTCGGTCGTACCGCGCAAGGCTGCGAGCAGCCCCGAGTCGAGGAAGTGCAGCTTGGGCGTCTTGACCAGCCGCTTGAGCCGATTCGAGAACCATGGCTCGACTCTGCGCACGAGATATACCTGCTCGAGGATCCCGAGGTAGCGACGTACGGTCTTGGCATCGAGTCCGAGCTGGCCGCCAAGATCCGTAGCATTCAGCAGCTGGCCTGCGTGGTGAGCGAAGGCGCGCAGCAGACGTGGCATGTCGTCGAGACGCTCGACCTCGGCGATGTCGCGCACGTCGCGCGTGATCACCGCTCGCGTGTACTGCCTTGCCCAGGCCGTGCGGCGCACTGACGTTCGCGAGAGCATCTCGGGATAACCGCCGGCGACCACGACCTCGAGGAGCTCATCACCGACGACGGACGAGGTTGGCCGCGGAGCACGCCCCTCGAAAGCCTGATCGAGGAAGGACGGCTTCCGGCGCATGAGCTCGGCCCGAGACAGGGGAAGTAGCGTGACGGTCTCCATCCGGCCGGCGAGGCTCTCGGACACCAGTGGAAGCGCGAGCAGATCCGCCGAGCCCGTCAGCAGGAATCGTCCCGGACGACGATCCTCGTCCACCGCGCGCTTGATCGCGCGAAGCAACTCGGGGGCACGTTGGACCTCATCGATCGAAGCGCGATCGAGCCCACGGAGAAATCCGGCTGGATCCGTCCGCGCGGCCGCGAGGACCGTGTCGTCGTCGAGCGTCAGATAGGTTCGCCGACCACCCACGAGGTCACGAACCAAGGTCGTCTTACCGCACTGCCTGGGTCCATTCAGGAGCGTCACCGGCGTATCGAGCAACGCACGGTGGACGCGGGCCTGCGCAAAGCGAGGGTACACCGACTCCATGCCGTCCAATCAGGAGTGTACGCTCGTCCAATCGGGAAGCAAGCGCCGTCTAATCAGGATTCAGTGGCCGTCCAATCAGGATTATACGGCCGTCCCATCGGGCTCCACGCCCGTTCGATCGGGTCTACGGCGGGCTACCAGCGGAAGTACGCGGGGTGGCCCGGCTTGACCGCGATGAACGTGCCAGTGCCGATCGCCGTCACCTTGCCGCCCGCGGTCATGGTCGCCTCGATGGTCGCGCGGTCCTCGCCGGACGAGACGACGTGCGCGTCGACGTGGACCGGCCCCATCGGCGTCGGGCGTTTGAGGACGACCTTGAACTCCGCGGTCACGCACGGCGGCGCGTGGTCGAGGTTCCCCTGCTTGATGAGGTGAAAGATCGTCGTCCAGTTCATGTGGCAGTCGAGGACGGTGCCGATGATGCCGCCGTTGAGCACGTTCTCGAATGCCTCGTGGTGCAGCGCGGGCGTGAAGTCACACACCACGTGGGCGCCGAGGGCATCCTCGAGCGGGTGGCTCTTGATGCGCAACCCCTGGGTGTTGGCGGGGCCACACCCGAAGCAGCGGCCCTGGGGCGCGTAGCGATCTTGCAGCGCGAGCGTCATCCGCGAGTTTTACCTCGCCTTACTCGCCGTCGCTGGGCGCGTCCGCGGCCGGCTCGGCGGGCGGAGGCGCGTCCTGCTTCCACGCGGGCTGAACGCCGTCGGAGTAGGTGTAGCGCTCGTCGGCGGGCAGCTCGCCGTCACGCGCGGTCTTCTTGGCGGGCACGAGCCGCAACGTCCACGCGTTGGTGGCCGGGAAGTACCGCTTGCTCCAGGTGTACGTGGTCTTCTCGAGCGGGACCTTGCTCGCCGGCCTGGCGCCGGTCTCGTCATGCAGCGTGCTGGCCGCCGTGGCGGGTGCGAGGGTGAGCTGGTTACCGACGACGGTGTACTTGCCCGTCTCGTCGACGACGCGCCACTGCTCGGGCTTGAGCTTGCCGCCCGTGGTCTGGCTGCGGAAGCGGTACGTGCCGTCGGCGGCGAACGTGTACTCGCGGACGACCGCGTCCGCCGCGAGGTCGCTCGCGCCCACCGCCCAGCGGCCAACCGGCGTCTCGACGCGCGCCTCGGGATCGTCGGACACGGTGCTCGGCGCGTCGATCGCGAGCGAGTCGAGGAACGCCTTCGCGACGGGCTTGCACTTCGCGAGCGAGGCGGGCGTGCTCGACGTGAGCAGCACGCTCGCGATCATGCCGGGTAGCGTCACGGCGTAGTGCTGCGCCGCGAACTCGTTGCCATCGGCGTCCTTGATCGACGCGAGCGTGGGCTGCACGCCGAACGCGCGCTTGGTCTTGCTCGTGGCCGCGCGCCGCACGCCGGTCGTGGTGAAGTTGTCCGCGACGACGCGTTGCCACTCGCGCGCCTGCTCCTTGACCACCACCTCCTCGGTCGCCCGGGTCGCGAACAGCGCGAGCGAGCAGAACGTCGGCGCGGTGACCTTGGTGAACGCGAGGTGGTCGCCGACCGTCTCGAGCGTGAAGCCCTTGGGGGTCTTGTACTGCCAGCCCCCGAACGTCTCGGCCGCCGCCGGGCTCACCGCCACTGCCACAGACACCATCGCCACGAGCACAGGACGCATCACACTCTCCTCTAGTGCGGAGACTTCCCACGGATCCGGCGCCCCGTCGAGCGCAACCTCGGGTATTGATGCGTTAGGCTGATCCCGTGAGCCTCACGCTCGACGAAGCCAAGGCGCTGCACGACGAGGTGCACGTCCTCGACCTGCACGCCGACACCGCCAAGCTCATGGACAAGCTCGGCTACGACCTCGCGCTGCGCCACGACCGGCCGATGCCTAGTGCCATCAACGTATTCGGCCACGTCGATCTGCCGCGCCTGCGCGAAGGCGGCGTCGCCGGGCAGTTCTTCAGCTTCTGGACCACGCCGTACCCCGAGCGCGGCTGCGCGAAGGCGGTGACCACGCAGCTCGACGCGCTCGATCGCGCGATGACCAAGCACCCGGAGCAGCTCGCGTGGACGCGCACCGGCGAGGAGGTCCGCGCCGCCAAGCGGGCCGGCAAGATCGCCGCGCTCGGCGGCATCGAGGGCGGCCAAGCGCTCGAGGGCACGCTCGACACGATCGAGGCGTTCTCGCGGCGCGGCGTGCGCTACCTCGGGCTGCTGCACTTCTCGGCCAACGCGATCGGCCGGCCGGCGAAGGGGCGCGGCGCCGACTCGCTCGAGGGGCTCACCGGGTTCGGGCGCGACGTGGTGCGCGAGTGCGAGCGGTGCGGCGTGATCGTCGATCTCGCGCACATCAACCGCAAGGGCTACTTCGAGGCGCTCGAGCTCGCGACGCTGCCTCCGATGGTCTCGCACACCGGCGTGCTCGGCGTGCACGAGCACTGGCGCAACATCGACGACGAGCAGATCCGCGCCGTCGCGAACAAGGGCGGCTGCGTCGGTGTCATCTTTTCTCGCAAGTACCTCGGCTCGGCGTCGATCGAATCGGTGGTCGATCACATCCTCCACGTGATCGACGTCGCCGGCGAGGACGTCCCTGCCCTCGGCTCGGACTTCGACGGCTTCGTCGTGCCCCCGGTCGGCCTCGAGGACGTCGCCGCGATGCCCAACCTCACGGTCGCCCTCAGCCGGCGCGGCGTGTCGACGCGCGTGCTCGAGAAGATCCTCGGCGCCAACGTCTTGCGCGTGCTCGATGCCGTGCCCGCCTGGGGTAAGCTCGCGCCTCCGTGAACGCCTTTCGCAGCGAGCTCGAGGTCGCCCTGGGCGGCCTGCAGCTGCGCGCGATGCAGCGCGCGGTCGCCGTGGCTGCGGGTCTGCGCACGCAGGCCACGCCGAACGGCGTGACCTACGCGTTCCGGCCCGGCAAGCGCGGGCTGCCGCTCGCGTGCATGCACGGCTTCGGTGGCGACAAGGAGACGTGGCTGTTGCTCAGCGCGCTCGTCGCGCGCTCGCGCGGGACGCTCGCCGTCGATCTGCCGGGCCACGGTGCCTCGGCCGACGTCCCCGAGACGGAGGCGAGCATCCGTCATCACGCCGAGGCGGTGCTGCGCTGCCTCGATCACGCGCGCCTCGATCGCGTCATCGTGTGCGGCAACTCGATGGGCGGCGGCGTCGCGCTGCGGCTCGCGGTGTCGTGGCCCGATCGCGTCGCGGGCATCGTCCTCGTCGCCTCGGTCGGGCGCGATGTCCACGACGGCCCCGCGCGCGCGTGGATCGGCGGCGACAACCCGCTCATCCCGGCCGAGCAGGACATCGACAAGTTCATGGAGATCGTCCTCGAGCAGCCGCCGCCCGTCGGCAAGGCGGTGCTGCGCCACGTGATCACCGAACGCGCGCGGCGCGCCCCGACGCTGCACAAGCTGTTCCGCGGGTTCGTGCTCGCCGGCGACGATCCGGCCGGCGTGCCGCGCGAGCTCGGCCGCATCGATCAGCCGGCGCTCGTGATCCACGGCGAGCAGGACCGCATCATCTCCAAGGCCGTCGCCGAGGACCTCGTGCAGGCGCTGCCGCGCGCCGAGCTCGTGGTCATGCGCGGCGTCGGTCACGCGCCGCAGCTCGAGGCGCCGCGCGTGACGGCGCGCATCGTCGAGCGGTTCGCCCGTCGCGTCGAGGGGCGGCGCTAGATGTGGCTGCGCCGGCTCCGCTACGTCGTGTTGCTCGCGGCGCTGTGCGCGATCGCGACCTGCCCCGCTGCGAAGCGCGCGTGCGATGCCAATGGCCGCGCGCAGGAGGCCGAGGACCTCGTCGGCTATCTCGCCGATCGCGTCGCGCGCGTCTTCGCGGAGACCGGCAAGCTGCCCCCGCTCTCCGCCGGTCCGACGCCGGTGCCGAGCTGCTGCGATCAGGGCGGCACGTGCGCCGAGGATCCCGAGCTGTGGAAGGCGCCGGGCTGGCGTCAGCTCGGGTTCTCGATCGACGGCACGTATCGCTACACCTACCAGTACCTGCCCGACCCGAGCGGCACCTCGGCGATCGTGCGCGCGGTCGGCGATCTCGACTGTGACCAGCAGACGTCGCTGTACGAGGTCAAGCTGACCGTCGACAACGGCAAGCTCGTCCGCGCGTGGACGCGCAAGGATCCTGTCGAGTAACCTCGGGCCATGCGTCGCATCCTCTGCGTGGCCGTCCTGTCCCTCTCGGCAATCGCGTGCGGCAAGGGTGACAAGCCGCCCGCGCCGTCCTCGGGCGCCCCCAATGCACCGGCGGAGACCGGGCCGGGCGGCGGTGGCGGTGGCGGTGCCCCGAGCGCCCCCGCCGGCGACCCCGCCGCCGAAGCCAAGCAGGTGTTCGCGACCGTGTGCGCAGCCTGCCACGGCCCGAGCGGCGCCGGTGACGGCCCCGCCTCGGCGAGCCTGACGCCGCGGCCCCGCAACTACACCGACGCCGCGTGGCAGGCGAGCGTCACCGACGACGACATCAAGAAGATCATCCTCGAAGGTGGCCAGGCGGTCGGCAAGAGCCCGGCGATGCCCGCGCAGCAGCAGCTCAAGGACAAGCCCGCCGTCGTCGACGAGCTGGTCAAGCTGATCCGCAGCTTCGGGCCCAAGTGACGCAAGCGCTCGCGACCTCGCTCGACGGGCAGTGGGCGACGCTGCGGCGCGAGCGCCAGCTCGTGCTGCTCGCCAGCGGCGCGGCGCCCGCGGTCGGCCAGCTCGAGCTCGAGAGCGATGACATCGACGTGGCGCTCGTCGGCCCGCCCACCGGGGTCGCCGTCGTGTCGCGCACCGAGCCGAAGGTCACGCTGTATCAGCCGCCGTACCTCGACGCGGTCGCGCGCCACGACCTGGAGCAACCGATGCGGCTCGCCGCGGTCACCGGCCAGCGGCTCGCGCTCGTGTCCGCCGACGGCAAGCAGGTCACGATCGTGCGCGGTGCGGGGCGAGCCCTCTCCGCGCAGTCGATCGATCCGGGCGGCAGCGTCGAGTTCGCCGTCGGTCTCGAGCGCAATCAGGTCCTGCTCGGCCTCGCCCGCAAGCTCGAGGTGTGGGACGCGGTGTCGTGCCGCCCGCTGCTACGCCTGCAGCTCCAGCTGCCGCCGCCGCCGCGCACCGTCGGCGCCGCGCACGGACATCTGTGGGTCACGCGCCCCGGCAGCGACGAGGTCTTCGTGTACCGCCTCTCCGACGGGCGCCCGTTCCGGCACTACGTGGGCGCGCCGATCGAGGACGTCGTCTGCCACCCGGCCTCCCCGCTCGTGGTGCTCGTGACGTCGCGCGGGCTCGTGCGCCTGCACTGCTTCGCGCACTCGCTCAACGTCGTCGACGCTCCGTTCACGCCCGGGATGCCGCTGGCCCAGCTCGTCGTCGGTGAGGACATCAGCCTGCTCGGCGTCGCCGAGGGCAGCGACGATCCATGGCGGGTGCCGATCGCCGGCACCGGCGCGCCCGTGCCTTCCGGCGAGGCGGCGGAGTCGCTCGACACGCCCGCGCTGACCACCGCGGCCGACAAGCTACGCGCGATGCGCGAGCGCGCCGCCGGCGATCCCACGTCGATCTCGACGTCGAGCTTCGCGGCGGGTTCGGCGTCCTCCTCCCCCGGGCCCGCCGCCGGCCCGGCGACGACGCAGCGCGCGCGCGCGTGGCGCGACCCGCTCTCGACGTACGGGCTCGAGCTCGTGCGTGGCGTCGACGGTGACCCGCCCGTCATCGCCGTCGACACGGAGCTCGGCGAGCTCGCGC
>DATLHR010000157.1:0-2268 GCA_035539815.1 Kofleriaceae bacterium
CCACCCCCGTGGAGATCCCATGACCATCACCAGCCGTCCCCTCCTGCCCTCCCTCCTGAGCCGCATCGGCGTCGCGGCCGCCGCCGGCCTCGCCCTGACCGCCTCGGCGTGCGGCTTCGATCCCGAGGCGCCCTCCGAGGAGCTCGCCAACCGGCTCCGCCGACGCGTGTTCCTCGACGTGGCCACCACCAGCGACGTCGACGTGTCGGCGACCGCGCGCAGCGGCGAGCCGCTCGACGTCGACCCCACCGTGCTCGGCGGCCAGGCCGTCGTGCGCACCACCGAGGACGGCTGGCTGCTGCTCGAGGACCTCGACATCGCCCTCGAGGACGTCACCGTCCCGGCCGGCACTCTGTCGCCCGACAAGCCGGTGACCTTCACCGACCTGTCGCTCCGGCTCGGCACCCAGCTGTCGATCGCGCCGGTCGGCGGCACCGAGAAGGTGATCACCGGCTGGGGCGAGGCCGACCTGCTCCTCGACTGGGCGATGGTGTCGTGGCATGGCGACGTCCTGCCGCTGGCCATGCGCAAGATCGAGGACGCGCCGTTCGCGGTCGCGATCGAGCTCGGTGACGACGGCCAGATCCGCGGCGCCATCAGCGCGCGGGTCAACGGCGTCGTCGACACCCTCGGCGAGCTGGTCGTCCTCCGCGACCTCGGCCTCGACGTGCAGTCGGCCGAGGGAAGCGTCGCCGCCCGGTGAGCGAGCGGCGCGGGCTCACATCACCGCGCCGCCGGCCGCCTGGATCGTCTGACCGGTGAGCCAGCGGGCCTCGTCGCTCACGACGAACGCGACCACCGCCGCGATATCGTCGGGTCGGCCCAGGCGCTTCAGCGGGGTCATCGCCACGGCGGTCTCGCGCAGCGAGTCCCACATCATCGGGGTGTCGGTGAACCCCGGTGAGACGTTGTTCACCGTCACGCCCCTCGGCGCGAGCTCGTGCGCGAGGCCCTTGGTGAACTGCTCGAGCGCGGCCTTGCTTCCGACGTACGCGGTGGCGCCCGCGAAGGCGGCGCGCGTCGCGGCGGTCGAGATGTTCACGATCCGGCCACCGTCGACGATCACCTTCGCCGCCTCCTGCAAGGCGAAGTACGGCCCCTTCGCGTTGACGGCGAAGATCCGGTCGAACTCCTGCTCGGTCGTCTCGACCAGCGGCTTCTCGAGCGTGATCCCCGCATTGTTCACCAGGATATCGAGCCGCCCGAAGCGCGCCACCGTGTCCCGCACCAGGCGGCGAGCGTCGTCGACCCTGCCCAGGTCGGCCTGGACGGCGACCGCCTTGCCGCCGCGCGCTTCGATCCCGCGCACGACCTCCCCGGCCTGATCCTCGCGCTTGCCATAGTTCACGACGACGACGGCGCCTTCCTGCGCGAGCCGCTCGGCGATCCCGCGGCCGATCCCGCCCGACGCCCCGGTGACGATCGCGACCTTGTCCGTCAGCCCGTACATGACGTCCTCCCTTCCTTCCTCCTCTCGAACACCCTGTCGGACTCGAGTGACTTGTCGACAGGGACACGTTCCTACTTCGCAAGACCCGAAGATCACGGCACTTTCAGGGCATACCGCGACGAAATTCCTGTGGGACGCAACTTGCCCGGCCTCGACTCGAAACCCGGGGCATGCCCCGTCGCCCACGCGTCATCCTTCCCGGCATCCCTGTCCACGTCACCTTGCGCGGGAACAACCGCCGTCGACTGTTCTCGTCGGTCGGCGACCACCTGCGCATGCTCGACTGCCTCGAGCGCGGCGTCGACGCGACCGGCTGCGCGATCCATCAGCTCACGCTGATGGCCAACCACGTCCACATGATCACCACCCCGTCGAGCAAGGCGGCGCTGGCCGCGATGATCAAGCGCGCGTGCCAGCGGTACGCGCAGATCCGGAACAAGGCGCGCAAAGCGAGCGGCAAGCTGTTCGAGGAGCGCTACTTCGCGAAGCTGATCGAAGACGACGAGTACTTCATGACGGCGATGCTGTACAGCGACTCCAACGCGTACGACGCCGGGCTGGTCGCGCATCCGCTCGCGCATCCGTGGTCGACCGGGCCGCTCCATGCGGCGCGTCCGGGCTCGCGGATCCCGCTGACGTTGTGGACCCCGAGCCCCTGGTACCTGCGGCTCGGAGCGGACGCGGCGACGCGCGCCAGCGTGTACGAAGATCTGATGATGGCGTACGTGGCGAAGCGGTCGGCCGAGAAGGCGGCGCAGGCGCAGGTGCAGGCGCCCGAGCGGACCGTGCGTCGCTACACGCTGCGGCTCGAGCGACCC
>DATLHR010000158.1:0-12557 GCA_035539815.1 Kofleriaceae bacterium
CGGCGCTCGCGCACGGAGATCATCGTCGAGTTCGCGATGCCGAGCGCGGTGGTCACGAGCAGCACCAGGCCGAGCGCGCCGAGCAGGTTCGGGATCACGTGTGACCGCTTGGCGCCGCGCATCTGCAGCATCGTGTCCTCCGTGATGAGGTGCTGCGCGTAGCTCGCGGTGACCTCATCGACGGCCTTCGCGACCGGGCGGAAGTCCGTCTTCTTGTCGAGCATCACGTAGAAGTCCGCGACGTTGCCTTTCCGCCCGCCCAGCTCGTCCAGGTATTCGTAGTGGACGCCGACCAGCGGCCCCGACATGCCGCCCGGCCGGACGACGCCGGCGATCTTCAGCGAGAGCTTGCCGGTTTGGTACGGCACCTCCCACATCGAGCCGGCCTTGAGGTTGTATTGCTTCGCGATCGTCGGGGTGACGAACGCGGCCGTCTTGTCGTTCAGCCAGGTGTCGAACTCCGCCTTCGAGACCGACCACAGATCGGAGAGCATGCGGAAGCTCTCGACGTCACCGCCGACGATGCCGACGCGTCCGCCATCGGGGATCTTGGTGCCGTCGAAGACGGCGTAGGCGACCTTCACGACGCCGGGGACCGCCGCGATCTTGTCCTTGAGCGAGAGCGGGAGCTGCTGCGTACGCTCCGCGGCGAGGTTGCGCGGCTTGAGCCACAGACGCTGATATGGGACCGCTTCCTTGAGCGCGAGCACGCGCCGGATCTCGGCGCGCACGGAGAAGAACGCGGTGAGCACGGCGACCGTCAGCGCGACGGACACCGCGGTGAGCAGCGTGCGCCACGGACGACGGCGCAGCGACCAGATCGTGAGCTGTGCGAACACGCTGTAGAGCGTCCCCTTCGTCCACGATACTGCAGGACCTCGAGCCGTCGCAACCGCTTGACTGGTCGATAAACGGGTGCGAGCGTCGTAAGGCAGAACGCGAATGCTTTTCTTTCACTACGTCGCAAGAAAGCTGATTCGCAGGATCGGCAACAACGCGATCACGATCATCGTGATCGGGTTCGTGCTCACCGGGTGCATGCTCGGAGTCTCGTTCCTGCTCGGCCTGCGCAACGCGGCGAGCGAGTCGTTCCCGCCGGAGCACATCATCGTCACGACCCCGGGGGCGATCGACGAGGCGACCGGGCAGGGCATCACGCAGGACACCGTTCGCCAGATCGCGGTGCTGCCCGGCATTCGCGGCGGCGACAAGAAGGCCGTCTCCCCCGAGCTCGTGGCGCGCACCCTGCTTGACCCGGAGCTGACGGCCAGCGGGATCGACGAGCAGCAGAACGTGCGCGGCGTCGAGCCGATCGCCTACGAGCTCCACGGCGTCAAGATCGTCGAGGGGCGCATGCCCGCGGAGGGCGCGCCCGAGATGATCGTGGGCGTCCAGGCGCGCAAGCGTCATCCGGGCCTCAAGCTCGGCGCGGTGGTCAAGCTCCCGCAGGAGGATTGGACGGTCGTCGGCTACTTCTCGGCGGGTGGATCGACTTACGAGAACGAGCTGTGGGCCGATCGGCTGCGCGTGTCGAAGCCGCTGAAGCTCGACCGGATCAACAGCCTCATGATCGCCGCGAGCTCGACGGCGGACGCGGCAAGCCTGATCGCGAAGATCAACGACAGCAAGGCGTTCGAGGCGAGCGCGAAGACCGAGCGCGAGTTCCGTGGCTCGCAGGCACAGCTCGCCCAGGTCACCAAGATCATCTCGCTGCTGGTGCTCATCCTCTGCGTGATCGGCGTGTTCGTGACCGCGACCAACCTGCACGCCTCGCTGATCACCCGCATGCCCGAGTTCGCGTCGTTGATCACGCTCGGCGTGCGCCGCAACCGCGTCGCGGGGCTCGTGCTGGCCGAGAGCCTGCTGCTCTCGCTGACCGGCGCCGCGATCGCGGTCGGGCTCGCGCTGCTCGCGAACGGCACATCGAGCGCCGCGATCAGCGCGATGGCCGCCTTCGATCTCAAGGTCGGGCTGATCCCGATCGGGTTCGGCGTCGGGCTCGCTCTGGTCATCGGGTTGATCGGCGGCATGTTCCCGTCGCTGATCGTGAAGCGGCTCGACCTGATCCGCGGCCTGCGCTGAGCGATGCGCGAGGTGCTCGCACGGTTGCCGGCGGTGCACGTGCTCGCGGATGCGGCGGCCCAGCGTGCGACCGCGCCACGGTGGGCGCTCGTCGAGGCCGCGCGCCGCAGCATCGTGGAACGGCGCGCGGCGATCGTCGCGGGCACCAGCACGGATCCGGTGATCGACGCGGACGTCGTGGCCGCGCTGGCGGCGGAGCTGGCGCGGCCGGCGTTGCGCAGGGTGATCAACGCGACCGGCGTCGTGCTGCACACGAACCTCGGGCGCGCGCCGCTGGCGGCCGCGGCGCGCGCGGCGATCGATGACATCGCGCATGGCTATTCGAACCTCGAGTACGACCTCGTCGCGGGGCAGCGCGGCTCGCGCCACGATCACCTGCGCGAGCTGCTGCGCGAGCTGACGGGCGCCGAGGATGCGCTGGTCGTCAACAACAACGCCGCGGCGACGGTGCTCGGACTCGCCGCACTCGCGACCGACAAGGAGATCGTCGTCTCGCGCGGCGAGCTGATCGAGATCGGTGGCTCGTTCCGGCTGCCGGAGATCCTGAAGCTGTCACGCGGTGTGCTCGTCGAGGTCGGCACCACCAACAAGACGCACGCCCACGACTACGAGCGCGCGATCGGTCCGGCGACCGGCTTGCTGCTGAAGGTCCACCGCTCGAACTTCGCGATCGTCGGCTTCACGGCGGAGGTCAGCCCGGAGCAGCTCGTCGCGATCGGCCGCGCGCGCGGCGTGGCGACGATGGTCGACCTCGGCTCGGGCGCGCTCGTCGATCGCGCGACGCAGCGCGCGTGGGGGCTGCCCGCCGAGCCAACGGTCGGCGAGACCGTCGCCGCGGGTGTGGACCTCGTGACGTTCTCGGGCGACAAGCTGCTCGGCGGTCCGCAGGCCGGCATCGCCGTCGGTACGCGCGCGGCGGTCGAGGCGGCCCGCAAGCATCCGCTGATGCGCGCGCTGCGCCCCGACAAGCTCACGCTCGCCGCGCTCGCCGCGACGCTCTCGCTATATCGCGAGCACCGGGTCACCGACGTCCCCGCGAACCGCATGCTCGCCGCGAGCGCCGACGCTCTGCGCGTGACCGCGGAGGAGCTCGCGCGCGCGATCGGGGCGGTGGCCGGCCTGTCGATCACGGTCGAGCCGTGCACGTCGGCGGTCGGCGGCGGCGCGATGCCGACCGCGCAGCTGCCCTCGTTCGCGGTGACCATCGCGGGGGCGCCGACGGAGGCCGTCGATCGCGAGCTGCGGCGCGCGGCGATCGTCGGGCGGATCGAAGATGGCCGCGTGTGGCTCGACGTGCGCACGCTCGCGCCCGACGAGCTCGCGGTGGTGGCGGCGGCGGTGCGCGCGCTGGCTCCGCGTTAGCGATAACGAGTCGGCATCGCTGCGGCGAGCGCGGCGGCCTCGGTCGCCGCCCGCGCGCCGAGCACGACCGCGCCGACGATCGCACCGGCGACCACCAGGCGCAGCGCGCCGAGGATGAGGCCGTCGGCGGTCTGGAACCGGTCCCACCAGCCGAGCCGCGTCTGCAGCACGCGCTCGCTGCCCTCGGGGAGCGTCGCGTAGCGCGCCGGCACCCGCGGGGACTCGGTGACCTCGGGGAGCGTGGTGCCGTCACGCGCGGCGGCCGCCACCAAGGCCTCGGTGGCGAGTAGCTCGTCGAGCACCGCGTTGCGCAGGCGGTGCAGCTCGCGCATCGCACTTCCCGTCCAGCTGTCGATCACCCCGAGCCACTGGCCGAGCGTCTCCTCGGTGGGCGAGGCGAGCTCGAGCTCGCCCAGGCAGTCAGCCCAGCTCTCGACCTCGAGGCGCGCGGCGAGGATGCCGCCGAGCTCGAGCTCGCTCGCCGAGGAGTGCACGTCCCCGAGCACCGTGTAGAGCTCGTGCGCGGTGGACAGCGCGCGCTCGGCCTCGGACTGCGAGACGCGGCCGTCCGCGGTGATCACGGCGATCACGTTGGCGAGCGCACCGACCGCGTCGTCGAGGTCGGCCTCGGTGTGCTCGGCGTAGTGGAGCATCGCGACCAGCGCGCGCAGGTACGCGGCCCAGCCGCCACCCAGCCGCTCCGCCGCGGCGATGCACGCCGTGCGGCATCGGCGATCGTGCTCGATCAGGGCGCGGCGGCTCGCCTCGAGATCGGCCTTCGCGGTCGCGATCAAGGCGGGGAGCTCGCCGCGGCGGTACACCATGCCGCGATAGCGCACGTGCTTGTCGGGCGCCTTGAGGAAGCCTTGCTGCAGCCCCTCGAGCATGGCGACCTCACGCGCGAGGTCGCGATTGCGATCGAGCTCGGTGGCGAGCTCGCTCGGGTACAGCGCATCGAGCGCCTCGACGACGTTCGCCGTCGGGGCCGGTGCATGCCAGAGCTCGTCGGCGCGGCGCGTGTGGCGCGTGAGGGAGCGGCCGAGGTACGCCCCGCGGTAGCACGGATCCAGGCTCGGACGGGCGAGGTCCTCATCGAGGCGCGCGAGCGTGGCTTCCATCGTCGACGGCTCCGGCGCCTCGTCCCCGTAGAGCGCCGCCGTGACGCGGCGGCGCAGCGCCTCGGCATCCTCGAACAGCAGCCACGCGGAGCGATCGTCGAGCGGCGCGGCGATGTACGTGCGCTTGGCCTGGTCCTCGCGCTCGTTGCTCGGCGGGTGCGTGGACCACATGCGCGGCGGCGCGGCGAGCTGCGCCCGGAACAACCGGCGCGCCTGGGGCGGGTCATCGGACGGCGGGACGGTGCCGTAGTGCGGCTCGCCGAGGATGATGCGCGCGCGCTCGAGCATGTGGGTCTGCAGCGCGAACACGTCCTCGACAGCGCGGCCCGCGCGATGCTCCGAAGCGACGAAGCCGAGCGCGAGGTCCATCGCGTGATCGACCGCCTCGAGCCGGTACAGCGCGTTGACGAGGCTGTCGCTGCCGGTGAGCGCGACGGCCACGCGATCGGCCTGGAACTCCATCTCGCGCGACAGCACGCGCTCCGCGATCACGACCCAGCCGAACAGCGTGTCGACGAGCGCGCGGATCGCCCACACGATCAGCCGCAACAGCCAGCCGACCCACGCGATGCGGAAGTCCATCGCCGACAGGCCGGCGAGGAAGCGGTCGAAGGCGTCGCGCCGCGCGACGAGGTGGCCGGCGATCTGCTGGCCGATGTAGACCCAGCGCCCGATCGCCATCGTGCGCTGTGCGAAGTGTCCGAGCTCGTGCGCGAGCACCGCCTTCACCTCGCCCAGCGTGAGCACGTTGGCGAGGCCGAGCCCGATCTCGAGGTTCTTGCGCGACGGGATGATGAGGTTCAGCAGCGTCAGATCGTAGAACACGCCCGCGTTGACGTGGTGCGAGACGAACACGCGATACGGGCGCGGCGCGCGGGCCTCGTCGGCGAGCTTGTGGAGGAAGGCGAACAGCCGCGGCTGCTCGGCGGCGGTGACCTCGATCGTGTCGCGGACGCCGCCGCGCTTCACGAAGAACACGGCCTTGATCATGAACAGCGACAAGAAGCCGATCGCGACGCCGCCGACCATCAGCCAGAACCACTCGTCGTGGACCGTGCCCGCCGCGCGGAACAGGCGATACGACGTCCATGCGAAGTACCCCGCGAGCGCGAAGTACGCGGCGAGAAACGCGAGCAAGGCCAGGAAGGCGAGCCACGCGTGGCGCCGGTACGCGCTTGACGGGCTCGTGAAGCTCGGCGGTACCTGCGTAGGGCCAGCGGGGTACACGTCCATGACCCGGCAATAGCCCCGTCGGGAACGCCCACGCAAGCCTCGTGTTGGGCGCTTGACCGGAGCGGAGGATCGCGGTTACCTGCGCGACGATGACTCCGCGCGTGGTCGCCATCGGTGGCGGCAAGGGGGGCGTGGGCAAGAGCCTCGTCGCCGCCAACGTGGGCATCTTCCTGTCGACGCTGGGCAAGCGCGTCGTGCTCGTCGATGCGTCGTTCGGCGCGCCGAACCTGCACGTGTTCGCCGGCGTGCCGCGCCCGGTTCGGGCGCTTTCGGAGGGCCTGGCGGACGGCGGCTCGCTCGTCGAGGCCGCGGTCGCGACCCACGTCCCCGGGGTGAAGCTGATCGCGGGGGTGTTCGATCCTCCGAACATGGCCGAGCCGGACCCCCAGGCCGTGCGCCGGCTGGGCGAGCAGCTGCGGACGCTGCCGGCCGACTGGGTCGTCGTCGATCTCGGGACGGGGCTGACGTCACCGACGCTCGAGCTGTTCCTCGAGGCCGACATCGGCCTCGCCGTCGCGGTGCCCGATCCGACGTCGATCGAGCTGATGCACCGGTTCGTGAAGGCGGCGTTCCTGAAGAGCCTCGAGCGTCGCGGCCTGGGCCACCTCGCCCAGCTGCGGCCGCACGCGGGCCACGTGTTCGAGGGCGGAGCGCCGAGTGCGCTCGAGCTGTGGCTCGCCGCGGTCGAGCGTGAAGCGCCCGAGCTCGACGAGCTACGCGACGCGATCCTCGCGTTCTCGCCGCACCTGGTGATCAACGCCGCGCGCAGCAAGAGCGACATGGAGCTCGGGCGCGCGGTGGCCTCGGTGATGCGGCGGCGGCTCGGCTGTCCGATCCGCTATCTCGGGCACCTCGAGTACGACGAGGCGGTGTGGGCGTCGACGCGCCGCCGGCGGCCGCTGCTCATCGAGCACCCGGAGACGCGCGTCGCCAAGTGTTTCGAGCGCGTCGCGCGCGGGCTGCTCGCGGTGCGGCCGCTCGTCGAGACCGACGTGCTGCCGAGCGACTCGTACTACGACCTGCTCGAGGTCCCCCCGACGGCGAGCTTCGAGGACATCCGGCGTGCGAACCGTCGCATCCGCGACATCTACGGCGCCGAGTCGATCGCGATCAGCGGCCTCTACGACGCGCCGAGCCTGGAGGCCGTGCATCGCCGCCTCGACCTCGCGTACACGACGCTGATGGATGCGGCCAAGCGCAAGGACTACGACATGGAGCTGTTCCCGGACGGCGTGCCGATGCCGGTGCCGCCGGCGGCGCCGACAGAGCCCGTGATCCAGGCGCGCGCCGCGACCAAGGTCGACGATCCGGCGACCCTCACGATCCGTCCGCCGATGCCCGAGCTGTCTCCACATACCGAGTACTCGGGGATGCTGCTGCGGCAGATCCGCGAGGCGGTGGGGGTCGAGCTGCGCGAGATCGCCGAGCGCTCGAAGATCGGCATGGCGTACCTGCACGCGCTCGAGGGCGAGGTGTTCGCGAAGCTGCCGGCCGCGGTGTACGTGCGCGGTTTTCTCGTCGAGTACGCACGCGCGCTCGGGCTCGACGCCGAGCGGGTCAAGCAGACCTACCTGGCGCGCTTCCGCGCCGCGCGGCCGTCACCCGATGACGACGAGGCTGACGGAGTTTCGCGGCCCACCAAGTCTTGATACGCTGGCTCCATGGCCACCCTGATCGACAACCCCAAGCGCGCGCGCCAGCTCGCCCGCGCGATCGCCTCGGACCTGACCCTCTATCACGAGCCCAAGATCCTCGAGGGCATCAACAACGACAACCTGTTCGAGGTCATGTCGGACGAGATCAACGAGGGCCGCGACCTGTTCAAGAGCCGCGTCACGGAGGACATCTTCGGCCAGCACATCTACGAGCGCGCGATCGTGGACGTGCTGATCAAGTCGAAGGGTCACGTGAAGTCGAAGATCTGGTGATCGAGGACGACGGCGTCGACGAGGGCGACGGCGATCAGGAAACTGGGTTTCGCTTCGTCATCGACGCCGAGGACGCGGGCGGCCGCCTCGATGCGGTGCTCGCCAAGCAGCTCGCGATGCCGCGCGCGCAGGTGCAGCGGCTGATCGACGACGGGCGCGTCCGCATCGACGGCGCGACCCCGACCAAGGGCGGCGTCAAGCTGCGCATGGGCGAGGTGGTCGACGGCACCATCCCGGCACCCGAGCCGCTCGAGGTGGTGGCGGAGGACCTCCCCCTCGTCGTGCTCTACGAGGATGCCGATCTGATCGTCGTCGACAAGCCGGCCGGCTTGGTCGTGCACCCGGCGGCGGGCCACACGCGCGGCACGCTCGTCAACGCGCTCCTGTTCCACTGCAAGGACCTGTCGGGCATCGGCGGCGTCCTGCGGCCCGGCATCGTGCACCGGCTCGACAAGGACACGAGTGGGGTGATGGTCGCGACCAAGTCCGAGCGCGCGCACGCGGGGCTGACCGCGGCGTTCGCCGCGAAGAGCCGCGGCGAGCCGGGGGGCCTCGAGCGCACGTACCTCGCCATCGCCGCGCCGCCCCCCGTCGGTGCCGGCGGCACGCTGCGCACGAGCTACGGCCGCCACCCGGTACATCGCAAGAAGTTCTCGTCGAAGGTGACGAGCGGCAAGCCGGCGGTCACGCACTGGAAGCTCGTCGAACCGCTTCACGGCGCCGCGCTACTGCGCCTGCGCCTCGAGACCGGGCGCACGCATCAGATCCGCGTGCACGCCGCGGATCACGGCTGGCCCCTGCTCGGCGATCCGGTCTACGGCCATCGCCCGCGTGACGAGCGCGTCGCCGCCGCGGCCGCCGCGCTCCGCCGCCAGGCCCTCCACGCGAGCACGCTCTCGTTCGCGCACCCGGTCACCGGCGAGCGCCTCGCCTTCGAGTCCCCGCTGCCCGCGGACTTCGCGGCGGCGCTCGCCGCGCTTCGCTGAGCGGCTGCTGATACGCTTCCACCATGGTGTCGAGTCGCCGGCGACCCATCGCAGCCCTATCGCTGGTCGCCGCGTTCTGGTGCGTTGGTTGCCGCGCGCACGAGCCGGCCACCTCGGCCGTCGCGACCGCACCCGCTACGACTACCCGCACCAACGAGGGGAGCCATATGGAGGAACACTTCATCTTCCGCGGTGAACCGAGCGAGCGAGAGCGGTCGCGAGAGCGGGTTCGTCAGGCGTTCGTGACGTTCGCCGGGCAGACGAGCCAAGACATGCGGATGCCGCGGATCGGCAGCCTCGAGGAGCACCTCGCAGACCACTTCGTCGAGGTGACGCCGCAGGGGGCGACGCTGCACGTCGTCACCAATCCGGCACAGAACCCGACGTGGGATCTGTCATTCGACGTCGGTCCGGACGACGCGGTGACGAACATCATCGTCGGCGAGGACGCGCCGCCACCGCCCGATTAGCGCTCGTTACGTCGGACCTCGTGTCAGGTTTCGAGGCCGTACTGGCGCAGCTTCTTCCACAGCGTCGTGCGGTTGATGCCGAGCATCGCCGCCGCCTTGGTCTTCTGGCCGTCGCACATCTCGAGGACCTTGAGGATGTGCGCGCGCTCGAGCTCGTCGAGCGTGGGCACGTGATCGCCGGTGAAGGTCTGGAGGCCGGGCACGGCCGCGCGCCCATGGGGCGAGGCGACGTCGGCGACGTCGAGCACGTCTCCCGAGGCGAGGATGACCGCGCGCTCGATCGCGTTCTCGAGCTCGCGCACGTTACCGGGCCACGGCTGCGCGGCGAGGTGGGCGAGGGCGGCATCGGTGATCGCGGGGCGGCTCTTCTCGGCGCGCAGCGCGGCCTGCTCGGCGAAGTGGCGGGCGAGCAGCGGGATGTCGCCGCGGCGGTCGCGCAGCGCGGGGACCTCGATGGTGATCACGGCGAGACGGTAGTAGAGGTCCTCGCGGAACGCGCCGGTCTTGGTCTGCTCGGCGAGGGCGCGGTTGGTCGCGGCGATGACGCGGGCGTCGACGCGGATCGCCGAGGTGCCGCCGACCGGCTTGACCTCACCGTCCTGCAGCGCGCGCAGCAGCTTGGGCTGGAGCTCGAGCGGCAGCTCGCCGATCTCGTCGAGGAACAGGGTGCCGCCGTCGGCGGCGAGGAACAGGCCGCGCTTCGCGGTGTCGGCGCCGGTGAACGCCCCGCGCACGTGACCGAACAGCTCGCTGTCGAGGAGGTTGCCGACGAGCGCGCCGCAGTTGACTGGCGTGAACGTGCGGCCCGCACGCCGGCCGCTGAAGTGCAGCGCGCGCGCGACCAGCTCCTTGCCGGTGCCGCTCTCGCCGGTGATCAGCACCGTCGCATCGGAGTGAGCGACCTTGTCGATCGTCGCGCGCAGCTGCTGCATCGCCGGCGAGTCGCCGATCATCGAGCCGTACGCGAGGCGCTTGGTCAGCTCGCCGTGCGCGCGGCGCAGCTCGTCCTCGTCGAGCGCGCGGCGGACCACGAGGCGCAGCTCGTCGGGTGAGAACGGCTTGCCGATGTAGTCGCGCGCGCCGAGCTTCATGCCGCGCACCGCCGTGTCGATCGATGGATAGGCGGTGATCAGGAGCACCGCAGGTGGGGCCTCGCCGACCAGCAGGCGTGGCAACAGCGAGACGCCGTCCTGATCGGGCAGGTTGATGTCGCACAGGATCAGATCGAACCGGCGGCGCGCGACGGCGGCGAGCGCGCCCGCGGCGGTGTCGATTGCCTCGATCTCGTAGCCCGCACGGCCGAGGACGTCGCTGCACAGCGCCCGGATGCCGCGCTCGTCGTCGACGACCAGGATGCTGCTCACGCCGCCATCATACCGAGGCGTCACCCGCTCGCGTTGGGGATCACGAGGCGAAACTCGGCGCCGCGGCCGCCGGCACCGTCACCGACCTCGATCGAGCCGCCGGCGGTGGTGACCAGGTGCTTGCACACCGCGAGGCCCAGGCCGGTGCCGACGCCGGCGGCCTTGGTTGTGAAGAACGGATCGAACACGCGGCCGCGATCCTTGGCCGGGATGCCCGGGCCGTCGTCACCGACGGTGATCAGGGTGGCGACACCGCCGGGCGCGGGCTTGACGCCGATCGAGATCGTGCCACCGTCGCCGAGCGCCTGCGCCGCGTTCTGCACCAGGTTGACGAGGACCTGCTGGAGGGCGCTCGCCTCGATCGCGATGGGCTTGTCGGACGCCACGTCGGTGACGAGCCGCGCCTTCGCCTTCTCGAGCTGCAGCTCGAGCAGCGCGCCGACGTGGCGGACCACCGTCGCGGGCACGGTCGCGGGCGGCGGCTCGGGCTTGCTCGTGGCCGTGATGACACGATCACTCGTACGCGGCGTCCGCGCGTACTCGAGCAGGCCGCCGATGATGCCCTTCATGCGCTCCGCTTCGCTCGCGATCAGGTCGAGGCCCGCGCGATCGGGGTGGCCCTCCGGCTTGTCCTCGGCGAGCAGCTTCGCGTAGCCGAGCACCGTGGTGAGCGGGTTGTTGATCTCGTGCGCGACCTGCGCGGACATCACGCCGACGGACGCCAGGCGATCTCCGCGTGCGAGCGCGGTCTGCAGCTCGTGGCGCTCGGCGATCCGCCGGGCCATCTCGTCGATGCGCTGGCCGAGCGCGCCGATCTCGCCGGGGCCCTCGATCGACGGCGCGGGATCCGGGGTGCCGGTCGCGATCGCGTCGGCACGACGCGCGAGCGCGGCGAGTGGGCGCGTGAGCCGGGTCGCGAAGTAGCCACCGAGGGCGAGGGCGACGGCGAGCGCGGCGCCGCCGATGATCAGCGTATCTCGCGTGGTGCGGCGCGCGAGCGCGTACGCCTCCGCCTCGGGTTGCTCTTTCAGGATTGTCCACCGCACGCCGCGCAGCGACTGATAGCTAGACAGGTTGCGGTACGCGCTGACCCAGCCGTTGGCGGCGAGCGTGCCCTCGACCGACGAGCCGAGCGCACGATCGACCGCTGCATCGGTGCCGGCGAGCGAGGTCGCAGCGAGCGGCGTCTCCTCGCTCGTCGCGACCGGGACGCCCGCGCCGTCGACCACGCGCAGCCGGGCGCCCGCGCCGAGCCGGGCCGCGGCGAGCAGCTCGCGCACGAACCCGAGGTCGAGGCGCGCGACGAACACGCCCATCAGCTCGCCCGTCCGGCCGCGCGCCTGGACCACCAGGTGCACGACGGGGCGCCCATCGACGCGCACGACATCGCCGACGTAGCCGCCGAAGCTGTGCGAGTTGATCGCCACCCCAGGCGGCACCGGATCGCCGTAGCGCGGCGCACCATCGGGCGCGACGATCGACAGCGAGCGGACGATCGGAACGTCGCGCCGCACGCGGGCGAGCAAGCGCTGCGAGGCCGGCGCGTCGTCCGGCGCATCCGCCCAGGTGGCCGCGGCGAGCTCGAGCGTGCGCCGCGAGTCCTGCAGCGTGCCGTCGAGCACCGCGCCGAGCGCACGGATATGCGCGAGCGCGCCGCGATCGACCTCGCGCTCGACATCGGCCCGCGCGCGCAGGATCGCGAGCACGCCGACGATCACCGTCGGTACGACGGCCGCGAGTGCGAGCACGAGCAGCACGCGCCAGCGCAACGACCCGCGTCCGCGCGCATCGCGGCGTGCGCCTCCACGCGCGGCGGCGTGCCCCGTCTCGTGGTCCTCGCGCGTCGGTGCCTGATCGCTCATCGCGCGCCCTCGAGGAGAACGAATCCGCACGCGCACGCGCGACCACGGTGCCGCCGCATCATCATCATCGCGTTCGCGTGCACGACCGATCGCGCACGCTCGATCATCGCGCGTCTCCCGCGAGGCGCTGCCAGCCGCGGCGCACGCCCGCG
>DATLHR010000159.1:0-19761 GCA_035539815.1 Kofleriaceae bacterium
GCAGTTCGCGCTCGCCGGCAGCTCCACCGACGATCGCCCGGGCACCAACGAGCTCTGCATGCCCAACTCGACGACGTCCAACTGCGACGCCAAGGACACCGCCGGCTCGCAGCGCACGCTCGCGGTCTCGGCCGGCTTCGATTTCTGAGCGGTCGTGACCCGCGACAAGCACTTCGGCCATGTCGCCGGCGTTCGCCGGAGGTCGTGGTGACGCTCAGCTCACGCACATGACGGTCACCGTGTGCGTGTGACCGCCGCCGCTCGTCGACGTGATGTTGAGCGTCTGGCCGTTCTTGATCTGGCCGAACTGCGTGGCCGTGATCGTCAGCATGTGGGGGTGATCGGCGCCGCCCGTGATGTCGTAGGTCTTCTCGGCGGCTGCGTTCACGTCGTCGAGCGAGACGGTCAACGTGTGGCCGTGGTTGCCGCTGATCTGGTTGGCCGGCGTGGTGCACGTGTTGCTCGGCGGTGCATCGATCGGGGTGCCGCCACCGTCATCGCCACCGCAGGCAGCGAGTGCGACGGCGCCCGCGCCGACCCCGAGGATGGATTGCAGGAACTGCTTGCGCGTCATGGTCATGGACAAGCTCCTTACTGAACCGTTACCGACCCCGTGAAGCTATGGGGACCGCACTTGAAGTTGAAGGTCCCCGTCGCGGTGAACTGCAGGCACTCGCTCTCGCCCAGGCCGACCTGAAGTCCCGGATCGGTCGCCATCGTCGTGAGCGGGACAACGTCGTGGTTGGTGCCCGACATATCGAACTTCACGATTCCGTTCTGCGAGATCGTGACGGCGTTAGGCGAGTAGTTGGAGCCGGACGTGACGATCGTGGCATCAGGGGTGTTCGGGCACGTCACCGTGAACACGGTCTGCAGCGCATCGATCATCGGCGGACCATCGATGGGTGCGTCGACCATGCCCCCATCGATCGGCGCATCGCTCGGCGCATCGATCTGCTTCGCATCGATCTGCTTGGCGTCGATCGAGGAACCGCCCCCATCGTCGCCGCAGGCGAGGAGGAGGGAGAGAGGAAGGATCGCAAACAGACGCATGGCGTTCTCCTGTGACCGTCGTTACGCAACACCCAGCGCCCTACTGCGCGGCGATTATTACTCCGACTGCGAGGGCCGCGTCACCGGACCGTCGGGAACACGCACGGGCTTGGTGCTAACCCTGGCTGCCCCGGCCTGAGACTTCGGCTTCTCGGGCTCCTTGGACTTGGCGGTCTCCTTGGGCTTGGCGGGCGTTTCGGTCTTACCGGGCTTGTCCGTCTTCTCGACCTTCTCGGACTTGGTGCCCTTTTCGACCTTCGCCGTCTTCTCAGCCTTCTCGGACTTCGACGTCTTCTCGGTCTTCTCGGCCTTCCCCGTCTTCTCGGCCTTGGCGCTCTTCTCTGCCTTCGCGGACTTGTCGCGCTTCGCGCGCTCCGACTCCGCGTCGTCATCCTCCTCGCCGCCATCGTCGGCCGCGGCGGTGGTGCGAGCGCGTTCGCCCTTGACCTTGCCGCGACGACCGCGCGGGGTCTTCTTCCACTGCTCCTCGGCGCGCTCGGAGCGCGACGGATCGGTGACCTGGTAGACGATGATCTTGTCGCCCTTCTCGAGGACGGTGTTGTAGGAGATGCGGTTGATGCGCGCGAGGTCGTGCGAGCCCATGCCGTAGCGCTTGGCGATGTCCTCGAGCTTCTCCTTGCCCTTGGAGACGTACTCGAGGCGCATGCGGCCGGTGCGCGCCTCTGCGAGGTCGAGGTGCTCGTTCGAGCCGCGCGTGACGACCACGAGCTCCGATTCGTCGAGCAGCGAGATGCGCTCCTTGTCGGCGTCGAAGCTCGGGGGCACCCACGCGACGAGGACCATCCTGGGGTGCAGGTTCGCCTTCGGGTCGAGATCGTTCCAGGTGCGGAGCTGCGCGGTGGTGACGCCGAACGCGTTGGCGACGGACTTCACGCTGTCGCCGGTCACGACGCGGTAGAACACGCGCCGCTTGCCCTCGACGACGAAGGCCTTGTCGGGGATCGGGACGATGAGCGTCTCGCCTTCCTTGTGATCGATGCCGGAGCCGAGGAGCTTCGCCTTCGCCTTCGCGCGGTTCTTCGTGCGCTGCTCGGCGCTGATGCGCGGCACGACGAGGACGGTGCCGCCCGTGACCTCGGACTCGTGCTCGACGCCGTTGAGCTTGCGCAGGGTGCTGGTCGAGATGCCGTAGGTCGTCGCGACGTCCTCGAAGCGCTCGCCGTACGCGACGACGTAGGCGTCGTAGCCGTCCCAGTCGGACCCGAGCTCCGCCAGGCGGCGCTGCGTCTCCGTCCTGGTGCCGGTCGGGACGCGCACCACGTAGCCCGCTTCGCCCGGGGGCGTGCGGCCACGACGGAGGTGCGGGTTGAGGCGCTTGAGCTCGGCTTCCGTCGAGCCCGCGGCGCGCGCGAGCGCGGTGAGCGAGATCGAGGCGGGCACCGCGACCTCCTCGTAGGCCTCGGGCGTCTTGACCGAGATCTTGTCGAGCCCGAACAGCGCGCGGTTATGACCGATGATCGCGGTGGCGAGGACCTTCGGCGTGTAGAGGCAGGTCTCCCACGCGACCGCGTTCTCGTACGCGCACAGCTTGTAGTAGTCGTTCGTGTTGTAGCGCGCGACCGAGCGCAGGATGGCGCCGTAGCCGGCGTTGAAGGCGGCGAGCGCGATGTGCCAGTCGCCGAACCGCGCATGGAGATCACGGAAGTAGTCCATCTGCGCGATCGTCGAGCGCAGCGGGTCTTTGCGCTCGTCGACCCAGCGGTCCTGGCGCAGGCCGTAGATGCGGCCGCCCTCGGGCATGAACTGCCAGAGGCCCAGCGCGCCCGCGCTCGACAGCGTGTTCGGGTCGTACGAGGACTCGATCATCGAGACGTAGAGGAGGTCCTCGGGCAGCTTGGCCTTGCGGAGATGGCTGGTGATGAGGTCGCGATAGCGGCCCTGATCGACGAACCAACCCTTGATGATCGCGCGCCCGCGCGGGTCGTTCTTATAGAAGACGAGATAGTCGACCAGCTTCTGCGACCAGCGCACCGGGAGGTCGGGCAGCTCGAGCTGATCGAGCCACGGCTGGTCGGGGCGCAGCTCGCTCGGGCGCTGGACCGCACGCGCCGGCGTGGGCTCGAGGCGGCTGGGCGCGAGGTCGCGCTCGCCGAGCCATGGACCGTGGCCGGGCTGCGGGAACAGCTCGGCGTCGATCTCCTTCATCGCCTCGCCCGGCCGCCCGCAGGTCTCGTCGACGGCACAGCCGCGGATCGCACGCCTCCCGTCCAGCTGCTGCGGGAGCACCGGCTCGGCGGCGGCGACGGGGGGAACCGCCTGGTGCCCCGCCTCGAGTGGGTCTGCGGCCGCTGGGGCGAGTGCCGCGCAGACAACCAGCAAGCCACCGAGGAGGCGCATCGCCCGAACATAGGCGCGGGGGCGGACGTGAACCAAGTTTTTCCGGCAAACAGTGCTAGATTGGCCGCCAACTACAGGAGTCCGACATGCCCGGCATGGGCGAGCTACTAGTCATCCTGGCCATCGTCCTCGTCGTCTTCGGTGCCAACAAGCTGCCTGGCATCGGCGACGCACTTGGCCGAAGCATCAAGAACTTCAAACGCGCGTCGGCCGGTGAGGACGGCAAAGACAAGGACGATGACGACAAGGAGCCCGCGAAGGCGCTCGCTGGCGGCAAGTCGCAGAAGCAGATCGAGGCCGGCGACGGTGACGATGGCGAATGGGAAGAGGTCGTCGTGCGCCGCCGCAAGAAGGCCGGCTCGTCGTCAGAGAGCTAACCCTGGGGCCGCCGCTGCGACGAGCTCTGCAGCTCCGCGGCGTGGCGGCGTAGAGGTTCGGGTAGCTGGGGGTCGCCGGCGAGCTCCGCGAGCTCGCCCGCGCGCAGCGTCGTCGCGATGCGGATCGCATCCGCGAGCGGCGTCGCCGGATTGAACACGAGCGCGCGCTTCACCCCGTGCCGCACCGACCACCGAGGATGCGCGGCGATCTTCGCCAACGCCTCTGGAACCGCGGGGCGCTGCGCCGCCACCCGCACGATGTCGCTCTCGGTGACGTGCGGATTATCGAGGAGGATCGCGACGACGGCGGGGTGCGGATCGCGCAGCAGCTTGAGGAGCTGATCGCGCCGGTGCGTGCGCGCGAGCGCCTTGCGTTCGCCGAGCGACAGAGGTCGGCCGGTGGGATCGAGGCGGCGCTCGGGCGCCAGCTGACGGTTGAGCTCCTGCTCGCCGACGACGCTCGGCGAGGACGACAGAAACAACCTGGCGACGGTCGCGTGCCCCCGGAGCGCGGCTGCTTGATACAGCGCCTGCCGCGTCGCATAGCGGAGCCCCGGATCCGCGGCCGCTTGGCGCACGGTCTCGAGCGCGGCCTGCGTGTCCGCATCGTCGACGAGCTGACCGCGCACCACGATCGCCGCCAGCGCCTCGGCCCACGCCTCGGGCTCGCCCTCCCCGAACGCCTCCACGAGCGCGAGGACGCGCATCCGCGGCTCGCGGATCGCCTTCAGCCTGCCGATGATGTGGTCGGGGCCCACGTGGTGATTGTGAACTACCTCGGCTCGCGCGCGAGCTCGACGAGCATCCCGGCGCACGCGTCGGTGACCTGTACGTGCGTGTCGTCGACGACCGCGATGCCCGTCAGGCACGAGGTCACGCTCGCCGGGAACGTGTCGCGCGGCGCCGCGCCGTAGATCGTCTGCACCGGGCCGGTGCCGTCGACGACACCGGCGGCATCCGCGGGCAGCAGGCGCACGGCCTGCGACGACGTCACGAACAAGTTACCGCGCCCGTCGCACGCGAGGCCGAGCGGCGTGTCGACGGGGAACGTCGACGCCGGCTGCCCCTCGCCCGACGACGCGGGCACACCGTCCCCGAGCACCGTGGTGACGATGGCACTGCCTGCGGCGATGCGGCGGATCCTGTGGTTGTTGGTGTCGGCGATGAAGACGTCGCCATTCGCGCACCGCGTGATCGCCTTGGGCGTGTGGAACAGCGCCGCCGTCGCGGCGCCGCCGTCGCCGAAGATCCCGCGCGTCATCGGCACGCCGGCGATGGTCGAGACCGTGGCGCTCGCGGCGTCGCCCGAGACATCGATCGCACGCACGACGTGATTGCCGGCGTCGGCGACGTAGAGCCGCTGCATCGCGGCGTCGAAGTACATGCCGGCAGGGGCGCGGAACTTCGCCGCAGCGGCGGCTCCATCGGCGAACCCCGCCGTGCCTGCGGCATTCGCGAGCGGTTCGATCGTCCACGTGTTCTCGTTCGCGGGATCGACGATGGTGACGACGTGCACGCGGTTCGCCGACGTCTCGGTCACGAACACCCGCCCGCGCGCGGAGTCGTAGGCCACGCCACCCACGGCGCCGAAGGTACGATCGCGGAAGCGCGCGAGGTTCGCCGTCGCCGGCTCGTGAGGATAGCGGCCGGTGACGACGGCGAGACGCGCGCCGCCGGGACGCACCGCTTGCACGGTGCCCGAGAAGCCTCCCGCGAACAGCGTGAACGCGGGCGCGATCGCGAGCGCCTGCACGTCGGCGAGCCGCGCCTGCTCGATCACCGTCGTGCCGACCGGGTCGACCGGTCCCACGAACGTGGTGATCGTGCCGTCGGGCGCGACGCGCCGGCTGATGCCGTCCCACTGCGAGTCCATCAGGTACACGTTGCCGGCCGCGTCCACCGCGATGCCCTCGATGTCGCCGAGCTCCGCGCTCGTCGCGGGGCCGCCGTCACCGGTGAAGCCCGTCGCGCCGGTCCCCGCGATCGCGGTGATCACCTGGGTCACCGCATCGACACGGAGGGCCTTCGCGTAGTCCGCGAGCAGCAGGTTCCCGGCGGCATCGAAGGTAAGGTCGTGCGGGCCGTAGACCGTCGCGCTCGTCGCCGGCCCACCCTCGCCTGTCTGGCTCCGCACACCGGTACCGACGACCGTCGTGATGATCCCGGTGACCTTGTCGACGCGACGAACCCGCGCGTTGCCATCGTCGGCGATGTAGAGGTTGCCCTGCGCATCGAGCGCGATACCCCACGGATCGAGGTCCGCCGTGGTCGCGGGGATGCCGTCGCCGTTGAAGCCTTCGACGCCGGTGCCCGCGACCGTCGTGATGGTGCCGGTCGTGTCGATGCGGCGGATCCTGAAGTTGCCGCTATCGGTGACGAACACGTTGCCGGCGGCGTCGAGGGCCACCGCGACCGGAGCGTACAGCTGCGCGGCGATCGCGGGGCCACCATCGCCTGCGAAGCCGCCGACACCGGTGCCCGCGATCGTCGTGAGCACGCCGTTCGTGTCGACGCGCCGCACGCGATCGCCGCTGGTATCGGCGATGTAGACGTTGCCCGCGCTGTCGGCCGCGACGTCGGACGGATACTTGAGCTCGCCCATGCTCGCAGGACCGCCATCGCCGCCGTCGCCCCAGGTGCCCGTCCCCGCGAACGTGGTGAGGACGCCGTTCGCATCGATCTGGCGGATGCGATGCATCGCGAGCTCCGACATCAGGACGCTGCCGTTCGGTGCGGTGCAGATGCCGGCCGCTTCGTACAGGTGCCCGGTGGTCGCGCCGGTCGCCGTCGCGCCGACCGTGTCACCCGTGCCGGCGGCCGTCGTGATCGTTCCCGCCGGGTCGATGCGGCGGACGCGATGGTGCGCGACGTCGGCGATGTAGAGATTGCCGGTGCGATCGATGGCGAGGTCCGACGGGAAATAGAGCTGCGAGTCGACGGCCGGGCCGCCGTCGCCGAGGTCCTCGTCGGGCGAGCCGCCGGCGATGGTCATGATCACGCCGAGCGTATCGATCCGCCGGACCCGGTGACCATTGCCGTCGCTCACGTACACGTTGCCCGCGAGGTCCACCGCGACGGGCCCCGAGGCTCCGACCGAAGCGCTCGTCGCGGGTCCGCCATCGCCGGCAAAGAAGCTGCCGCCGTTGCCCGCGATCGTCCTGATGACGCCGCTGGCGTCGACGCGCCGGATCCGGCGGTTGAACTGATCCGTGATGTAGAGCTGGCCACCGTCGTCGACCGCGACCGCCAACGAGCTCGAGATCTCCGCCGCGGTCGCGGGACCGCCATCTCCCGAGAACCCCGCGACGCCGGTGCCGGCGAACGTCGTGATCCGTCCGCTCGCATCGACCTTGCGGATGCGCGCGTTGGACGAGTCCGCGATGTAGACATTGCCGAGCCCATCCACCGCGACACCGCCGGGTCTCGAGAGCTGCGCGCTGGTCGCGAGACCTCCGTCACCGGAATAGCCGGCGGTGCCGGTGCCGGCGAACGTCGTGATGATCCCGTCGAGGTCGATCTTGCGAATGCGGTGGTTGTCTCCGTCGGCGATATAGACATTGCCGAGTCCGTCGACCGCGAGGCCGAACGGGCGGCCCATGCTCGCGGCGACCGCGGGCCCACCGTCGCCGCTATAGCCGTCGGTGCCCGTGCCCGCGATCGTGGTGACGATCCCGGTCGTGTCGACACGGCGTACGACCAGGCCCTCGGTGTCGCCGATGTAGAGGTTGCCGGCGCGATCGACCGCGACGCCGCCGGGCTCCATCCCGACCGACGTCGCGAGCGTCGAGCCGCCGATCAGCGCGCGCGCGTTCCACTGGGTCGGCGTACAGGCATCGCAGCCGTCGGCCGGGTTGTCGTTGCCGTCGTCGCAGCCTTCCCCTTCGTCGAGCGCGGCGTCACCGCACACCTCGAGCTTGCCGCAGTCACCCCGGCAGCCATCGCCTGATGCGGTGTTCTCGTCATCACACGCCTCGCCCACGTCGACGACGCCGTTGCCGCACGCGCCGAGCTCACAGATCCCCTCGTCGCAGCGACCGTTCGCGGCGCCGATCGTGCACGGATCGCCGGTCGCGGCGCCGCTGCACGCGTCGAGCTGCGTGGGCGTCGCGCAGCGATCGACGACGCACACCGAACCGGATGGGCACAGCCGATCACCGCACGGCACGAGGCTGTCCTGCACGCATGCCGCGAGCAGCAGCAGCGCGAACATCACCCAGCGGAGCCCCATCACAGTGATTGTATCCGAGCGCGAGACCTCGCACGATGGAGAGCATGCGAGTGCTCGTGCTGGTCGCGGGTTGCGTCGAGCCAAGCCCGGTCCCGTGACGCCTACGGGGGCAGCGGCGCCCACGTCAGCATCCACGTATCGTGCATCGTGATCTCGCGGTCGTTGCCGCCGAACATCACGAACGCCCCCGCCGACGGCAACCATGCGAGCGACGCCCACTCGCGCGCGCTGAACACGCCGCGCGTCACCACCCGGCTCCACGCCTGGCCATCCCACTCCCAGGTGTCGTTCTGCTTGCCGGTGATTCGTCCGTTGCCGCCGACGAGGAGCAGCCGGTGACGGATCGGATCGTAGGCCATCACCGCTCGCTCGCGCGGCTCTGGCGAGGGCATCGCGGCGCGGCGAATCCACGTGTCGCCGTCGAGCTCCCACAGATCGTATTGGTCGAACAGCATCACGCGATCGCGATCCAGATCGTAGGCGGCGGCGTGGTCGTTCAGACCGCCGAGCTCCCCTATGCTCCCGAGGAGCGTCCAGTCGGTGCCGTCGTAGGCGTAGGTCTCCGCGCCCGCGACCCCGACGATCCGCCCGCGCGCCCGCTCGTAGATGATCGGTCCGCGAAACGATGGGATCGTCGGCGTGGACACGGCCGTCGTGACCTGCGCCCAGTCGACGTCATCGAACTCCCAGGTCTGGCCGTCGACCACGAGGACCACGCGATCGCGCGCGGCGTCATACGCCATCGCCACCTCCTCGTCATCGGGTGGCGTGTGCTCCGTGATCACCTGGCGCCAGCCATCAGCGTCGTAGATCCAGGTGTCGACGCGATTGGAGTCGCTCCAGCTGAACCCGCCGTACAAGACGAGGCGATCGCGCAGCGTGTCCGTCACCATCGGGGCGCGCGAGCGATCTTCGGGGCGCGGTGGACCGATCCTCTGCCACCCGGTGGCCTCGAGCGTGTAGAGATCGTCCAGGACGAACCCGGACGGGCTGGTCGCGCCGCCGTAGCGCACCATCCTGCCGCGCACCGGATCGAACACCAGCGCTAGCCCGACCGACGAACGAGCCTGCTCCCCGCCGAGCTGCGTCCACGTCGAGCCTCGCAGGATCCAGGTGTCCTCCTCCCCGCCTTGCAGCATGATGGCGTCGCGTCCAGGCTCGTACGCGAGCGTGTGGTACCAGCGCGCGGGCGGTGCACCGGTGGTCGCGAGCAGCGTCCAGGTATCCCCGACGAGCTCCCAGGTCTCGTCGAGGTAGGCGCCGCCGCTCGCCCCGCTGAACAGCACCACGCGCTGGCCGGTCGGATCGAAGCCGAGCGCGGTGCCCGTGCGGACCGGTGGTGCCGCACCGTCGAGCCGGCTCCACGCGTCGCCGTCGAACGTCCACGTCTCCGCGACGCCGCCGGCGTCGGCGTACAGCACGATCCGCTGGCCCGCTGCGTCGTACGTCATCGCATGCTCGCCGGCCGGCGGGCCGCTGACGGCGCGCAGACTCCAGTCGTTGCCATCGAACTCCCACGTGTCGGCGAGCGATGCGGTGCCGCTGTCACCGCCGAACAAGACCCAACGCTCGCGCGCGGAGTCGTACGCGCTCGCCGCTCCGGTGCGCGCCGATGGTGCGCGGGTCGTGGTGATCCGCCGCCAGCCATCGCCGTCGAGCTCGTATGTGCCGCCCCGGATCCCGCGGGGCACGTCGGTGCCCCCGAAGCGGACGATGTGTCCGCGGGACGGGATGAACGCGACCGCGGCGCCCTGACGCTCGTCGTCTGCGGAGGGCTCCAGGGAGATCCACTGCGCGACCTCGCGCTGGCAGCTCGCCGAGCAGCCGTCGTGTGCGACCAGGTTGCCGTCATCGCACAGCTCGCCGACGTCGGGCTTCGCGTTGCCGCAGCCCTCGAGCTCGCACACCGACGAGCACCCGTCACCCGACACCGTGTTGCCGTCGTCGCACGTCTCGACGCTGCCGTCGTCGACGGCGCCGTTACCACAGCCGGTCGTGCCGCCCGTGCAGCCCGTCGGTGTGCACGCGGTCCCCGCCGGACACAGCCGGCCGTCGTCGCAGGCAACGAGCTCAGCGCGCAGGCACCCGCACGCGAGCAGCGCGACGAAGGCGACGATCCGGATCACGGACAATCCTCTGCGCAGCGTGCGTGGGTCTCGAGCGCCGCGTCGCAGCTCCCATCGCCACAGCGCGCGCGATCGTCTGGACACGTCGCGCCCGGCGGACACGACGGATCGCAGTACGCAAAGCAATCGGGGTCGGCGCAACCGCGCAGCTCGTCGCCATCGAGATCGTCATCGCCCGTGCACGTGTCCGCCGTCTCGTCGGACGTCCACTTGAAGTAGCCGAGCGCCCACGGATCGTCGACGCCCAGCACCCCGATCGCGACGATCGCGCGGGAGAACGGGTCGTAGGTGACGTCATAGGTCGAGCTCGGGAACGCGGGTGCTGGCGTACAGATGCCGTAGGTCCACGCCACTCCGTCGTATTCGAGTACGTCCTCGTCGCCACCGCCGTTGTCCTCCCAGCCCGCGAGCAGCATGGAGCTGCGGCGCACCGGATCGTACGTCAGCACCGCGTCGCCGCGCAGGCTCGGCAGCGGCTCCGCTTCGATCCACCGACTGCCTTCGAGCTCCCACGTATCGGGCACCGGATTATCGATAATGCCTCCGGCGAGGACGACCCGACCGCGCGTGGCGTCGTACGTGAGTGGCGGGGCCTCGCGCACGTCGGGTTGGCCGACCGTCTCGAGCCTCGACCACGCGTTGTTCGCGAACACCCAGGTGTCGGCGAACAACTCCTCCGTGATCGGATCCTTCCCGCCGAACAGCACCACACGCTCGTGTGCTCGATCGAACGCGAGTCCATAGCGCTCGCGCCGCGGCGGCGCATCCGCGAGCTGCAGCTTGGTCCACGCCTCGTCTTCGAGCACCCAGGTCTCGAGGCCTGCACTTCCATCGGCGACGGCGATCGTCTGCCGCCGCACGGAGTCATAGACCAGCGGTGTGCCGCTCGGCGGCTGCACCACCTCCGGCGCCGCGATCATGCGCCACCCATTCGCCGCGTCGTGCGCCCAGGTCTCGGCGACCGCGCCACCGTGGAGGATCAAGCGGTGCTTCGCGATGTCGAACGCGATGCGCGCATCCGCGAGCCGGCCGGGGCGATGCGCGATCCGCGTCCACGTGGCTCCGACCTCCCAGTGCTGATCTTCGTCGCCGGCGACGATCGCCACCACGCCGCGCGTGTCGTCGTACGCCACCTGCCCCCAGTTACCGGCGAGCGGCGGCGCGTCGGTGCGCGGGACCCAGCCCGTGCTCGCGTACTCCCAGATCTCCGGCACTCCGATCGGCCCACGCGCGTACAGCACGAGGCGCGCGCGCGTCGCGTCGTACGCGAGCGAGGGACGCCCTGTCGAAGGGACCGTTGTCGACACCTGGGTCCACGAGGTCGCGTCGAGGGTCCACATGTCTGCGTGCGCCAGTCCGCCGGTTTGGCCACTGACGAGCACGAGCGCTTGGCGGGACGCATCGAACGCGAAGCCGCCGTTCTGGCGCCGGGGAGGCAGCGTGCCGGCGACCGTGAGCGGCGCCCACGACGCACCATCGTAGGTCCACGTATCATTGAAGTAGGTCGACGTGCTCGAGGAGCGACCGCCGAACATCACGATCCGTTGACGGACCGGATCGTAGGCGAGGCTATGCCCGCGGCGAAACGGACCGGTGGTGGTGGTGACCTCGGTCCACGCCACGCCGTCGTACTCCCAGGTGTCACGCAGCACGGTGGTGGTACCGGTCCCGCCACCGTACAGCACCACCTTCTGCCGAACGGGGTCGTACGCCATCGCGGTCTCCCCGCGCGACGAGGGCCCATCCGGGCCGCGCCGCCACTGGCCTGCCTCGTAGATCCAGGTCTTGTCGCCGCTGAAGTGAACGAGCTGCTGCTGCGCGCTCGCGTACACCATCGCGGGGCTCGTGAACGAATGCGGGCCCGGGCGATCCACGGTGACGAGCTGCAGGTCCTCGATGGTGCACGTGCTCGAGCAGCCGTCGGCAGACAGGTGGTTGCCGTCGTCGCACGCCTCGTGGAAGTCGACGACGCCGTTGCCACAACGCTCGTCGGACAGGCAGTCCGCGCTGCAGCCGTCGTCGAGCGTGGTGTTGCCGTCGTCGCACATCTCGTTGGTCTCGACGACGCCATTACCGCACCCCGGGGCGATGCAGACCGCGTCGCCGCACACCCCCGCCGCGACGCGCGCGGTCGAGCATGCGGTGCCCGCGGGCGTGCCGAGGCAGGCCGTCGCATCGTCGGTGCTGATGCACTTGCGCCCCTCGAGGCACACGTCGCCCTGCGCACAGACGAGGTCGCCGCAGGGCACGAGACCAGCCTCGAGCTGACATGACGCCAACACTGCCGCGAGCAAGGTCACCCCGAGCCGCACGGATCGCATCGTAGCCGAACCGCGCGACGACGGCTGCGACCATCCCGCTGGCGCGTCCAGTGCCCGTGTAGGCGCGTTCGGTGCCGCGGCGCGCTGGGAGTCGCTGGTACGCTTGCCGGATGCGGTGGGCGGTCGCTCCCTGGCTCGTCGCGCTCGGCGGCTGCCTCGCGCCCGACCTCGTGCCGTGCGGCGACCTCAGTTGCGCGTCGGGCGATGTCTGCTTCGAGAGTCGCAAGTGCGTGAGCAGCGAGAACCTCGATGCATGCGGCGGCGTCGCGGATGGTGCGGCGTGCGCGACCCGCGCCGTCGTGGCCGGCGTGTGTCACGACGCGGTCTGCATCACCCCCGGCTGCGGTAACGGCGTCGTCGACGGCGCCGAGATGTGCGACGACGGCAACGTCGCGCTCGGTGATGGCTGCAGCGCGGACTGCCTGTCCGACGAGACCTGCGGCAACGGGGTCCTCGACTTCTTCGAAGCGTGCGACGACGGCAATCACCTGTCCGCCGATGGCTGCTCGAGCGCGTGCCGTGTCGAGCGCCTCCGCGCGCTCACGCTCGATCGTCCCGGCCCGCGCGACCTCGGCTACCCGGTGATGGCGTACGACGAAGCGCGCCAGCAGCTCGTCATGTTCGGTGTCGGCAAGGGTGGCGCCGCGACGTGGATCTTCGACGGCACGGGATGGCATCAGGGCCCGCCGGGACCATCGGCCCGCATGGGGGCCGCGATGGCGTACGACCCCGCGCGCCAGCGCATCGTACTGTTCGGCGGCAAGCTGCCCACCGGCGTGCAGACCGAGTACGCGGACACCTGGGAGCTCGATGGCGCGTCGTGGACACAGGTCCAGATCACCGGCAACCGCCCGCCGGCACGCCACGATCATCAGATGGCCTACGATGCGACCCGCCAGCGCATCGTCTTGGTCGGCGGTGCGACGGGGCCGCTCGCGTTCGAGAGCTTCCGCAGCGACACCTGGACGTTCGATGGCACGACGTGGGCCTCCATTCCGGCCGCCCTGCCGGCCGGGCGCAAAGACGCCGGGCTCGCGTTCGACGAGGCACGCCAGCAGCTCGTCCTCGTCGGCGGCACCGGCTCGTCGGCGGCGACGAAGACCGAGATGTGGGCGCTCGACGCGTCGACGTGGACGCTGCTCGCGACCTCGGTCCCGGCGACCAACAAAGGTGAGCTCGTCTACGACCGCGTGCGTGCCCGCCTCGTGCTGCTGGGTGACGGCAACACGTGGGAGGAGCAGGCGACGACGTGGACCGCGCGCACCGACTCGCCGATCATGCTGAGCGAAGGCTACGCGGAGGCGTTCGCGTACGATCCGGTGCGTGGCCGTTCGGTGCTGTACGGCGCGGGCCAGCACTGGGAGCTCGGCGATGCGTGGACGCGCGATCCGTTCTGCATCGCGCGCCTCGAGCCGGTGCGCGCGGTGTTCGACAGTGCGCGCACGCGGCTCGTCGTGCATGGAGGCCGTCGCTCCGTCGAGACCTGGACGCGTGACGCCGCGGGCGCGTGGACGCTCCTCACCACGCCGAGCACACCCATGCCGTCGGGCGACGCGGCCTTGGTCTACGATCCGGTGCGCCGCGCGACCCTCGGGTTCGGTACGCGTGACGGCGCCGGCGAGACGTGGCTGCTCGAGGACGATGCCTGGCGCCAGCTCACGACGGCGACCACACCGCCGGCGCGGATCGGACATCGGCTCGTCTACGACGTCGAGCACCAGCGTGTCGTGATGTCCGGCGGCGCAGATCCGACGACGGAGCGACCGCACGGTGATACCTGGACGTTCGACGGCGTCGACTGGCAGCGCATCGAATCCAAGCTCACCCCCGCAGCACGGAGCATCGCGGGCGTGGTCTACGACGCTGCCCGCGGCCGCGTCGTCCTCGCCGGCGGCGAGGGTGGCTTCAACACGCTGCTGAGTGACCACTGGGAGCTCGTGGACTCGGAATGGGGTGAGGCGACGCCGATGCCCGCACCGCGCGAAGGCGGGAAGTTCGTCTACGATCCAGTGCGGCGCCGTCCGGTATGGCTCGCGGGGTTCGAGCTGACCGGCGGAGAGACCGTCGTCGCGCTCGCCGCATCCGTCTGGCAGTACGAGGTCGCGTCCCCCGCGCCCCCACGCTGGTACTTCGGGTACGACCCCTACTTCGACATCACGTACGACACGGCGGCGCGCGAGATCGTCGGCGTCGGCGCCGTCGGAACGAACGATGGCTGGGCGCTTGGAGTGCTGCAGTGGCGCGCCGACGACGACCTGCTCGAGTCGTGCTCCGGCATCGACGATGCCGACGAGGACGGGCTCCGCGGCTGCGCGGATCCCGACTGCTTCGCCCTCTGCGATCCGGCGTGCTTGCCGGGCGCGACGTGCCCCGAGAATCGCCCGCGCTGCGGCGACGGTGCCTGCGACGCCGCGCTCGAGAACCATGCCCGCTGCGCGGAGGATTGTCCGTGATCCGGACAGTCGCCCTCTTGGCGATGTTCGCGTGCGGATGCTTGCGGGCCGACCTCGTCGCGTGCGACGACGGGCGCTCGTGCCCTGCGGGCACCGCGTGCACGCCGACGGGCTGCACCGGTGGCACCACCGGCTGCGGTAACGGCGCCATCGACGATGGCAGCACCGAGACGTGCGACGACGGGAACACCGTGGCGGGCGATGGCTGCTCGTCGACGTGCGAGCTCGAGGGGTGCGGCAACGCGAAGCCCGACACCGGCGAGCAGTGCGACGACGGCAACACGATCGCGGGCGACGACTGCTCCGCGACCTGTCAGCGCGAGCGCCCGCACTGGACGGCGCTCGATCCCGTCGACGACGAACGGCAGGGCATGGCGTTCGCGTTCTTGCCGCCGCGCGGCCGCATCGTGCGGTTCGGTGGCTTCGATGTCTTCGCGGGCCTCCGCGCCGGCACGCACGAGCTCGTCGGGGAGCGCTGGGAGCAGATCACGACCGAGCATTCGCCAACGGCTCGCCACCATCCAGCGTCGGCATACGACAGCGCACGCCAGCGCTGGGTCCTGTTCGGTGGCGGCGAAGGCTTCGATCAGTACGTGAGCGACACCTGGGAGTTCGACGGCACCGACTGGCACGAGGTCGCGACGAGCGGGCCGCCGCCGGGCATGCACGCGATGGCTTACGATCCGATCGCACAGCGCGTGTTCATGTACTGCGCGGGCGCCACGTCCGAGACCTGGTCGTTCGACGGCGCGGCCTGGCAGCAGCTACCGACGACGGAACCGGCGCAACCCCTGTCGGCCGCGCTCGCCTACGATCCCGATGGCCAGCGCATCGTCATGTTCGGCGATACCCAGACGTGGCAGCTCGTCGGTGGTGAGTGGACGCAGGTGACGACGAACACGTCGCCGCCCGCGCGCACCGGCCACGCGCTCGTCTACGACCCGAGCCTCGGCGGCGTGCTGCTGCAGGGCGGCGCGGCCGATACGTGGTTGCTCGTCGGCTCGACCTGGACGCAGCTCGGCGGTGCCGAGGCGCGGATCGCGGAGGACATCGGGCTCGCCTTCGATCCGGCGCGCGGACGCACCGTTCGTTACGGCGGTGGAAAACGCGCGCTCACCTTCTCCGATCTGTTCGAGCGGCGCGGAGATGGCTGGCACGCGCTGCCATCGCGTCCGTACGACCGCACGCGTCCCGTCGCCACCACGGATACGCAGCGCGGACGTGTCATCGTCTTCGGCGGTCTCAGCTGGGCCGACCCGTTCGAGTTGCAGGACACGTGGGCGTTCGACGGGACGACCTGGACCGAGCTCGCGACGACACGCCGGCCTGCGTACGCGGCGGGCATGGCGTACGACGCGGCGCGGGATCGCGTGGTGCTGATCCAGCATGACCCGTGGTCGTACAGCAGCGCGCCCGCGGTGACGTGGGAGTACGACGGCACCGACTGGAGCGACGTGACGTCCGCCACGTCGACCCCACACATCGAGAGCGCGATCGCGTACGACCCGGTGCGCGCCCGGACGATCGCCGTCGAGCCGCCGACGACGGTGGACGGTGGCTCGACGACCTACGTCTACGACGGTGTCACGTGGGAGGTGCTGCCGGTCACCGCGTCACCGCCGCGCGGCACGCAGCGCGCGGGCCGCCTCGTGTACGACGAGCACCGCGGCGTCGTCGTGTATTACGACGGACAGGATCTCTGGGAGCTCGATGGTACGCCGACGTGGACGCGCGTCACTACCACCGACGGACCGCGACCGCGGTTCGGGGCGGCGCTGCTCTATCACCCGGTGCGACACGCGGTGCTGCTCACCGCGGGATATCCCGACGCGATCGCCGCGAATGACACCTGGGCGTACGACGGCACGACGTGGGAGCAGCTGAGCCCGATCGGTGGGTACTCGGGTCGCGGTGATCACGTCATGGCCTGGCTCCCTTCCGACGCGAGCGTCGTCTTGTTCGGGGGTAACGACGACTGGACCACACGTGCCGACACGTGGTTCTTGCGATGGCTCGCGCCGTAGTACACTCGACGATGGTGGGGGATCAGAGCCGTCCCGGAAAGGCGCCGACGCGGAACACGATTCCGCGATCGTCGATGACGCCTGCGTCCGGCATGCGCGCCGTGAACCCGGAGGCGACCGTCGTCGCACCGGACGAGACCATCGTCGGTCGTGACACCACGCTGATCGACGAAGAGCGCGAGCGATCGCGGCGTGAATCAGTGCACGATCTCGCGACGCGCGTGCAGCCGGCATCGGCGCGTGGTTCGGCGCCGGGCGCGACCGCCGTGCTCACGCCACGGCCCGCGCCGGCGCGCGAGCCACGCACCGGCGGCAAGCGCAGCGAAGCGCGACAACCGCTCGAGTTCGCCGAAGCGCAGCAGATCGGCAGGTTCGGGCTGATCCGCGAGATCGCGCGCGGCGGCATGGGCCAGGTGTTCCTCGCGCGCGACACGAAGCTCGGGCGCAAGGTCGCGATCAAGTTCCTGCTCCACGACGATCCGAACTTCGTCTCGCGGTTCGTGATCGAAGCGCGCGCGACCGCGCGCTGCACGCACGAGAACATCGTCACGATCTTCGAGGTCGGCGAGCACGAAGGCTTGCCGTTCATGGTGCTCGAGTACCTCGAGGGCAAGACGCTCTCGCAGATGCTCGAGCAGAAGATCCCGGTGCGCGCGTTCGTGGAGCTGATGCTCCCCGTCGTGCGCGCGCTCGAGCGCGCCCACGAGCACGGCATCGTTCACCGCGATCTGAAGCCGAGCAACATCTTCGTCACCGATCGCGGCGTCGTGAAGGTGCTCGACTTCGGCGTCGCCAAGGCGATGGAAGGCTCGCAGTTCGCGTCCGGCGATCTCGAGACGCGAGCGCCGATGCCGATGCCGGACAGCCGGCCCTCGGACCTCGGCGATCGCGACTACAGCTACGTGACGTTCTCCGGCGAGGGTTCGCTCGTCGGTACGCTGCCCTATATGTCGCCCGAGCAGTTCGGCGTGGACGACGTCGATCAGCTGTCGGACATCTGGGCGCTCGGGATCATGTTCTGGCGCGCACTGACCAGCGTGCACCCGGCCGGGACGATGAACCCGGAGAAGCTGCGCGCGCGCCTGTGCGACCTGTCGCGCCCGTTGCCGAGCATCGCGACGCGCGATCCGAGCCTGCCGCCGGAGCTCGCGAGGATCGTCGATCGCTGCCTCGCCAAGCGCAAAGCCGATCGCTATCCGTCGGCGAGCGCGCTGCTCGCGGATCTCCAGGCGTTCCTCCAGCCTCAGGCCGTGCGCGGCGACGATGCCTCGCCGTATCGCGGGCTCGCCGCGTTCGGTGAGAGTGATGCGAAGTACTTCTTCGGCCGCTCGAACGAAATCCGCACCGCGCTCTCGCTGCTCGACGCCTGGCCGCTGCTCGCCGTGATCGGTCCGTCGGGCGTCGGTAAGTCATCGTTCGTGCACGCGGGCCTCGTCCCCGCGATCCGCACGTCGTCGGCCGACTGGCAGGTCCGCGTGCTCCGCCCCGGCCGCTCACCGCTCGCCAGTCTCGTCAGCGTGACCGGCATCGAGGAGCCACAGCAGGTCGCCCAGGTGATGGCGCAGCTGCGCGACGCGCCCGGCCTGCTGGGCGAGCTGTTGCGCCGCGAGGCCGCACAGCAGCGCCACCGCGTGCTCCTCGTCGTCGACCAGCTCGAGGAGCTGTTCACGCTGTCCGACGACGGTGGCGATCGCGCCGCGTTCCTCGCCTCCCTGCTCGCGGCCGCCGACGATCCGAGTGCGCCGGTGCGTGTCGTGCTGTCGATGCGTGCCGACTTCCTCGACCGGCTCGCCGGGCACAAGCAGTTCCTCGCCGAGCTGTCCCGCGGGCTGTTCTTCCTGTCGGCCCCCGACGCCGACAACCTGCGCGAGACGCTCGTGCGTCCCTCCGAGCTCGCGGGCTACACGTTCGAGACGCCGGATATCGTCGAGGACATGCTGCAAACCGCGACGAGCCGTGGCGCCCTGCCCCTGCTGCAGTTCGCCGCGACGCGGCTGTGGGACGCACGCGATCGCACGCGCCGCATGCTGACCGTCGCCGCGTACAACGCGATGGGCGGCGTCGGCGGCGCGTTCGCGCGACATGCCGACGAGGTCGCGGCCTCGATCCCGCCGCAGCGCCAGGCGTTGTTGCGCGCGGTGATGACGCGCCTGGTGACGCCGGAAGGTACGCGCGCGGTCGTCGATCACACGGAGCTGCTCGGACTCTCGGCCGAGGCCGGCGACGTCCAGCAGATCCTCGATCATCTCGTCCGCGCACGCCTCGTCCACCTGCACACGGATGCCGTGCAGGGCGCGACCGTCGAGATCGTGCACGAGGTGCTGATCTCCGAGTGGCCGACGCTGCGGCGCTGGCTCGAGGACAGCCATGCGCTGCGCGGCTTCATGCACGAGCTGCAGACCGCGGCGCGCCAGTGGCAAGCGCGCGGGCGTCCGGCCGATCTCGTGTGGCGCGGCGCGACGGCGCAGGAGGCGGTCGGAGTCGCCAAGCGCCACGTCCTCGATCTGTCCGCGACCGAGCGTGACTTCCTCGAGGCCGTGCGCAAGCAGCAGGGGCGCGCCCGCCGCCGCAAGGTGTTCGGGTTCACCGCCGCCTTCCTCGTGCTCGGCACGATGCTCGCCGGCGCGACCGTGTCGTGGCTGATGATCAAGCAGAAGGCGAAGGCAGCCGAGATCGAGGCCACGAAGGCGCGCGCGGCCGAGGCCCAGGTCAAGGCGCAGCTCGATCAGCTCCTCGCGCGACTGCTGCTCGGCGGCCTTCGCCTTCTGCTTGATCATCAGCCACGACACTGTCGCGCCGGCGAGCATCAACCCGAGTACGA
>DATLHR010000160.1:0-1532 GCA_035539815.1 Kofleriaceae bacterium
CAGCCTCCGGTGCCTCGCCGGGCTCGACCTTGCCGCCGGGGAACTCCCACTGCAACGGCAGCGACTGATCGGCGCGGCGCTGCGTGATCAAGATGCGGCGATCGTCGCCGACGATCAGCCCCGCGACGACGAGCTTGCGGGCGCGCGGCTCGCTCACGCCGCCACCAGGAGCGCACGACGATCGAGGAATGGCGTCGTGCACGGCGTGCCGTCCGCGTGCAGGTAAGCGAGCACGCGTCCGCGCTCGGCCGCGAAGATCGTGGACGAGCGGGTGCCGTACTCGGGGCTATGGATGCACGCACACGTCAGCTCGCGCGCAAGCTCCGCGGGCAGGTGCGAGGGCGGCACGTCGGCGAGCGGCACGCGCGTGTGATCCGCGAGCGCGGCGACGAGCTGCGGCTCGATGGCGGGCCAGGACGCGCCGGCGGCGACCAGCTGGGCGAGCGTGCTCACGAGGCGATCGCAGCGCGGGAAGCCGGGCGCACCGAGGCGGTCGTTGCACATCACGTGGATGCCTCGGCCGAGTCGTTCGATCTCCTTCGTGCCCGTGTCTTGTCGCGCATAGAGGATCGAGACACCGGCGGCATCGCCCCACGCGAGGTTCATGCTCGCGTACTGCGTGGGATCGAGCGCGTCGACGTATGCATCGGGATCGTGCGCAGCGGCGAGCTCTTTCACGGCGAGCCCGCGGGAGCGCAAGCCGGGCGGAGGTGTCGCGAGTGCGCGCTGGTTGGTCACTGCGGCGAACCGCCCGTCGGCGCGCACCGCGAGCCAGGTTCCGCCGGACAGCTCGTCGACGCCGCCCGCGATGCCCGGAGCTAGACGCTCGGGTGGGCGCGTGGGCCGCGCATACAGCTCGTCACGATTCGCTGCGAGCACCAGTGGTGCTCCGGCGATCACATCGACAAGGAAGGCGATCGTGCACATGAGGTTCGACGAGAAAAGCTCCGCGAGAGTCTGCCACGCGACTTGCATGAATGTCGGCAGGCCCCTACAGTGCCGCCGAGATGAGACTGTATCCAGGCAAGGTCGACACCATCGCCGCCGAGATCATCACGACGCTCGTGCAGGCAGGTGACATCGAGGTCAGCGACCACAATGAGGCCCAGCTGGATGCCGCAGCCGTGCTCAAAGAGTACATCCGGGTCGACAAGGAGCTGACCGAGCGCGCCAAGGACATCTTGGAGATCCGCGGTCTGCCTTATTCTCACCTCGGTCGCACCAAGCGTCAGCTCGCGGATCAGAAGGAGTTCGGGCTCGGTGAAGAGGGCCTGTCCTGGATCGCGAACCAGATGCTCGAGGCCTTCATGTCGTCGCGGCACGTCGACGAGGTGTTCGCCGAAGACACGGTCCTGCGGCGCAAGATCAAGGACATCTGCAAGAAGCACATGCAGGTCGACGAAGCGATCGATCAGGAAGTCCGCGATCGCATCAAGAACCTCGAAGAAGGTACGCAGGCGTGGGAGGTCGAGTACGCAAAGGTGCTCGATCAGATCAAGACGAAGCACGGCATCAAGGAGTGATGTCGGCGG
>DATLHR010000161.1:0-5371 GCA_035539815.1 Kofleriaceae bacterium
ATCTACATGCCGTACGCCGCGACGTCGGGCGACTACGACTATGACGGCCTCGGCTCGACCACCGGGACGTTCACCGGCAAGCTCGGCGCCGTCACCTTCACGAGCCTGGCCGCGCTGCGTAGCACGACGACGGAGAAGCACGCGATCCAGGTCGACCTCGGCGTGTTCGCCACGACCGTGGCGTACCCGTCGGCGCCGTTCCCCGCGCGCGGACTCGCCGACCTGCGGCTCCGCACCGGGGCGAACGCGATCGACGCGGGGTTCTCCATCCCGAACGTCAACGACAGCCACGCGGGCAGCGGGCCGTAGACCGGCAGCGGCGCGCCGAGCTCGTAGGCACCGAGATCCGGCCCGCTGCCGGTCTACGGCCCGCGCTGAGTCAGAGGCCGGTGCCGAGCGCGGCCGCGATCGTCTCGCGCAGGTAGCGCGCCGCGAGGTCGGTCGTCTTGTGCGCGCCCCGCGGGATCTGGCGCAGCGCGGGCGCGACCTCGACGATGTCACCGCCGAGCACGCCGATCTCGGCGCCGAGCCGGCGGATCAGCTTGACCAGCCACTCGGGCTCGAGCCCCCACGGCTCGGGCGTCCCGGTCGCGTCCGCGTACTCGGAGTCGGTGCCGTCGATGTCGTTCGAGAAGTAGATGCTCTCCGCCTTCACGGCTCTCAGGTGATCGAGGATCGCATCGAGCGTCTTCGCGGGCGCGGCGCGGCACTCGGCCGCCCAGAACTGGCGCACCCCGAGCGTCGACTCCCAGTGGTGCTGGTCCTTGCCCGACGCGCGGATGCCGACCTGCACCAGCCGGCCGTCGCGGCCGAGCAGCTCGTTCGCATGATACGACCACGTCGCGAAGCAGTACTTCACGCCGAGGCGGTGCGCGAGGAGGTCCGTGTGCGCGTCGGGCTGCACGATCGCCCACCGATCCTCGCGCGCGCGTGAGATCGCGGCGACCGCGGGCCACGCCGTCGAGTGATCGCCGCCGATCACGAACGGCGCGATGCGCGGGTTGATCGCGAGCACGAGCTCGATCACGCGCTCGGCGATCGACAGCGGCGACACCGGCAGCTTCGCCGCGACCGCCGGATCGAGCGAGGAGTAGATCGCAGCGCGCGTCGCCTGCTTCTGCGCCTCGCCCAGCATCTCGTCGTGGAGCAGCTGCGGCACGCAGAACACGTCACCGATGTCGACGATGCCGGCCGCCTCGGCGCGCGCAGGCCAGTCGGGCGTCGCGCGCACGAGCGCCTGCCGGATCACCTGTGGGCCCAGATTGGCGCCGCGCACGAACCCGGCGCCGACGTCCGACGGCACGCCGAGGATGAACGCCTTCGCCTCGGCGAGCTTGCCGAGGTTCTCGACGAACCGCGCGCGGACCTCGGCGTCGGACTTCGCACGATACAACGTGCGCTGCAGCTGCTCCTGCGCGGCCCGACCCGTGGAGACCAGGTACAGCCCGCCACCGGCGGGACGCAGCAGCGCCGCGAGCTCGTCGATTCGATCCATCCGGCCGAGCTTACTTCGTGCGGACGCCGAGGATCTGCCGGCGGACCCGGTTCTGCTCCTGCCAGGCGTGGACCTTGCGGCGTGCCTCGTCGAAGATGCGCGCGTAGTTGCCCTGCTTCACCTTCGCGGCGACGTCCGGCGACAGCTTGTCCCACAGCGGCTTGTACTGGTCGTACACGCGGAGGTAGTCGGCCTGGGTCCTCGGCGCGACCTCGTCGGTGCCGAACAGGAACCGATCGGGATGCCGCTCGATCATGTTCGCGACGATGTCGACGGCCGCGGGCGACGACACGAGGTACTTGGCGGTCTCGCTCCACGAGATGTCGAAGTGGACGTTCCGTAGCTTGGGGTTATCGAGGAGCGCCTCGATGTACTTCGTCTGCGAGGCGATCGGACGCACGACGCGTCCGAGGCCGATGTGCGCCCAGATGAACGTCGTGTCCGGGTGGCGCAGGAAGAGATCGTGCATCGGATCCAGGTACGCGGGATCCGCGCCCGCCTGCGGGAACGGCGTGTCGATGTCGCAATGCACGAGCGCGACGAGGCCGACCTCGCCCGCGAACCGCAGCAGCCGATCGAGCGCCGGGTCCTCGATGCTCGGCGCCTCGCCCGCGATCTTCGCGGTGACGAACTCCTTGTGCAGGGAGAACTCGCCGATGCCGACGAACGTATCGGGGAACAGCTCGAGGACGCGCCGCACGTGATCGGCCGCGTACATGTCCGCCGGGTTGAAGCCGGTGATCATGGGGTCGAACCGCGCCTGTAGCTCCTTGGGCAGCGAGCGATACGCGAGCGCGATGTTCGCGTCGGTGAACGAGTAGTAATAGAGGTCGGCGTCGCTCTCGAGGTAGTAGGTCGGCGCGTTCTCGCCGCTCATGCGATACGACCACGTCTGCTGCAACGGAATGCCGAACAGCACGGCGCGGCCGACCTTGTCGTCCATCACCGCGAGCAGCTGGCGGGCGTCGATGCCGTCCTGGATGTAGTTCGTCAGGTGGACGTGGCCGTCGTTGAGGATGTACGCGGGGCGGCTGCTCCTAGCTGAGCGCGGCGCACCCCCGACGGTCGCCACGAGGAGTGTCGTCGCGAACACCGCGCTCGCTGCCACGAGGATGACCACACGGCGCCGCATGGTCCGGAATCTAGGTGCGCGAACCGCCGCAGCAAGCCCGTTCGTCCATGAGGTGCTCGTGACGAGCGCCGAGCCACCGCGGCGACGACGACGCACGCTTGCAGCGACGGGCGAGCGAGCTACCCGTGGGACATGCCGCTGTGGCTCACCGATCTCTCGATCTTCGTCGCGCTGCTCGCGATCAGCGAGCTCATGTTTCGAACGGGGAGGTCGCGTGGGCGACCCGCGAGCGAGGACGTACATTCGCAGATCACCGCGGCGCAAGCGTCGTCGCTCGGTCTGCTGGCGCTGATGCTCGGCTTCACGTTGTCGATGGCGGAGTCGCGGTTCAACGCGCGGCGCGGTGTGCTCATCGAGGAGGCGAACGCCATCAGCACGACGTATCTGCGCGCGGACTATCTCGGTGAACCGATCCGCTCGCAGAGTCGGCAGCTGATCCGCGAGTACGTGAAAGCGCGCCGGGTGTTTTACCGCGCCAGCCTTGCCGAGGCCCCGGCGGCGACCGCGCGCGCGGAGGAGCTGCAGCGACAGCTGTGGGCGCTGGTCGTCAGCTATGCCCCGACCCACCTCGACTCCGACGTGGCGGCGCTCTACATCGAGTCCCTCAATCACGTGATCGATCTCGAAGCGACGCGCGACGTCGCCGTCATCGCGCGCTTGCCGTGGACGATCAACCTGCTGCTCGTCATCGTCGCCCTCGTGGCCGTCGGCATCACCGGCTACGCGACAGGCATCGGCGGCGCTCGCGTGTCCGTGATGCTGTACGTGACGCCCGCGTTGATCGCGGTCGCCTGCGCGATCGTGGCCGACCTCGATCGCGCCCGTGCCGGCCACATCTCGACGGGCGACCTTCCGATGATCCGGCTCGAACGCTGGCTCGAGAGTCAGAACAGGATCGAAGCCGCGAGCGAGAAGGTCATGCCCTTCTGACCGCCGACGTAGTACCCGAAGTTGCTGCTGACCGGTGAGCGGTCGATCCTGATCAGCTGTGCGTTGACGCGCAGGTCGCGGGTCTTGGCGAAGAACCAGTTCGCACCGCCGAGATACTCGTGCTGGGTCTCGAACCCCGCGCTCTCGTCCCCAAACACCCACGACGTCGCACCGTAGAGCTCGAGCTTCTTGCGCACCGGGTAGAACGCCGCCTGTACGTAGAAGCCACGATCGACGATCGAGTTGACCGGCAGCGCCCCGTCCGCTTCGAAGTTGCCGAGGAAGCGCTGGAAGTAGGCTGCGCCGACGAAGATCCCGCGGTACTTGAGCCCGGCATCGATCGAGAGCAGCCGGTAGTCGGACGTCTGGATCTGGACATCAGGCGCGAGCGAGCCGCGCTCGAACAAGTTCACGGCGTCGGCGAGCCGGATCGTGCTGTTCTCGGGAGCGTTCGTCGCGACGTCGCTGAAGCGGTCCTCGCGACTGGATGTGCCCGAGATGCCGAACCGAGTCGCGACGTCCTCGTGGTACTCGTAGTCGTCGAACGAGCCGTTGGGCCCGAACTCCCCGGTCGTGGGCATCCACCACAGGGATGCGGCATAGGCAAAATCGCGCGTCAGCTGTGTCGCGGTGATGCCAAGCGCGCTCAGGTTGTCGCCGATCATGGCCTGGTACCAGAGCCCCGGTAGCAGCTCGCCACTCGCCCACACGCCGTGTGTGAAGTACGGGCGAAAGAACTCGTCCGCCATCACGCGATCGTGGCCGAGCCAGTACGGGTGCGACCCGAGGAGCGTGCGCGATCCGGGCAAGCCGTTCAGCCCACCATAGAGGCTGAACTTGCGGTGGAACTGGTAGCCGATCGCCGCGAACAACGAGTCCTGATCGGTCGTGTTCACCGTCCACAACGTGATCTGGTAGCGCAGCTTCGGGAGCCCGAGCCAACCCTTGAGGTGGATCATGATGCGATGGGCATAGATGTCGTGACGCGGATCGACATTGCGCGTTCGCCCGAGGTGATCGACGAACGTCTGCCCGGGCGGGAGCTGATTCAGGTAACGAAGGAGCGCATATGCGCTGATCGAGAGCTCGCCGAGCTCCGTGCGACCGACCAGGAACCCCTTGCCCGGCTCGATCGAGCCCCAGGACTGGATCGGTTCTGTCGAGGGTTCCGCGGCGGTGGGCTCCTCGGCTCCCGGCTCCGCGGCCGCGGGGTCTGCAGCTGCAAGTGCGGCCGACCCGAGGAGGACGAGCATGGCGGCGCGGATCACTCCGTGACGTCAAAGCAAGCGATGTTCCACGCAGCTAGCGGCGGCGATACGCGGTGACCGCCCCGGTCGCACCGCTGCTGACCACGAGGAAGCGGTCATCGAGCCGATGCACGTTGAACACGTGTGTGTACGGGGCGGCGTAGCTCGCATCGCCGGGGCACCCGCCTGTGGAGCGGACGCGGAGCCACAGCTGGTTCGCGGCCTGGGGCTCGCGACGTAGCGTGTAGGTCCGCGAGCGTGGCGTGCACCCGGTCGGCGGCGCGGGCGCGTCCTCGGTGGCTTCGTCCCCGTCGACTAGCTGGGTGACCACGCCATCCTCGCGATCGTCGGCGAGCATTCGCACCGGGCCGTGCGCGACGAAGCACGCGGTCTCGGCGCCGGCAGACTCGGGGTTGCTACCGGGCTGGCCGAGCTCGCCGTCGAGCAAGTACGCGTGCCCGTCCCAGATCCCGACCAGCAGCGCCTGCGCGGCCTCGTCCTCGGCGGGCGCGGCCTCGAGCTCGAGCTCCTCGCGCGACAGCGGCGGGACCGGCGTCGTGGGGAGCG
>DATLHR010000162.1:0-3071 GCA_035539815.1 Kofleriaceae bacterium
GCTGGGTTTTGCGCGTGGCGGTCGACGTTCCGCTCAGCGAGGACATGGACCTCACCCAGGTTCCCGAGGATCGCGTGGACCTCGAGGACTGCGAGAACCTGTCGCGCGAGCTGTCGGCGGTGCTCGACGTCGAAGATCCCATCTCGCAGGCGTACAGCCTCGAGGTCGGCTCGCCCGGCATCGATCGCCCGCTGCGCACGGCCACGCACTTCGCGCACTTCGCCGGCAGTGAGGCGAAGATCCAACTCGCGGTCGGGCTGCAAACGCCCTCGGGCGAGCGCAAGAACTTCCGCGGGATCCTGAAGGGCGTTGAGGGCGAGCAGGTCGCGATCGAGGTCGACGGGCAGGTGTTCCACCTGCCGATCGACGACATCGAGCACGCGAAGTTGGTTCCGGACTGGGAGGCGGTGATGAAGGGCGGCAGCGGCGTCGGGCCGAAGATGAACAAGCCGATCAAGCCTGGGCATCGCCCGTCGGCGAAGTCGAAAAAGCACAAGCAGAAGGAACAGGGATAGCCATGGAAGCCAATCTCGACATGGTCCTCGAGCAGGTCAGCCGGGACAAGAACATCGACAAGAAGGTCCTCGTCGACGCTCTCAAGCAGGCGATCCTGACGGCCGCGAAGCGGACGTTCGGGATGAACCGCGAGATGGAGGCGGACTACGACGAGAAGACGGGGGCGGTAAATCTGTTTTTGATCGTTCCGGTGGTCGAGGAGGACGACGCGATCGAAGGTCGCGAGCTCACCAAGGCGCAGGCGGAAGCGGCCGGTCTCGAGGCCGAGATCGGGGACGAGCTGCTGTTCCAGGTGTTCTACCGCGCCGAGGACGCCGAGCGCGCCGCCGAGCAGGACGAGAAGTTCGGCAAGCTGATCGACCTCAAGAACGCGAGCAAGCAGTTCGGTCGCATCGCCGCGCAGACGGCGAAGCAGGTCATCTACCAGCGCGTGCGCGAGGCCGAGCGCGACAACGTCTTCAACGAGTTCAAGGATCGCAAGGGCGAGATCATCGGCGGCATCGTGCGCCGGTTCGAGCGCGGTGCTCTCGTCGTCGACATCGGCAAGGCCGAGGCCGTGCTGCCGATGCGCGAGCAGGTGCCCCGCGAGAGCTACCGCGTCGGCGATTCGATCAAGGCGTTCTGCCTCGACATCGACCGCAATGCACGCGGGCCGCAGGTCATCCTGTCGCGCACGCACAAGGGCCTGCTCGAGAAGCTGTTCGAGCAGGAGGTGCCGGAGATCTACGAGAAGATCGTCCGCATCGAGAGCTCGGCGCGCGAGCCCGGCGCCCGCGCGAAGATCGCCGTGTCGTCGCGCGACCGTGATGTCGACCCCGTGGGTGCGTGCGTCGGCATGAAGGGCAGCCGCGTGCAGGCCGTCGTGCAGGAGCTGCGCGGCGAGAAGATCGACATCGTCCCCTACGACGACGACCCGGCTCGCTTCGTGTGCAACGCGATCGCGCCTGCGGAGGTCTCGCGCGTCATCATCGACGCCGAGGGGCACCGCATGGAGCTGATCGTGCCCGACGACAAGCTGTCGCTCGCGATCGGCAAGAAGGGCCAGAACGTGCGGCTCGCATCGCAGCTCACCGGCTGGCGCATCGACATCCACTCGGAGTCGAAGATCTACGAGCTCGAGCGCCGCGCGAAGGAGCAGATCGCGGCAGCGCTCGACGCCGAGGGCTTCGAGCCCGCCATCGCCGAGAATCTCTTCAAGCTCGGCTGGCGCTCGGTCAACGAGCTGTCGCGTGCGGCCGTCGAAGAGCTCGCGGGGCTGCCGGGCATCGGTGGCCCGGACGGCGCGCGCAAGGTCATCGGCGCGGCGAAGGCGTACATCGCCCAGGGCGGCCGTCGTCGTGACGACCTCCGCAAGGAGGCCGAGCGGCGCGCACACCTCTCCGGCGATCAGCAGCTCCTCGAGCTCGACGGCGTGGACGAGGAAGTGCTCGGAGTGCTCGCGACCGCGAACATCCACTCCCCCGACGACCTCATCAAGACGCCGATCGAGTCGATCGCGACCGCGACCGGTATCGACATGGGCGATCTCGCGCGGCTGCGCCAGCGCGCGATCAGCTGGCTCTCGGAGGTCTCGTCCTGAGCCACCGGGGGCACATTGCCCGTCGGACGTGCACGGGGTGCCGAGCGGTCGAGCCGCAGTCGGCGCTCGTGCGCGTCGCGGTGGACGAGAACGCTCGCCTCGTGCTCGATCGGGGGCGTCGACTCCCGGGCCGGGGCGCGTACATCCACGCGCGCACGTCGTGCGTGACTGTCCCCGGGTTGGCGCGAAGTCTGCGTAAGACTGTCTCGCCGGCGGATGTTCGGCGACTCGTCTCCGAGATGTCACCGACCCACGACAATTCGAGCAGCAGCTCGCCTCCAGGTGATCTGCGAGCCAAAAACGCCCCTGGCCTTGGGGATGCGAAAGCTGTAGAAACTCCCGGCGATACCACCGGCTCCGCGAGCGGTGGGTCCATGGCGAGAGGATGACCGGAGCGAAGATGCGCGTTTATGAGATTGCAAAAGAGGTGGGGATCCCGAACAAGGACCTCATCGCCAAGATCCGTGCGCTCGGTCTCGAGGTGAACAATCACATGTCCTCCCTCGACGCCGATGATGTCGCGCGCATCAAGCGTTCGCTCGAGAAAGAGAAGCAGTCGGTTCCCACGCAGCAGACCAAGGCGACCTCGACGGGCACCGTCCTCCGACGTCGCTCGAGCGAGAAGTCCGCCGATGGAACGAGCGAGGAGCGCTCCGTCGAGCGCCTGCCCGTCGCTGCGGCACCCGCTGCGGCGGTACCTTCCACGGTCGTTCGACGCCGTCCCGCGGCGGTCGAGGAGCCCGCGGCCGCGCCGCCACCTGCGCCCACGCCGGCACCGGCCGCGCCCGCCGTTCACGTTCGCGCGAAGGTCGAGGCGCCCGCGCCTGTCGAGGCTCCTCCTGCAGCGGCGCCCGCACCGGCACCCACGCCGGCGCCCGTCGTCGAGGCTGCGCCGCCGGCACCCGCGCCGCATCCCGTCGAGCCGGTTGAGACCGTCGTCGGGGCGCGCCCCACGTAGCCGGGCGTCGAGAAGCCC
>DATLHR010000163.1:0-5450 GCA_035539815.1 Kofleriaceae bacterium
GCCTGCACGAGCTCGCGCCGGGCGCGGAGCCGAGCTGGTCGGAGCGCGAGGGCTACGCGCCGGATCTCGAGGACCCGACGGGCGTGCCGTCGAGCGTGTTCGCGCCGCGAACGATCACGTGCCTGCACGGCACCGTGCCGAGGAGCTGAATGGGACGCGAGCCGTACATCCCCGCGCTGCGCTTTCACCTGCTGTCCGCGTTGTACGATCCGATGATCCGTCGCTGGAGCGCCGCGACGCGCCTGCGGCCGGGCCTGAGCCACGCATGGATGATCGGCGGCGTGCTGTACGGCGCGCTCGGGCGGTTGGACGACTGGCGCGGCGTCTCGACCTGGGACGAGGGCCTCGACTGGCTGCTCGCGCGATCCGAGGGACGCACGATCTCGGAGATCCAGTTCTGGGGGCATGGCGAGTACGGCTGCGCGTGGATCGAGGAAGACAAGCTCGACATCACCGCGCTCTCGCCGGGGCATCCCGCGTACGAGCGGCTCGTCGCGCTCAAGCCGCGGCTCGTCCCCGACGGGCGCGCGCTGTGGTGGTTCCGGACGTGCGGCACGTTCGGCACGCGCGCGGGACATGACTTCGCTCGCGCGTGGACGCGGTTCCTCGGCTGCCGCGCCGCCGGCCACACCCACGCGATCAACTTCTTGCAGAGCGGCCTGCACGAGCTCGCGCCCGGCGCGGAGCCGAGCTGGTCGGAGCGTGAGGGCTACGCGCCGGACCTCGAAGATCCGACGGGCGTGCCGTCGAGCGTGTTCGCGCCGCGCACGATCACCTGCCTGCACGGCGCGGTGCCGAGGAGCTGAATGGGACGCGAGCCGTACATTCCCGCGCTGCGCTTTCACCTGCTGTCCGCGCTGTACGATCCGATGATCCGCCGCTGGAGTGCCGCCACGCGCCTGCGCCGCTCGGTGATCGACGCGCTCGACGTGCGGCCGGGCCATCGCGTGCTCGAGCTGGGCGCGGGGCCGGGCCGCCTCGCGATCGAGCTCAAGCGCCGGCATCCCGACGTCGCGATCGACGCGATCGATACCGACGCCGGCATGCTCGCGCGCGCACGCCGCAATGCCGCGGGCGCGGGCGTGGACATCGCGTTCCACGAGGCCGACATGACGCGGCTCCCCGAGCTCGGAACCTACGATCGCGTCTACTCGACGATGACGTTCCACCACCTGTGCCCGCGCGGGAAGCAAGCCGCGCTCACCGGTGCGCGGCGCGTGCTGCGCGAAGACGGCAGCTTCGTCGTCGTCGATTTCGGCAGGCCGCGCGACGTGCTGCAGCGTGCGCTGTTCAGCTGCATCCAGCAGCCGCTCGATGGCTTCGCGAACACCACGCCACACCGCGACGGTCGCTTCGAGCGTTCCGTGCGCGCGACGTTCGGCGATGTCCGGTCCGCCGCCGTGTGGCGCACGATCGCCGGCACGCTCGAGATGTTCGTGTGCACGCCGTGAGTCAGCCCGCCGGCCGCGCGAGGCGGCGCAGGATGCGCCCGATCGCGCGCGCCGAGTCGCGCACGGAGATCCGCGTCTCGCGGATGACCTCGTACAGCCGCGCGTCGTCGGCGCTCGCGAAATCCCCCCCGGCGGCCACCGCTGCCGCGAGCGATGCGCAGGAGAGGGCGAGCGCGACACCCGTTCCGCCGTAGCCGACGTTGAGCACGACCGCCGGATGTTTCGCCGAGCGCCGGATGATCGGGAGCCCGTTCGCGGTCGCATGAAACATCCCGGACCAGCCCTCGACCGGCGCGATGCCGCGCTCGCGCGGAAAGCTGGTCGCGAGGTTCGCGAGCAGGCGCGCCTGGACGTCACGCGGCATCGCGAAGTCGCCACCCGCCGGCGTACGCAGCTGATCGACGCCGCCATACAGCAAGCGATCTCCGTGCGCGCGATGAAATACCTGGTCGCGGTTCAGCTCGACGGTGAAATCGCCACGCCGCGCGATCGCGGTCGCGAGTGGCGCGGACGCGAACATGAAGCTGTGTAACGCGACCGCACGCACCGTCTCTCCAACGTCGATCGCTCGCGTGTACGCGTTCGTGCAGACCACCACGCTGCGCGCATCCAGCTCACCGTCCTCGAGCCGCACCCGCGCTCCAACGGGACTGCGCTCGATCGCCCGCACGCGTGATCGCTCGCGCACGCGTACTCCGATGCGTGCCGCATGCCGCGCGAGCCCACGCACGAGCTTGTACGGATGCATGGTGTACGCGTCCATCGCGAGGGCGAGCCGCGCAGGCTCCTCACCCTCGACGCGCTGGTGCACGAGTCCGACCTGATCGACCGCCTCGGCGAATTCGGCCAGGCCACTCGCGGCGAGGCGGTTGGGTGCTTCGAGGCTGAGCAGTGCAGAGCGCAGCTCCGTGTCCTCGAGCGTGTCGCCGATCCAGCGCGCCACCGCGTGGACCTCGCGATTGATCTGCGCGGCCGCCCACGCGTGGTCCTCGGAGCGCGCCGCGCCGAGCAGCCACACCGGTGCGGCGAGCGGCGACAGAAACCCAGCGTTGCGCCCACTCGCGCCGAAGCCCACGCGCTCGGCCTCGAGCAGCACGATGTCCGCACCGGGATGCCGCTCGCGCAGCTGGATCGTGGTCGCGAGCCCGCTCAGCCCGCCGCCGAGCACCGCGATATCGGCGCGCTTCGGCAGTGCGACGTCGCGCCACTCGTCGCGCCAGCCCGCTTCGCGCTGCCAGTAGCTCGCCTGCATCGGCGCAGCATAAAGCAGCGCCGATGGCCAACGGGCTGAGTTGTTAGTAGGTGACCGTGCCGCTCTCGGCGAGCGCACCGTCGGCGCCGACCGAGAACCTGGCGGTGACCGTGCGAGTCTCCGAGCCCGCGTTGCCTTCGTCGTCGAACGTGGCGAACGGCGCGCTGTACGTGAGGATGAGGCTGTCCCCGCGGCGTTCGAGCGTTGCAGCGCTCGGGTACTCCGTCATCCCGCCACTGACGCGGAAGGTGCGGAACGACCCGTAGTCGCCGCCGTCCTGCGGCTCGGGATCGAAGACGACCGCGTAGGTCGTGAACGGCGCGACGATGCCCCCCTGGTAGACCGTGACCAGCTTGCCCGTGGCCTCCAGGCTCGAGAGCTGCTGGACGTCCTCGGCGAGGACGATCGATCCGATCAAGCCTCGACAGGCCAGCCCGCCTGGAGGGCTCGCAACGTGCCCGCGAGCTGCGGGTTAACGACATCGAACCACCGCAGGACCGCATCCACGAGCTCGTCCACGGACAGCGAGCATCTCGCCGAGCTGGGCATGAGCTCGATCACGCACCCGGTGCGATCGATCGTCACGCGTGCGAGGTTCGCCCAGGCGACCGCGGCTTCCTGTTTGCCTGATCGGACCGCCCCGATCTCGGCGAACAGCTCCTCGATCAGACTTCCGGAATCGTAGGTGTATCCGTGCGTACCCAGCTCCCACTCGAGCCACAGTGCGAGCTCACGGTACGCATGCTCGGTGGCACACGAATAATGGGAGTCGGTCCGCGTAATGGTGAGGGCGATCATCGTGCTGACCCGCGTGTCGAGTTCGACGGCTCGACCCGAGCATACGCCGGGCAGGCTCCTCGTCGTCGCGATCGCCTTCGGCGAACCACGCGGTACAGTCGGCGCCATGACGCCGCTCCCCGTGTTCATGGAAGGCCTCCACGGCAGCCTCTCCATCGATCGGCCGCGTCCGGGCGCGGTGTGCGTCGTGATCGCGGCGCACGACGTGGGTGAGTTCGGCCCCGCCCCCTTCCGTGTCCTCGACGAGCAGCTCGCGGCGGGTCCCTACGCACTGTTCGTCGACGCACGGCAGACGCAAGGCGCCTCGATCGAGGTGAGCAACCACTGGGCCCGCTGGCTGCGCGCGAACCGCGATCGGCTCGACCGCATCCACATGCTGCCCGGCTCGCGCTACGTCCACGTGACGGCAGACTTCGTGCGCCGGTTCGCCGAGCTGGAAGGCTCGATGGTGATCTACACCGACGTCGCGGCGTTCGACGAGGCGCTCGCCAACGCAGCGTGAGAGCGCTCAGTTCGGTGCGGCGTGGAGGTTCGATGCGACGCGCGCATGCGACGTCGGCTGTGCGGTTGGCGCAGGGGAGGCGTCGAGATCGAGGTGCTTGGCGTCGAGCCGCGCGGCCTTGCGCATCGCCCAGTCCCAGACGCGGGTGGGGAGGAGGGCGCTCATCGCGAACGCGACGCTGTTGAAGCGTGGCGCGACGTAGCGGGCGGCGGGGCGGCGAGCCTCGACGGCCCGCGTGATCGCCTTGGCGACGACGATCGGCTCACCGGCGAAGCGATCGGCCTGCTTGGACATCTCCTCGTACTTCGCGATCGCCGGGCCGTAGGCCGTCGACGCGAACGCCGTCAGGTTCGCGACGGCGGTCGCCTCGAAGTTGGTGCGGATCACGCCCGGCTCGATGAGCGCGACGTCGATGCCGAACGCGCGGAGCTCGTAGCGGAGCGAATCCGAGAGCGACTCGACCGCGTACTTCGTCGAGTTGTAGACGCCGAAGTAGGGGAGCGTGATCCGACCGCCGACGCTCGAGACGTTGATGATGCGGCCGCTGCGGCGCGCGCGCATCTGCGGGAGGAACGCGCGCGTCACGCTCATGAGGCCGAAGACGTTGGTCTCGAACTGCGCGCGCATGTCGGCGTCGTTGATCTCGGACGTCGGGCCGAGCACGCCGAACCCGGCGTTGTTGACGAGCACGTCGATGCCCTGGCCACCCGTGAGCGTCTCGGCGGCCTGAACCGCCGCGGCGATCGACGCCGTCGAGGTCACGTCGAGCTGCAGGGTGTCGAGCGGAAGATCGCCGGCCTCCGTCTTCAGCTTCGCGAGCTCGGCGGGCTTGCGGCCGGTCGCGATCACGTGGTGGCCTCGCTTCGCGAGGTGGAGCGCGGTCACGCGGCCGATGCCCGCGGTGGCGCCGGTGATGAGGACGATCTTGGGGGTGTTCGACATGGTCTGTGGCTCCGGGTTCGAGGTCTGGGAATGAATGTTCATTCCGGTAAGGCTTCAAAAAAAACCGAGGTTTCCCTCGGTCTTCGGTCTTCGAGAGGTCAGGCGCGGATCGCTTCCCACACCATCTGCTCGGCGAGCTTCCAGTCCGCGTCGGACAGCGCGCGCGCGTCCTCCACGCACTTACGGATCACGCCGGTGAACGCGCCCATCACGAGCCCCATCATGAGGCTCGGTGGCGCGGCCTTGAGCTCGCCACGCGCCTGGGCTCCGGTGATGACGCCGCCGAACAGCTGGAACATCCGCTGTTCGAGGGCGCGGCTCTCCGCGTCCAGGTACGACGCGTGGTGGTGAAGCTCCATGAACACGAACGCGCGCTGGTGCTCGGTGGCGAACTTCGCCATCCGCATCCACAGCGTCCGGAACAGCTCGCGGGTCGTCGTGTCCGTCGGAAACGCGTCGAGCGCGGCCTTGCCGAACCGCGTCTTCTGCTCGCGGTAGATCGCGT
>DATLHR010000164.1:0-1925 GCA_035539815.1 Kofleriaceae bacterium
CAGCTGTGCCGGACGCTGTGCGTCAAGGACATCTCGCTGTACGACGCGTACGACGAGGCGTTCCTCGCGTACTTCAAGGACGTCCACGTCGACGCGCTGAAGCTGACCGAGCAGCTCATGGAGTGGCTGCAGGATCCGCGCGCGCTCGATGCCCTCACCGCCGAGCAGCGCAAGGCGCTCGAGGGCCTCGATCTGGCCCAGCTGCGCGCGCTGTTCGAGCAGCGCCTCAAGGAGCAGAAGGAGCGCCATGACGGCGGCAACCGCTGGATCGGCACCGGCGGCACCTCACCGTTCGGCACGGGCGGCAAGAACGCGACGGGCATGCGCGTGGGCGGTGGGGGAGGGCGCAGCGCGATGGCAGTCGCCGGCGAGCGCAAGTTCAAGGAGTACCGCCGCGACGTCGTGCTCGACGTGCGGCAGATCGATGTCGCGCTGCGCGGCCTGCGGCGCCTCGGCCGTGAAGGCGCGATCGAGGAGCTCGACCTCGACGAGACGATCGATCGCACGGGCCGCAATGCGGGCGACATCGAGGTCGTGTTTCGGCCGCCGCGCCGCAACCGCGTCAAGGTCGTGCTGCTGATGGACGTCGGTGGCTCGATGGATCCGCACAGCGAGCTGATGAGCCGGCTGTTCACCGCCGCCTCGCGCACCGGCCGGTTCGCGAAGTTCCGCAGCTACTACTTCCACAACTGCGTCTACAACCAGGTCTACGAGGACGCCGAGTTCCGAAAGCCGGTGCAGACCGCGGATCTGATCTCGCACAGCGATCGCGACGAGAAGCTCGTGCTCGTCGGCGATGCGCTCATGCACCCCGCCGAGCTCCTCGATCCCGGCGGCTCGATGTACCTCTACTCGCAGAACCGCGCGTCGGGGCACGAGTGGCTGCGCCGGCTCGCGGCGCACTTCCGCAGCGCCGCGTGGCTCAACCCCGAGCCCGATCGGTTCTGGGCGAACACGACGATCGAGGTGATCGCGAGCGTGTTCGCGATGTATCCGCTCACCCTCGACGGGCTCGCGCACGCCGTGCGCTACCTCGTGCGCGGCGGTGAGCGCCCGCGCGTCGGCGACCCGAGCAAGTGGGTCAAGGCCGCTGCAGGCTAAGCGTCGTGCAGAAATTAGGTCGGACCTAGTTTCTGCGCAATTCGTGCAGAAATTAGGTCGGACCTAGTTTCGACGACTACCGAGCTGTTACTTGAGGAAGTCGGGCTCGGGCTCTTTGGCGCCGCTCGGCTCCTTGGGGCCGTCGCCCGACGGAGCCTCGCCACCGCCGCCGCCACCACCCGCAGGAGGCTCGGGCGTCGGCGTTGGCGTGGTCGTCGAATCCGAGCCGCCGCCGTTCGGCTTGGGCGTCGGCGGCGGCGCGGCGGACTGCACGGGCATCTGCTCGTTGATCGCGGCCGTCATCTTCGCGCCGTCGTCCTTGTACGCGGCCAGGTCGATGACCTTGTCGATCGTCTTGTAGCCGTTCTTGCGGAGCGTGATCCGGACCGACTTCTTCGCGAGCTGCGGGCCCTTGAGCTCGAGCGTGTACGGCGTCGTGAAGCCGGAGTTCGCGTTGTCGATGAAGATCATCGCGCCCGCCGGGTCCGACCCGATCGTGAGCGAGCGCGGCTTCGGCTCGAGGCGCGCCATCGGGCGCGCGTCGCCGCCCTTGAACGCGATCTCCTGCGTGACGTAGCCCGGCGCGGAGACGCGCGCGCGGTACGCCTGGCCGCGTTGCAGCTTCGCGCGTAGCGGCGCAGCGCCCGCGAAGCTCGTGCCGAGGATCTCGACGCGCGCACCCGGAACCGACGACGCGATGGAGGTTTGGACGACGTCGGCCTGCGGCGCCGGGCTGCCGCTGCCGGCGTTCGTGGCCGGCGTCGCGCTGCTGCCCGCGCCGCTGCCGGTCGCAGCCACCGCGTCGCTGCCGCTGCCACTGCCGT
>DATLHR010000165.1:0-5236 GCA_035539815.1 Kofleriaceae bacterium
GGCCACCCCATGTCCCCCGGCGCCCCAGGCCGCCGTCGATCCGACGTGGCGCCCCCCCGGTGCCGGCGCCGGGATCGCGACCCAGCTGGTCACGATGAAGATCAAGGCGGAGCACGAGCAGGACTTCCTCGCGGTGGCGAAGAGCGTCGTCGAGAAGGTCTACGCCGGTGAGCCGAACACGCTCACGTACACGTTGGTCAAGCACCCGACCGAGGAGCGGACCTACATGTGGATCGAGCGGTACAAGGACCAGGCCGCCTCGGACGAGCACGGCCAGACGCCGTACCTGCAGGAGGCGCTCAAGACCGTGCGGCCATGGCTCGAGGACGCCGAGCTCGTCCGCTACCAGCAGGTCCTTCCGTAACGCGGTCAGCGCAGCACGGTGAGCGTGCGCATCGTGCCGCGCGTGACGCCGAACTGCTCGTGCACCGCGGCCCGCCGCACCACCGCGGCCGGTGTCAGCGTGCCGGCCACGAGGTCGCGATAGGCCTCGTACACGCGCCGCGTCTCCTCGGCTGATTCGCGCACGAGCTCGACGCGGAATCGCTGCACGCCGCGCGCGAGCAGCTCGGGCACGAGCGACGCGGCGCTCTGCGCCTGGGCGTTGAACACCGTGTTGCGGCAACCGACGTCGACGACGACCGGATGCACGAGGTCCACGCGATCGCGCAGCGCGACCTCGTGGCGCTCGCACGGCCGGCCGCACGTTCGATAGTCCTTGCCGGTCGACAGCAGGTGCGCGTAGACGCAGTGCTCGGTGTGGAACGTGGGGATATGGTGATGCACGGTGACCGCGACGCGACCGCGCGGGATGTGCTCGAGCAGCGCGAGCAGCTGCTCGCGATCGAGATCGTGTGCGGCCGTCGCCGTGGCGAGCCCGTGCTCGAGCACCCAGCGCGCCGTGATCGAATTGGTCACGTTGAGCGAGAAGTCCGCGTGCAGCGCGGGCCGCTCCGCGAGCCCGGTGAAGTAGGCGAGCGAGCCCCAGCTCCGCACGAGCACGTGATCCGGGGCGAGCCGCGCGAGGTGCGCATCGATCCGCTCCTCGCCCGGCTTCTGCACGCGCACCGTCGCCACCCCGACGCGCGCGCCGCGCTTGCGCGCACGCTCGACCGCCTTCGCGAGCCCGACCAGCTCCATCCAGTCGAGCTCGACCTCGGGTGCGCCGGCGTCGAGCACCGCATCGAGCTGCGCGTCGGTGCGGCACAGCGGCACGACGCTCGGCGGCACCGGCTCCGCCGCGGCTGCAGGCATCGCGCGCAGCGCATCGAGCACCGAACCTTCGACGAGCCCGCGCTCGACGCGACCGAGCTGCGCATCGAGCTCGGCGACGAGCCGACGCCGGACGTCCTTGATCTCCGAGACCGGCACGTGCATGCCGGGCGCGAGGGCAGAGGTATCGAGCGCTGCGAGATGGAACGGCGTGCCGCCGAAGCCGCCGAGCTTGTCGGCGAGCACCTCGGGCGTGAGCCCGGCGCCGCGCGCGGGTGCGAGCACCGTCGTCGTCGATGCTGCCGCGCCGCCGCCCTCTGGCGTCGTGATGCGCGCGATGACCTCGAGCGGAGAGCCGGCGGCGCCGCGCAGCGTGAGCGCGACACCGATGCGGCCGAGCGGTGTGCGGCCTGCCTCGGCGGCCTTCTCGCCGGCGCGGGTGAGCTTCGGATCCGAGCTGACCCACACGAAGTCGCCGAGGCCGACCTGCGACAGATCTGGGCCCGGGTTGCCGAACCGCAGCCGATACCCATCGGCGATCGCGTCCGCGCTGAAGATCGGGCCGCCTTGCTCGGCTTCCTCGGGCCGCCCGCGATCGAACACCACACCCATGCCGGCGCGCGGCTCGATGCGCGGGCTCGCGTGGGCCTCGACGGCGCCATCGCGATCGCCAAGCGCGGCGCCCCCGGTGACCGGGCGCTGCGCCGGATCGGGGACGACGTAGACGACATCGCGATCGACCTTGATCACACGGCCGAGCGGGAGGCCGCGGTGGCGGGGGAACCGGCCCTCGACGAGGCGCTGGTGATCCGCGCCCGCGAGAAATCCGTGCGACGCGCCGCGGCTGTACGCGACGTTGATCGCGACCGCGTCGTGCGGGACGTCCACAGGAAGCGTCGGCGCCGGCGCACCGGTCGCGACCGCGACGGCCTCGCGATAGTGGGCGACCGCGGTGGCGACGTAGTGCGGGCCCTTGAGGCGCCCCTCGATCTTGAGCGAGGCCACACTCGGGATCTGGGCGAGCGCGGCGACCGCATCGCTGCCGACGAGATCCTTGGGCGAGAGTAGATACTCGACGTCCCCGAGATCGCGCGCGTCGCCGTCGACGACGAGCTGGTAGGGCAGGCGACACGCCTGCGCGCACTGGCCGCGGTTCGCCGAGCGACCGCCCCACGCCTCGCTCGACAGGCACTGGCCGCTCCACGCGACGCACAGCGCGCCGTGGATGAACACCTCGAGCGGCAGCTGCGTGCCCGCGGCGTAGGCGCGGATCTCGTCGACGGAGAGCTCGCGCGGCACCACCACGCGCGACAGCCCGAGCGGCGCGAGCAGCTCCGCCGCGAGCGGGCTCGACGCCGTCATCTGCGTCGAGGCGTGCACCTCGAGCGGCCGCGGGCTACCCGCGTCGACGGCGCGCGCGATGAGCGCGACGGCCGGATCCTGCACGATGATCGCGTCGACCCCGCCCGCCGCGACGCGACGGATCAGCTCCTCGACGATCGGCAGCTCGGGCTCGAACACGAGCGTGTTGAGGGTGACGTAGAGGCGCGCGCCGGCCCGATGCACCCAGGCCGCGATCTCCGCGATCGCGTCCGATGGAAAGTTCACCGCGCGGGCACGTGCGTTGAAGCCGTCGTCGAGGCCGAGGTAGATGGCGTCGGCGCCGGCAGCGAGGGCGGCCGCGAGCGCGTCGCGGTCACCCGCAGGCGCGAGAATCTCGGGGCGGCGCAACGCCTCATCTTGCTCCGCTTCGCTGCGCAATTACGGGGACGACCTTTCCGGGCAGCGTTCCATACCACGTTTTTCAGGGAAACCATCTTCACGTCGCGCACTTGGATGGCCGTTGGCCCTTGCACTCCGGACCAGCACCTCCTTATAAAGCCCCCTCCAAAGGACCCGCCAAGGACCCTACGATGACGTCACTTCTTCCATTTCTCGCCGCGGAAGCGGCCGCCAGCGGCAAAGCCGTCCGGCCGCACAGCGAGGCTCAGCTCGCCCTGCCTGACTTCAAGCAGGTCGAGTTCCTGGGCACCACCGGCTGGAACATCCTCGCGCTCGGCCTCGTGGTCAGCGCGATCGGTCTGCTGTTCGGCCTCATCAAGTACCAGAAGCTCAAGAATCTCCCCGCCCACAAGGCGATGATCGAGATCTCCGAGCTCATCTACGCGACGTGCAAGACGTACCTGAAGCAGCAGGCGAAGTTCATCGCCGGCCTCTGGGTGCTGATCGCCGCCGTCATCGTCGTGTACTTCGCCGTACTCGAAGGAGTCGAAGCACCGAAGGTGATCGCGATCGCCGTGTTCAGCGTGATCGGCATCCTCGGCAGCTCGCTCGTCGCGTTCTTCGGCATCCGGGTCAACAACTTCGCGAACTCGCGCGCGGCGTTCGCGTCGCTACGCGGCAAGCCCTACGGCGTGTACTCGATCCCGATCGAGGCCGGCATGTCGATCGGCACGGTGCTCATCTCGCTCGAGCTCCTGCTGATGCTCATGATCATGCTGTTCCTCCCCGGCGACTACGCGGGCCCGTGCTTCATCGGCTTCGCGGTCGGTGAGTCGCTCGGCGCCGCGGCGCTCCGCATCGCGGGCGGCATCTTCACCAAGATCGCCGACATCGGCTCGGACCTCATGAAGATCGTCTTCAACATCAAGGAAGACGATGCCCGTAACCCCGGCGTGATCGCGGACTGCACCGGTGACAACGCCGGTGACTCGGTCGGCCCCACGGCGGACGGCTTCGAGACCTACGGCGTCACCGGCGTCGCGCTCATCACGTTCATCCTGGTCGCGCTGCCCAACATCCCGGGCGTCGCCGGCGGTGCGGTCGGTCCGAGCGGTGCGCCGCTCGATCCGGGCGAGTGGACGCAGACGGTCCTCCTCGTGTGGCTGTTCGCGATGCGCATCATCATGATCCTCGCGTCGGTCGGCAGCTACCTCATCAACGAGGCGATCACGAAGGCCAAGTACGGCAACGCGTCGAAGATGGACTTCGAGCACCCGCTCACCGTCCTCGTGTGGCTGACCTCGCTGGTCTCGGTCGGTCTGACGTTCCTCCTCTCGTACGTCCTCATCGGCACGGGCTCGTCGGCGCTGCCGTTCGGCCTGTGGTGGAAGCTGTCGGCGATCATCTCGTGCGGTACCCTCGCCGGCGCGATCATCCCCGAGCTCGTGAAGGTGTTCACCTCGGTGAACTCTGGCCACGTCCGCGAGACGGTCACGGCGTCGAAGGAAGGCGGCCCGTCGCTCAACATCCTCGCCGGTCTCACGGCGGGTAACTACTCCGGCTACTGGATGGGCCTGGTCATCACGGCCCTGATGGGCATCGCGTACTACATCTCGTCGCTCGTCGGCATCTCGGAGATCCTGTACTCGACGAACAAGCTCGCCGGCCTCGAGATGAGCGACTTCGCATGCGACGCGGCGTCGACGGTGTTCGCGTTCGGCCTCGTGGCGTTCGGCTTCCTCGGCATGGGTCCGGTCACCATCGCGGTCGACTCGTACGGTCCGGTGACGGACAACGCCCAGTCGGTCTACGAGCTCTCGGTGATCGAGGGCAAGCCGGGCATCGAGGAAGAGATCGAGAAGGACTTCAAGTTCAAGCCGGACTTCGAGAAGGCCAAGGCGTTCCTCGAGGAGAACGACGGCGCGGGCAACACGTTCAAGGCGACCGCGTAGCCGGTGCTCATCGGCACCGCCGTCGTCGGCGCGGCGACCATGATCTTCGCGCTCATCATGCTGGTCACCAACGGCCTCAAGGCCGAGGCGGTCGGCAACCTGTCGATGATCCACCCGCCGTTCCTGCTCGGCCTCATCGTCGGTGGCGCCATCATCTATTGGTTCACCGGCGCGTCGACGCAGGCGGTTTCGACGGGTGCGTACCGCGCGGTCGAGTTCATCAAGGCGAACATCAAGCTCGAAGGCGTCGAGAAGGCGTCCGTCGAGGACTCGAAGAAGGTCGTCGAGATCTGCACGGTCTACGCGCAGAAGGGGATGTTCAACATCTTCCTCGTCGTCTTCTTCAGCAC
>DATLHR010000166.1:0-5098 GCA_035539815.1 Kofleriaceae bacterium
GCCGTGCGCTGCGCCACGAGCGCGCGCCCGAGGACGTACGCGGAGCCGAGCGCCCACGCGGATGCGAGGACGATCCACGCGATCGCCGGTCCGCTCGACGCGGCGACCACGCGCGGTGGACCTGCGACCGGGACGATGACGAGGGTGCCGCCGGGCTCGGTGCCGCGCAGGCTCGCGAGCAGATCGGCGAGCGACCACGGCATCGCCGGGCCCCACGGCAGCACGAACTTCGCGAGCACGACCAGCCAGATCGCCGCGTGCCACGACGGACGCAGCCGGCCGCCACGCACGACGAGGAGCGCGACGAGCGCGAGCAGCGTGCCCTGCGCCGCCATCATGGCGAGCGAGGTGACGACCGTCTTGGCGGTGGCGCCTGCCTCGAGGACCGTCACTTTTTCTCCCCCTTCGCAGGGCGCTCGGCCTCGGCGATCTTGCGCTCGATCGCGCGCAGCTCGGCGCGCGACAGCGACTCGTCCTCGACGAGGTTGAGCACCAGCGAGTCGGCCTGGCCGTCGAACACCTCGCGCACGAACTCGCGCAGGCGATCACGCAGCACCGACTCCCTGCGATACGCCGGCCGGTAGACGAACGGCTCGCGCTCCTTGTCGACGGCGACCGCGCCCTTGGCCGCGAGCCGGCCGAGCAGCGTCATCACCGTCGTGTACGCGAGCTCCTGCCCTCGCCTGGCGAGCTCGGCGCGGACCTCGGCGACGGTGCCGTGCTCGACGGTCCACAGCGCCTTCATGACGCGCAGCTCGGCCGTGGTGAGGTCTGGGGAGCGGGTCATGGGGCTGGTTACGACAGGCTTCGTATCATTACTACAGCTGTAGTTGATACGGCAAGCAGCATCTGCGATCCGGGATGGACCGTTGCAACCAGCGCTGGCAGGCGGTCATTCCCGGGTTCGCCAGCGTGCGATCGCCCACGCGAACGGGCGCTCCGCGCGCAGGATCGGGAGATACGCGAGCCCCAGCAGCGGGTACGGGAACCAGATGTTCATCAGCAGCACCACCCCGAGGTGGAAGCCCCACGCGGACAGCGCCCACACCCGCGCGACGCGGCCGCCGAGCAGCGCGATCGGCGCCCCGAGCTCGAGCACGAGCGTCATCACGGAGAACACGGTGAACCCCGACGGGTGATCGAGGAACGGCGTGGCGAGCACGGCGATCGAGTCGCCGAGCAGCGCCTTGCGGAGGTTGTCGACCGCGATGTGATTGCGCAGCTGCTCGCCGTCGAGCCACGCCATCCCGGCGAGCCGCAGCTTCGCCACGCCGGCGAGCACGTAGGTCACCACGGTGAGCGCGACGAGCAGCTTGAGCACCCAGCCATAGCTCGTCGCAGCCGGGACCACCGCACCTCGCCGCGCGTCGATCGACCACGCGTCCGCGCTCGGCGCGAGGGCCAGCGCGATCAGGTGAAGCACGAGGAGGTTCTCGGTGTGGAACACCATGCCCCACGAGTTGCGGTACGTGAGCACCCACAACACGCCGAGCGCGGCGAGGGGCGCGACCACGCGGAACCACGCACCGAGCACGAACGCGACCAGCAGCACCGAGGTCGCGATGCCCAGCGCGAGTGCGACCGCGGGCTGTAGTGGCCCGTCGAGCAGGCGCGCGACCCCGATCGGGCGCCAGTGCGTCAGCGGCAGCTTCGCCACCCCGTAGCTCTCGGCGAGCCGGCCCGCGACCCACACGAGCGCGAACGTGCCGACGAGGATGCGCACCGCGGCGAGGCGCTCGGCGGGCGCCGGCGCGAACCACCAGTCGGCGATCGATCTCGCGACGCGCTTCATCGCGTCACCTCGCACCGCGCGCGCTCGACCTCGTTGCCGCGCACGTGACGCACGAGGTAGTCCACCGCATCGTGCGTGCCGGACACGATGCGGATGCGCGTGACGTCCGCGAGCTCCGCGTCCGCGGCGACCCGCGCGGCGATCGTCGTGCACAGCGCGGGGAGCGTCCTCGCCTTGCGCGCGCCGTTGAGCACGGCCAGCGCCTGCAGCACCTCCCCCGAACCGAGGTGCCGCGGCCGCAGCGTGCGGCGCTCACCGGTCGCCGCCTCGCCGAACGCGTAGTCGATCGTCTGCGCGGTCTTCCGCGGCCGCGCGAACATCGGATACGTCGACAGCGGGAAGCTGTCCTGGTCCGGCGCGAGCAGCACCGGGTAGGCCGTCGCGCCGACGAGGCCGAGGCACACCGCGAGCGCCGCGAGCCGGCGCGACCGCGCGACGATCGCCAGCGCGCTCGACACCGCGCACACGAACAGCCCGAGCGCGATGACGTTCACGGGCCGATGTTCATCTCAGTTCCGGATCACGCGCCACGAGGTCCGCGGCTGATCGATCGAGAAATAGAACGAGAACGCGAACGTGATCAGACCTTCCTTGACCAGGCCGTCGGGCGGGTTCGGGAACGGAGCCGCCGCGTGGAACGAGCGCACCGCCTCGTCGTCGAGCTCGCTGACGCCCGAGGGCGACGTCACCACGATCTTGGCGAGGTCGCCCTTCGGCGACAGGCTCACGCGCACCTCGGTGACGCGCGTCTTGAAGCCGTGCACCGTGCCCGTCGGATCGCTGCGGCGCCACACCGTCGCCGGATCCCAGTTCTGCGCGACCTGGCGCTTCAGGCGGTTGAAGAACGTGGCGTACACCCACCGCTTCGCCGAGAGCGACGTCTCGTCGCCGTTCTCGACGTCCTCGAGGTGATCGACGGAGCCGCCGCCGACGGCGCGCTCGAGCGCCTCCTGCGTCGGCTTGAGGTTGGGCACCTGCGGTGCGCCGCCGCCGGCTCCGCCCTGCCCGCGCGGCAGCTCGCCCTGCTCGCGGCGCAGCTGCTCGATCGCGCCATTGCCGCGACGCGGGATGAACCCATCCGCGACGATCGGTCCGCGGTCGCCCGTCGTCGCGCCGCGCGCCTTGGCGTCCTGCGGCAGCTCCGCGGGCGCAGGCGCACCCGGGGCGCGCATCGACAGCAGGCCCGGAGCGTCCGGCGCGCGGACATCCTTGCCCGGCGCCTCCTTCGGCAGCTCCTTCATCGACGCTTCCTTCGGATCCTGCTTCGCGATCAGCTCCTCGGGCGAGCTCTTCGCGACCATCGGCTCCTTCGCGGAGCCGCGCGCGACCTTCTGCTTCTCGACGGAGACGTCGTACTCCGACAGCAGCCGCGCGTTGTCCGGCGCTTGCTCCTGCTTGGGCTTCACGACCTCGACCACCTGCGCCGGCCTGGGCGGTGCGGGCGGCGGCGGTGGTGGCGGCGGCGGTTGCGGCTCCTGCGGTGTGGGCGGCTTGAGCTCCGGCGGCTTCTCCTTCTGCTGCTCCTCCTGGAGGAGCTCGAGCAGCGGCTCCGGATCGATCGGCCTCAGCTTGTCCGCCGCCTTGGGCTCGAGCAGCGCGACCGGGGCCGACACCATCCCGTCTTCGAGCCCCTGACAGCGCGACAGGTCCATCCACATCGCCATCGTGGTGTCGCCGCCGCAGCCTTCGACGTCGGCGTTCCACGGCGCCAGGCACATCGCCGCGCGTGCTCCCGTCGCGAGCAGCACGTCGCCCGCGCACGTCGTCTTCAGCGCCGCGAGCTGCGCCTCCGCATCACCCGCGCCCGCGCCCGCGACGCTCGCCGAGAACGCCTCGGTCACGTACGACAGCTCGAACGTCTTCACGCTGGTGACCACGGCCCCGTGGACCAGGAGCGCCGCGGCGATCGCGGCGTACAGCGTCCTCCGGGATACCCGTCGGTTCCTGCGCGCCTGAGTACGCATACGGGGCACTTCGAGTATAGGAGACGCACGGCGCTGTCGTCAGGTCCGTTTCGGACCGCATCGCCGAGCCATCCCGCACGCGGCGGGGGCGCGCGCTCCCGCGTGTCGGCCCATGTGCGCACCGCCGGGATCGCGTCAGGCCGCGAACGTCTCGGCCTTCACGTCGAGCAGCGTCGTGCGCGGGATGCCTCCCAGCAACCGGAAGTGCTTCACGAGCTCGCGCGGCGCCTTGCCCATCAGGTGCTTGCGCCGCGCGCGGCTATCGGTGAACGCATCGAAGAACCCGAGGTCGCCGTTCTCGAACCGCAGCGCGAACCACGCCGTCGTCGCGGGCTCCTTGTCCACGATCGATCGCGTGGCGCGCATGAAGTCCGCGAGCTCGGCCGCGCGGCCGCGATGCGGCGTCACCCGCACCAGCAGGCCCTTGCGATCGGCCTCGATCGGAAGATCCGGCGGCAGCTTCGACGCGAGGATCTCCACGCGATGAAACACCGGCGCGGTCGCGAACAGCGGACCGCGCTCGCCGAGCGCCTGCGCGACAGGGCCATGCACGTGACGCTCGCGCGCGGCCTCGTCGGGGAACACGTCGAAGATCCCGTAGTGGTAGCGCCGGAACCGCACCGCGAACCACGCCAGCGCCTCCGACTCCGTCCGCACCATCGGCATCGCGTGCTCCAGGAACCGCTCCACCGCGGCCTCGTGTTCGGGCGCCGCTTCGAGCATGACGAGCAAGCCACACGTCTTCATGGTGATGCCCTCCGTCCAGGACCTTCGATGACATTCATCGCCGTACCGAAGGCGAAGCATGCTGCGGACCACCATCGGGCCTCGCAGCCGGGCCCACCACCATTCCCCTACCGACATCAATTCGTGTAGCTTCACCCGCGGAAGCGCGTGCCGGACTGGTGCCGGCCTCGGTCTTCAAAACCGATGATGCTCTGCGCGAGCAGCGGCATGGTGGGTTCGATTCCCATGCGCTTCCGCCATCCAGTATTTTGTACGGCGATCACTCGGAATCGATCTTGAGGTCGACCTCAGATCGTTCAACGGCGCACCCGATAGCGTAGGTGAAGCACCCGGTTGCCGCGAATCACCACGTCAGGATCCTCCAACAGGTGCTGCGCATGGACCGACCCGAAGTAGCGCTTGCCGGACCCGAACACGACGGGCACGACGTCCATGCGCACCTCGTCGATCAGGCCCGCGGCAAGCACCTGGCCACCGACGTCGCCAGCGGCGACCTTGACGATGCGGTCACCCGCGAGTTCCTGCGCCTTGGCCACGGTCGGGTGGCTGGCCGCCGCGCAGCGGCGGATCGGCTACACCCGATCGTGTCCCGTGG
>DATLHR010000167.1:0-9904 GCA_035539815.1 Kofleriaceae bacterium
GGTCGATGCTGAGCGGGCCGTCGCTGCGACAAGGTGAGGCGAAGCAGCCGATCTCCAGGCGACCTATCGCGTGCTCGCGGAGTCCGATGCCTCGCCCGAGTACGGCGTCATCACGGACATCGTCACCGGCCTGCAGCGCTACCGCTCGATCGTGGAGCTCCTCGCCAGCGCCGGCTCGGTCGAACAGCGCGCGTGCAGGCCGGCGAGGAGTGCGATGGCTCGGATCTGGGCGGTCGCTCGTGCCCCGCCGGCGGCTACATGTACTGCGCGCCCGACTGCACGATCGTCGACAAGTGCACGCCTGGTACGTGCACCAACGGCCAGGCTGGCTACTTCCCGGGGCCGTACCAGTTCAACTACTGCCCCAATGATCCGTCCTCCGACGTTGCGAGGAGTGCGGTGCTCGGGACGTTCCGCGCGCGCTCTCGGTGAAACTCGTGCATCGCGAAACCGAGCATCCTTGCGGTGCGGCGCGCGTCTTTTCGCTCGCCGTCGGCGGATTCGCGAGTATCTCTACCGAGGGGGATTCAATGTCGCTACGTCTTGCGTCGCTCGTCGCCGTGCTCGCCTCGGCATGCACTCTCAACGAATCAGGCAACGTCAGCTCGACGAAGACCGGCGACACGTCGCATCCGGCGGAGCGACGATCGCCACTCACGGAGGTCCGCGCGGCGTGTGGTGGCGCCGGCGAGGTCACGGACTATGGCGCGACGGTGCTCCAGCGCGCGCCGTATCTGCAGCAAGTGACGGGGCAGAGCGCCATCGTCGGTTGGGTGACCAGCCAGCCCGAACGCGCGATGGTCGAGCTCGGGCCCGTCGGTGGGCAGGTCGCGAAGACCGCCGCCAGCGTCGACACGGTCCAGGTACGCACCGCCGGCGAGCATCAGATGTGGACCGCCGTCGAGGCGCTGCAGCCGGGAACGATCTACTGCTATTCGCTCGCCGACGCGCGCGGCGAGATCACGTCGCCGACGGGGTTTCGCAGCGCCCCCGCCGCTGACAGCCCCGAGCCCGTTCGCTTTCTCGCGTTCGGCGACTCGGGCAGCGGCACGAGCGACCAGTACGCGCTGGCCCAGCAGATGTACACGGTCCCATTCGACATGATGCTGCACACCGGCGACATCGCGTACGACAACGGATCGATCTCGCAGTACGAGGACAACGTGTTCGGCGTGTACGCCGACTTCTTCCGCAACATCCCGTTCTTCCCGTCGGCGGGCAACCACGACTACCAGACGCTGCAAGGCGCGCCGTTCCGCGACGTGTTCAACTTGCCCGGGCAGGAGAAGTGGTACTCGTACGACTACGGCCGCGTGCACTTCGCGGCGCTCGACACCGAGTCATCGTACGCGGAGCAGGCCCGCTGGCTCGACGAGGATCTCGCGGCGACCACGCTGCCGTGGAAGATCGTCTACATGCATCGCCCGCCGTACTCGTCGGGGAACCATGGCTCCGATACGTCTCTGCGTGCGGCGCTCGCACCGATCCTCGAGCGCCACGGCGTGCAGCTCGTGCTCGCGGGCCACGACCACGACTACGAGCGCACCAAGTCGATCAACGGCACCACGTACGTGGTGACGGGCGGCGGCGGTCGCGGCACGTACAAGGTCGACAGCTCGAGCTTCACGGAGCTCAGCGTCGCCGTGATCCACTTCGTCTATGGGGAGGTGACGGAGCACGAGATGGTGTTGCACGCGATCGACGGCACGGGCCGCGAGTTCGACTCGGTGGTCATTCCGGCGATCGCCGCACGTACGGAGTAGCGGCCTTAGCGACGGCTCCAGTCCAGGTGGAGCCGCCCGTCGCGCACGGTGAGGCCAGCTTCGCCGATGCCGGTCGAGCGCTCCTCGATCTGCTGCTCCACGTGACGCACCGGCTCGACGACGGCATCGCGGCCCCAGACGAAGCTCTGCTCGATCACGTTCGCGAGATACGCGCGGTCGAGGGCGAGCGCACGTTCCTTCGACGGCAGCACGAGCTTCCCGATGTCATCGCGCGTGGACGCGAGCCGCGCGGGGTCGGGGGCGCCATTCATGAAGTAGCGCGCGAGGAGCTCGCCGTTCGCGCGCAGCTCGTCACCGCCTCGGACGCGCTGCAGGTAGAGCGCGTACTCGGGCTCGGTGTGGCCGATCTGCGGAACGTCGGGGATGCCGCTCGGATCCTGAAGGCGCCAGCCATCGTTTCCCGGGACCTTGCGGGCGAACGCGAACGTCTGATCGACGGTGACGCCGAGGCCCGTGTGGCAGCCCATGCAGTACGTCTGCTCCTCGTGGGTCTGCAGGCGCAGCCACCCGCGCGCGTCCTCGATCCAGCCCTGGAGCTGCCAGCCGAACGGGTTGCGCAGGCCGACCAGTGGATCGCCGTCGTAGCCCGGTGCAGCGTCCGGCGCCTCGAGCGCTTTGTACGCGGCGACGAGCTGGCGCTTGTCGAGGACCGCGAGCTTGCGCGCGTAGCGCAGCTCCTTCATCCGGCGCGCGGCGAAGGCGGGCGCATCCGGGTCGAGGTAACGCACCGAGTGGAGGAACTCGACGCCGGCCGGATACAGCAGCCGCGTGACAGGCACGTGGGAGGCGAGCCCGAGATAGTGCGCGGGCAAGCCGAGCTCGGCGTCCGACCGCCGCGGATCCGAGGCGATCGCTGCCTCGAGGATCGCGAGGTTCGCGGCATACACGTCATGGCCGGCGGCGTCGGTGCGAAACTCGGCCGGCAGGCGGACGAACACGTCGTCGGCGCTGCCGTTGGTCGCCCAGAACGTTCCGAGGAACGGCTTGTAGCGGAGGGTGCGCCAGCCGCTGCCGTCGCGCGCGAAGCCGTGCTCGTCGAACCCTTGCGCGAGATCGAGATCGGGGCGCCAGCCCGCGAAGTCACGTGTGCGCTCGAGTGCCTGACGCAGCGGTGCGTAGTTGTCGGTGCGGACGTATCGCGCGATCGCGTCGTCGTCGAAGCCGTCGACGAGCCGCCGGCGGTCGCGGAACAGGTTGCGCCAGTGGTTGCGGCGCGCCGAGGGTGGGAACGAGTAGTTCTGTTGCAGCTCCCAATCGTCGGCGAGGTTCGGGTACTCCGAGTGCGTGTGGCAGGTCCAGCACGGGTTCGAGATCCCGTCGCTGCGCGTGTAGCAGAGCGCTGGGATGTTCGCGTCGACGTTGCGGATGCGACCGACCGACGAGGCAGCCAGCGCGATCGGATCGTAGTTCGCGGGCGGGCGCGCGGCGCGGATATCGAACGTGACGCCGTCTGTGGAGGCGAGCTCGAGCGGGCGGTCACTGCTCTGGCACGCACACGCGGCCGCGGCGATCAGGGTGAACGTGCGCCTCATACGCGCCAGATCCCGACGACGCGTGGACGCCGCGTCGTCGCCTCGCGTGCGAGGTGAACGTAGGTGGTTCCCTTGAACCGGGGGCGTGTGGTGTCGATGCGCACGATCGTGTAGCCGTCGAGGTCGGTGGCGAGTTGGACCTGCGCGCACGTACGACCGTTCGCTCCAGCGCGCACGCTCACCGGTGTGCCGAGGCCGCGGCCCGCACGGTCGTACGCTCGAAATCGGTACGCCGTCCGATCGTGAGGGGCAAAGCCATAGACGAGCGCGAGGTCCTCGAAGCACACCGCGCCATCGTCGGCCAGCTCGAAGCGCTCGAGCGGGTTCACGCGCGCGAACCAGTACGCGCCGATCGCGCGCTGGCGGGTCACGAGCGCATTCGTCAGGTACTCGACCGCTCGCGGATCGCTGTATCGGCCGGTCTCGACAGCCGCACGGATCTGCGCGCGCGTGAACCGCATCACGAGCTTCGCGCCCCAGTAATTGTCGAATCGATCGGCTTTGACGAACGGGACGTAGGCGGGGCTGAGGGGCTTCCAGTCGCCGGGAGAGAAGCCACCCGCCTCGAGGACCCCGACCCCACGAAGCTCCGGCGCGTGGCGCTTCGTCCACACACGGTCTTGCGTACCGAGTGCGGCCAAGCCGCCGAGGGCCGCGCCCGGATCGATGTAGTACTCGTAGCTGCGCCGCGGGTTCTGCGTCACGCGCGCCATCACACCGAGCGACAGCCCGTAGTCGAGGAGGTAGTGCTTGACGTAGTGGCTGCCGGGCGTGTGCGGATCCTCCGTCCACATGTCGAGGAACTGTCCCTCCTGGATGTCGTCGTGGTCGAGCCACGAAAAGATGGCGCGCAGACCGCGCAGATCGCGCCGCCGTTCGTGCGGGATCAGGTCGTTGGGATCGTCGGGCCGCGTGCCCTCGGCCGCGTGACCTCCGAGCGGCTTTCCGTCGAGCATGCGTGAGGCCATCACGCGATAGCGACCGTCCGCGCCGGCGTCGACGAGGGTGAGCCGCCGATCGAGCTCGGAGGCGCCGAGCGGACGCTTGTGTCCGAACACGTCCTCGACCACCGCGTCCTTGGCGAGCACGAGGTCGCCGCGCCGGACATACGCGAGGTGGTCCTCGGTGACGTTGTAGCCGCACGCCCACAGCAGCTTGCCGGACACCAGCTGAGCGCCGGTCTCCGCTTCGGGATAGCCGCGGTCGTCGAACTTCACGAGGAACCTCTCCCCGCGCGTGTCGGTCACGATGAAGCCGATCGACATGCCACCGACCTTGGTGCTGTGGACCGTCCACGGCGTGTATTGCTCGGGGCTGCCGGAGCCACCCGGCGCCGATCGGACCTCATCGGGCGTCAGCTCGCCGCGGTTGGTGAACCACGTCGAGTCAGGTACCTCGTCGAGGGAGTTGACGCCCAGTGCTCGCAGCTGCTGGTCGAGCACGAGCGCGCGGCGAAGCGGCTTGTAGATGTGTCCCTCGAGGACGAGCAACCATTGCGTGTAGCGGCGCTTCTCCGGACGCTGCGGCACGTCGCGACGATCATCGACCGCCGTCACCGGCGGTGCATTCGCGAACCGGACCTGTGGAACCACGGTGCTCGTGGAGCAGCCGGCCAGCACGATCAAGCCGAGGATCTTCATCGCCGATCCTCTCGCGGAGACACCCGGAACACCGGATCGAAGGTGAAGTTCAGGAACAACCCGCCATCCTTCGACGAGGCGAGGCTCGCCTGCCCGACGAAGCTGGTCGTGGTCTGTACGCCCAGCCCCACGCCGTAACCGACGCGCATCCCGTCGATCGAGAGCTCGTCGAGGGACGGAGATACGCGGCCGGCATCGACGAACAGGCTCGCCGTCATGTTGCGCGTGAGATCCCACTGGTATTCGACGGAGCCGAGCGCTGCCACGCGGTCGCGGAACCGATCCCAGGGATACCCACGCAGCTGGAGCGCGCCGCCGAGCTGCGGTAGCTCGGTGAACGTCGCGTCGCCATCACCGATCGCTTCTCCCTGCAGGCGGGTCGCCAGGACCCGCGGGCCGGCGCTGATGCGAAAAAAGCGCTGGGCGGCGAAGCCGTAGCGCCAGTAGTCCGCGGCGTCCCACAGCTGGTGGACGCGGCCCGCGTACAGCTCGGCGAGCCATCCCGTCGACACGAACGAGGGTGTCTCCCACGGCGAGCCGCTGCGCCGGCTGTCCCATCGCAGCGCGAGCTCGCCGTAGAGGTTGCGCGCGCCGTCCCAACCGACGAGCGTCGACGTGTCGTAGAGCATCTCGATCGATGTTCCGTACTCGCTCGCGCCGTACCCGAGATCCGTGAGCGAGCCGGCGACGCGCACGTGGAGATCGGCGACCGGGCGCAGCTCGAGCGCGGTCTTCGCGCGCAGCAGCTGTTGGCGATGGCGCACCTCGGGGCCCATCGCCTCGTTGCCGATGCCGTAGAACACGTCCTTGGGCCGGCGCTCGTGCTCGCCGCCGAATCGCAACGAGACACGATCGCCCAGGCGATGGCCCGTGTCGAACTCGGCGGTCACGCGCTCGCGGTACCGACCACCGAAGTTGCCGCGGAGCGTCACCTGCTCGCGCGCGCCGAACAGATCGCGATGGACGAACCGCGCGCCGACGGTGAACCCGAAGCCACTGTCGAGCCGCACGGACGGAGACAGGCTCATCGTCCTCGCCTCGTTGGTGAACCGGCGGCGATAGCGCTCGAGGAGCTGGTAGCGGTCGACGAGGTACGCGCCTCCGCGCAGTGGCAGGAAGGCGACGTCGACGATGGTGCGTGGTACGAACAGGAGGCCGCGGCCGATCAGCCGCAACGTCGACGGGCTCTCGTCGATCTCGTCGATGCGGCCGCTCTCCTCTCCAGGACGCGGCAGCGCGGGCGCCGCGACCGAGACGGCGTGCAGTGCCGCCACATGCGCGAGCGCGATGCGGATCGAACGAGTCACGCATTCGCGTCGTGCAAATCAGATGCCCCGCGACGGAGGACATCGCATCCACACTGTGGCGCGAACGGCGTGCGCGGCCCCGCCGTCTCGAGGCCGTTTGACTTGTGTCACGATGTGATACATGATGTGTCACATCGTGACACGAAGGCGATCGCCGACCGAGCCACCCGACGACGAGCCCGAGCGGAAGGAGCGCGTGATCCATACGCGCGTGCCCGAGCGACTCGAAGCGGAGCTGCGCGAACGCGCGCAGGAGCTGGGCGTCAGCGTCTCGAACCTCGTGCGCAACGTGCTCGGCCATGCATTCGGGCTCGTCGGAGATGTCGTCGCAGACAGTCACGCGATCGCGCGGGCGGCGCGCGGCGAGCGCACGCCGGCGCCCCGCGTCACCGAGGTCACGTCGATCGACGACGTGCTCGGTTGGCAGCCGATCGTGCTCGCGAAGAATGCGCTGTGCGCGAAGTGCAACGCCATCCTGCCCAAGGGCAAGGACGCCGCCGTCGGCGTCAACAGCCAGCTCGTGGTGTGTCCCGCGTGCTTGAAGGAGCTCCGATCATGAACACGGCAGAGCTACTCGGTCCCTTGCGCGAGACCGCGCTCGAGACGGTGCGCCTCGTGCGCCACCTCGGTGAACGAATCGACGCGATGTCCCTCGATCTCGCGCGCGACCTCGGCGCCGTGACCCGCGACGCGCAGGCGTTCGCGAACCTCGCGCAAGATCGCGCGACCACGCTGTACCGCGCGACGCCGCGCGCCGCGAAGCTCGCGCAGGTCGGCACCGCGCTGCTCGCACGACATCGCTGGCTACGGCTCGCGGCGGTCGCGAGCGGCGCGGATGGCCTGCGCGAAGCGGACCACCGCGACCTCGCGCGCCGCACCATGCAGGCGGCGGCGCAGCTGCGCGGCGGCATCGCCAAGCTGGGCCAGCTCGCATCGTGCCGGCCGGATCTGATCGGTCCGGTGTGGGCGAGCGAGCTCGCGGCGCTGCAGGATGACGTCCCGCCCGTCGACAGCGCGGCGATCCGTGCGCGCGTCGAGGCCGAGCTGGACCGTCCGCTCGCCGAGGTGTTCGCCACGTTCGACGACACGCCGCTCGCGGCCGCGTCGCTCGCGCAGGTCCATGCGGCGACGCTGCTCGACGGCACATCGGTCGCGGTCAAGGTCCAGGTGCCCGGGATCGAGGACGTGATCGAGGCCGACATCGCCGCGCTGCGCACGATCGCCGGCGCGTTCGGCGAAGTGCCGGGCGTCGACCTGCCGATGCTCGCCGACGAGCTCACGCGCGAGGAGCGCGCGGCGTACGCGCGGCTGGTGCTCGCGATCGGTGCGCAGGACCAGATGGCGGCGGGGCGCGAGCTGGCGGCGCTCGGGTTCGTCGCCGATGCACCCGAGCAGCTCGTCGCGGCCACCGCCGCGCTGATCGGCGCGATGCGGCCGGGCGCCGCGGTCAGCGAGCTCGACTGGGAAGCGACGTTCGCGGCGCAGATCGCACGGGCGAAGCAGCTCTCGGGGCTCACGATCCCGCGCTCGTTCGTGCTGCTCGGCCGCGTGCTCGCGACGATCGCCGGCCTGCTCGCGGCCTACCGGCCGGCGATCCAGCTGCATCCGATCATCGCGCGCTCGCTGTTCGCCGCGGCCGCGCCCTGAGCTCAGTGGTCGTGGTGATGGTCGTGGTCGTGCTCGTGCGAGCTCGGCGGCACGATCTGCCCGCTGGCATCGACGAGCGTGTGACACGTCCCGCAGCTGAGCTCTCCCTTGCCGGTCTTCGGGTCGAACACCGGGATCTGCAGCAGCTCGCCCATGAGCGGCTCGAGCTTCGTCGCCATGAACTCCGCGTAGCGGGCGGCCTCGGGATCCTTGCTGATCCACGCCATGAACGCCTCCGGGGTGTTCGGTAGCGGCTCGAGCTTGGGATTCGGCATCTCGAACGAGCCGTCCTCCGCGCCGTCGCCGTGACACGTCCTGCAGTCCATCGTCTGGTACTTGGGGTCGAACGCCACGAACAGCTCCTTGGTCCGCGGCATCACGACGTCCTTCATGTACGCCTCGCGTTGCTTGGCATCCATGTTCTTCCACGTGAGCGGCTCGGCCGGCGCACGCGCCGGAGGGCTGGACGAGCCACAGGCGGCGAGCAGGAGCAGCGATGAGACAAGGGGCGTTCGAGGGATTCGCATGGGGAGGCGACGAGCGAGCATGCCTTGGATCGACATGCGATGTATCGCCGGCGTGCGACACTGCATCCGAGTGACTTCATGAGGCTCCCACGTGCCGTGCTGTACATGGCGGCCAGCGCCCTCGGGTTCTCCGCCATGGCGCTGCTCGTGAAGCTCGCGAGCGAGCGCCTGCCGACCGGCGAGATCGTGCTCGCCCGTGCGGTGGTCACCCTCGTCGTGTCCTACGCGATGGTCGTGCGCGCTCGCCTCCACCCGTGGGGGACCAACCGGCGCGGCCTGGTCGTGCGCGGGCTCGTCGGGTTCGCCGGCCTCAGCCTCTACTACCTCTCGCTCGCACACCTGCCGCTCGCCGACGCGACCACGATCCAGCAGACGGTGCCGCTCATCACGTCGGTGATCGCGTGGTTCGTGCTGCGCGAGCCGATCGGATCGTCGACGGCGCTCGCGCTCGCCTGTGGCATCGGCGGCGTCGCGCTGGTCGTCCACCCGAGCGGCACCGGCCTCGACCCGTTCGGCGTCGCGGTCGGGCTCGGCGCGGCGGTGGCGTCGTCGATCGCCTACGTCACCGTGCGCCAGCTCGCGCGCACCGAGCATCCGTACGTCATCGTCTTCTACTTCCCGTTGATCGCGACGCCGCTGATCGTGCCGTGGGCCGCGGCGACCTGGGTGACGCCCACGCCCGTCGAGTGGCTCCTGCTCCTCATGATCGGCCTCACGACGCAGGTCGGCCAGGTGTTCATGACCAAGGCGCTCGCGATCGAGAGCGCGAGCCGCGTGACCTCGATGGGCTACATGCAGATCGCGTTCGCGATCATGTGGCAGTGGACCTTGTTCGGCGATGCGCCGTCGGAGTGGATGCTCTCCGGCGCCGCGCTGATCGTGCTCGGTACGCTCGCGGTCAGCCGCGCCGCGGCCGGATCACCCACGCGCAGCACCACGTGACCAGGCACACGAGGCTGACGCCGGCCAGCGTGTCCGAGAGCCAGTGCGCGTCGGCGACGATGCGCGCCGCGACGACGTAGGCCACGACGATCAACAGCGGCCGCAAGCGCGGGAACACCACCACGAGCGGGATGACCACGCTCGCGAACGACACCACGTGCCCCGATGGAAACGCGAGCCCGCTGTGCTCGCGGAAGAATGTCTCGCCACCGTGCTTCAGCCACTCGTGCGGGCGCAGGCGCGAGGTCGCGTCCTTGAGCTCGACCATCGCGATGCGGGACAGCAGGTGGCTCGCCGCCAGGAACATCCACGCGGGCGCGAACCGCCGCAGCGAGGGCACCGCGACGCACGCGATCATCCCGGCCACGAACAGGATCGCGAGCGCCCACTTGAAGACGGGCAGCAGGATCCCCCACTCGAGGGCGGCGATCCCGGAGTCCCAGAATCCGAGCGGCTCGTAGCCGGCGATCCATCGCGCGAGCGGCTGATCGATCAGCAACATGCTGATCGCGGCGGCCACGGCGG
>DATLHR010000168.1:0-1577 GCA_035539815.1 Kofleriaceae bacterium
CGCGCGAGCAGCGGCAGCCGGAGCGCCTCCGCGATACGCCGCCCGTCGGTCCAGATGTAGAGCGAGTGATGCGCGCCCACGCTCACGATGGGCACGATCGGGATCTGGTGCCGCAGCGCCGTGCGCACGAAGCCGCGGCGCTTGCCGAACTCGATCTCGTACCTTCGCGAGAACGGCTTGCACGCGTCGATGTCGCCGCCTGGGAACACGAGCACCGCCGCGCCACGATCGATCGCGCGCGCCGCGTTCTCGGGGCTCGCCGCGATCGCGCCCGCGGCGTTCAACCACGCGCCCGCGCCGGGAAAGCGGAACGGCACGTCGTGCATGAGCCCGTACGAGATCCGATCGGGTGAGTAAAGCCTCCAGAACGCGAGCATGTGACAGAACATGTCCGGCGTTCCGGTCATCGCGTTGTGGTTGCCGACCACGAGCGCGGGCCCGTCCGTGAAGGGCTCTTCGAGCTCCGTCTCGGCGCGGAAGTAGTGGTCGTAGAACATCCCCAGGAGCGGCATCGCGCGCTTGATGAAGCGCGGATCACGGCTCGCGAGATCGTTCGGGCGCACGGTCGCGCGCGCCTTCTCCGCGAGCGCGGCGAGCGCGTCTTTCAACACGTCGACGGGAGGGACTGGCTCATGTGGAACGACGAAAGCAGCCACGCATTCCTCGTATACCGAAACCAACAAAAGCGTGCCAAGACCCGCGCCCTTTTCGGTGCTCGAAAGGCGTCGCGCGCCTCGCCCCTTCGTCCTTTTTTCCTCGAATTCATGCGACGATGGCTCGTCGATACCCCGGCGCCGCGCCCCATCGCGCGGCAGGAGGAGTCATGATGTCCGCGCGTTCGATCTTCGTCATCGCTTGCTCGTTTCTCGCGCTCAACGTCTTCGCTTGCGCCACAGGCTCGACCGGCGGCGTTGGCGGCGGAGGCGGCGAGGGAGGCGATGACTGGGGGGGACCAGGACCCAGCTCGAGCTCGAGCAGCAGCGGCAGCGGCGGCAGCGGCGGCAGCGGCGGCGGCGTCCCCACGACCACCTGCGACATGACCACGAGCGACTGTTCCACGTGCTCGGCGTGTTCGCGCGAGACCGCCAACGGCCTCTGCAGCTCCGAGTACGCGGCCTGCATCGACAGCCTCGATTGTGGCTACTTCATCACGTGCATCGACGGGTGCGCGGACGGCGATACGGCCTGTTTCACGAGCTGCGAGACGAGCTACCCGACCGGGGAGAGCATCTTCAACGACTACGCCTCGTGCGTGATCTGCAACGACTGCTACGTGCGCTGCGACGGCGCGAGTTCCTGCACCTAGCCTTCGTGTCCTTGGACCGACGTTCGTCCAAGAACGATTCCTCACACCATCGTCTTCCCAACGCACGCGCACGATGACCGGCGGGGTCGACACGAGGCGACCCCCTCGGTGCACGATGACCGGCGGGTGTCGACACGAGGCGACCCCCTCGGTGCACGATGACGTGCGGGGGTCGACGCGTGGCGACCCCCTCGGTGCACGATGACGTGCGGGGGTCGACACGAGGCGACCCCCTCGGTGCACGATGACGTGCGGGGGTCGACACGAGGCG
>DATLHR010000169.1:0-10529 GCA_035539815.1 Kofleriaceae bacterium
GATCGCGAGAGCGCCCGGCGCGATGCCCACGCCCTCGAGCGCCGTCGCCACGCTGCCGCCCGGCGTCGCGGCGGCGGTGAGCGATGCCATCTTGGTGCCGGTGGAGGTCGGCGCGAACCGCACCGCGATCGCACAGGTCGCAGCCGGCTCGAGCGCCACCGTGCAGCCGTTGGTCACGATCTCGAAGTCCGCCGCCGCCCCTCCTGCGAGCGCCACGGTCGGCACGCCGCTCGCGACGCCTCCGGTGTTCGACACGGTGATCGTCGCCGCCGCGCTCTGGCCACCGACGACGACCGTGCCGAACGGCTGCGCGGTGACGTCGACGGCGAGCTCGGCCATGTCGAGCGGCGGTACGTCCGGCGCGTCAGGTGCCGGGTGGTTGGTGTCGTCACCGCAGCTCAGCGCGAGTGCGAGACACAGGACGGACGAATAGCCACGAACCCGAGCGAACGACATCACGACAGCCCCCGAGCGAACAAGCGTTGAACGTCGCACGCCTCGGCCGGCGCTGTGAAGCCGGAGCTACCCGATCCTTACCGGTTCGTCATCGCACGACGAACGAGCAGCATCGATTGCTACGCGGGGTCGCGCAGCTTCGCGAACAGATCCGTCAGCTGCTCGCGGGCGTGGCCGTCACGCGGATCGGCATCCCCGTGCAGCGGCGGTGCGATGCCGTCAGGAGATCAGTGCATCTGTCCAGGGGCGACGCAGTGGTCGGGGACTGCCTGCGTGAACGGCCGCTGTGCCGAGGCGTTGATCGAACGTAACTTCCCTCCGTCCTCACTCGAGAACTGCCGCGGCGTGCAGACGACGTGCGCGCTGATGCTGATCGAGAACAAACCTTCCGCCGACATCTCTCGCGCACTGCAAGAACGGCGACGCCGCGTGCGCCGAGGCTACGCTCCGCAACGGCTATTCACCCTCCTCGCTGAAGAGCTGCCAGCGACCTTAGTTGCAGGCGATCGCGTCCGAGCAGGTGCAACTCGACATCGCGGTCGGCAACTTCGACATCGCGTCCATGCGCAGCTGCGCGGTACACGAGCTCGTGCATGCATCCATCGTCTCGACGTTCTTGCATGACCGCTCGCCGTTCTTGAGCTGGATCATCATCGAGAAGCCACCTCAGCTTGCTCGCAGGTCCGCGCTGGTCGGATCGTGCAATAGGCTCTTCACGAGGACGGGGGAGCGAGAGGTCCCCCTCCCCCGTGCAAACGAAATCGATCACGAAAAACAGACGATGGAGTGCGTGCCCCATGGACGACTCGCAGTTGGCCCCGCCGAACACGATCTGCACCGATGGGTGCTGCTCCTTGATTCGCGTCGCGAGCGCGATGGACGCCATCGTCTGGTGGAACGTGGTCGTGAATCCGACGATCTTGTACCGGTTCCACGCGATGGAGGAGCCTCGCGTAGAGAGCCAATCGACGCATGCCGTCCTCGGTGCACGCGTCGTACCCACAGCACGCGGCCGCGATCGCGACACGGGCGTACTCATGGAGAGTAAGTTCGGGCGAGGATGAGTGGCCCTCTCGTTCGCGCTCCGATCGTGCGCATCGTCGATCACGGCACGTCGACGCACGTAATCGGCCCACGCTTGACGCGCCGGTTCGACGGTGACAGCGCCCAGCTGCTGCGTGCGGTGCTCGAGCTGTATGCGCGCCCGCTCACGACCGAGCAGCTGTTCGCGGCGCTCGCCGAGCAAGCCGGCGCAGACTTCCCGCGCGCTCCGGTCGACGAGCTGTGCGCGCAGCTCGTCGAAGACGGCGTGCTCGTCGTCGCCAAAGAACTGCCTCCGCGCGCGGTGGGACGGCGGGTGGTGGTCGCGGTCTCGGGCGCGATCGCCGCGGTCGACACCCCAGCGCTGCTGCGAGGTCTGCTCGCACTCGGCTGCGAGGTGCGCGTCACGTTGACTCGCGAGGCGCGCAAGTTCGTCTCGGCGCGCGCGCTGGAGGCGATCACGCATCACGCCGTCATGAGCTCCCTGTGGCAGGGAGATGCGACGATGCCGGCACCGCACATCACGCTCGCCGAATGGGCCGAACTCGTGATCGTGGCGCCCGCGACCGCGACCACGATCTCGCGGATCGCGACGGGCAATTGCTCGGACCTCGTCGCCGCACTCGTGTGCGCGACCCGCGCGCCGGTGATGATCGTGCCGTCCATGAACGACGGCATGTATGCGTCGCCGGCGGTGCAGGCCAACCTCGCGACACTGCGCACGCATCGCCGCTGGATCGTGCATCCCGCGCTCGGCATCGAGGTCGCCACGCCGCCCGCCGAGCGCCGTCCGCTTCTCGGTCCGTCGCCGCCCGCTTCGACGTTGATCGACATCGCGCGCTACGTGCTGGCTCAGCTCCCGGCGCGCACAGCGTTGCCCGCTGATGCCGCCGGCTGGGAGCAGCTGTGGGCATCCACGCCGAACGAGCGGCTCGCCTGGCACACGGATGACGTCGACGCCGTCATGGGCGCAGCGCTCGAAGCCCACCACGCTCGCGGCCGCACGCTGCTCGATCTCGGCACGGGCAGCGGGACCATCGCGATCGCGGCGGCGCGCCGTGGCTTCACGGTCACGGCGACCGATGTTTCGCCCACCGCGCTCGGCCGCGCCCGCGAGCGCGCCGGTGCACTGCCGATCCTGTTCGCGCTAGACGACATCACGGCGACACGCCTGCCCGGTGCGTTCGACGTCGCAGTGGACTGTGGCCTGCTTCACTGCCTGTCGCCCGCAGCACGCTCCGCGTACGCCTCCGCGATCGCGACCCTCGTCACGCCAGGCGGCGCGCTGCTCCTCGTCGCGCACCAACCCGGTGCGGCCGTCGCGTCACACCCGCTGACGGCACACGACGTCTCGGCGCTGCTGCCCGACTTCGCACTCGTGCGAGAACATGTCATCACGCTCGCGCGGGCCGACGCTCGCTTGTTCGAGCTGGCTCGCCTCGCGCTCTGATACGCTCGTCGCATGCGACTCCGCGTCCCTGCTGCGTTGGTGTTCACGCTCACCGCGAGCTGTGGCGACGACGGCGCACCGCAGCCGCCGGTGGACGCGCCGGCCTTCATCGATGGTGTCGTCTGCGTGCAGTACTGCATCACCGACACCGGCTCGCGCGTCTGCAACGGGCAAACCGTGTGCGTCGATTCGAACAACGAGTGTCCGTCCGGGTGCATGCCCGAACCAGTCGCTTGATGAGCTCACGGTCGCTCGGTCGAGCGACGAACGATTCTTCATCAGCGCGTCTCGCAGCTGCACGACGTCGATCCGGCGGCGTACCTCCAGGCCGCTGTCATCGCCGCCGATCGCGGCGAGACGCTGCTGCCCTGGACTTTCGCGAAGTAGCGCGGCCTGCCATATGCGGCCAGCTTCGTCACTGCGGGGCGAGGCGAGGCCTTACGAAGAACCCGTCAATCGCGGCAAGCAGACCATCGACGTCGCCGTGCTCTGGTACCGAGATCCGGCAGATCTGCACGTTGTCGTGTTTCTGCGCGTTCTTCACTTCGGCGGAGAGCGCGCCCTGCGTCGACTCTTCAGGGTTGATCACATAGAAGTAGTCCGGCTTGCCGTCGCCGGTTGATTGACCGTAGCTGACGCGGCTCTTGACCAGCGTCGGCGCGTGCGCAAGCAGGTACGCGACGAACTCATCTACGAGATCCGGGTACGTCGTCGGCTCCGGAGGCAGATAGAACGACAGCATGCCGCTCGCCAGGCCATCGGCGACCTGCGCCTCGGAGATCGCGTACAGCGTGATCTCGTGACCGCGGGCGCGCAGCGCGTTGCGAAGGCCGTGCGCGAGTCGGATCGTGTGCGCGCTGATCGCGGCCATGCGCGGTACGAGATCGCCGAGACCCGCGCGGAGCTCGGCGAGTTGCGCGGGGCGCGCGAACGAGTCCGCGTCGTGACCGAGCTCGCGAGCGCGCGCGACGATCTGACGCGCGGTCGGGTCACTCGCACAGGCGACGACTCCGAGGGTCGTCTTCCCTTTGGTGAAGTACTTCGAGCCGCTCTTCACGAGCACGAACGGCCAGTCCTGCGCGAAGTCCTTCGCGAAGATCGGGTAGAGCGGCGCGAGCGTGGTGTCGACGATGATCGGCACCTGCTTGCCGGTGCGCTGTCGGTACGCGCGCACGCCCACCATCAGTGCGGAAAAATCGTGGACCTGCAGCTCTGGGTTCGTCGGCGTCTCCAGGAACACACATGCTGCGCCATCGAGGGCCTCGAGAGACGCGAGCACGCGATCGACGAGCGTGACCGGGCGGCCGGCGCGATCGTGACCGATGACTTCGAGCGGGCGCGGCGTGATCACACCTCCGCGCGCGAGGAGGTCGGCAATCAGCTGCCCGGTGCCGCCGTAGCCGTTCTGCGCGTAGAACATCGTGACCGGCCCCGGACCCAGCACGTCACCGACGGCGGTGAACACGGCAGCTTCGGCGGCGAGCCCGGTGCAGAAGTAGAGGCTTTCGCAGATTTGCGGGAACAGCGCCTGCAGCGCGGTCTGGCACTCGGCCGGCGTGGCCTCGGGCAAGATCGTGGGTGTGACGCCCGCGATCCGCTCGAGCTCTGCGCGCGCATCCGCAGCGAGCAACGCAGAGACGGTTCGCTTGCGAATCAACTGGATGCCGTAGGGATCGACGCGCGCTTCGTCACGGATCAGAAGCATGCCGCCGTTCGGCACGGCGTAGCAGATCGCATCGGCCGCGCTCGCCTGCACGTCACCAGTGAACGGAGCATCGGTGACGAGGACGCTGATCGTGTCAGGGCTGCGGGCGGGGAGCTCACCGCGCCAGTGCTCGTGAATCTCGGCGTGCTTCGCCGCGCGGGATCCTCGCAGCGCTCCCCGCGCGTAGATGCGGACGGGGAGCTTCCGCTTTGGCGATTCGATAACGGCCAACCACGGCTTGGTCTCCGACGCGAACGAGAACACACGCGCGGCGTTCGTGCGCGACTGCACGTACATCTCGAGCACGGTCGACAGCGGCTGGCCGAGGCGCGCGTAGTCGAACGGAAGCCCGACGGCGCCGAGCCGCTCGCGGATCTGGCGCGGGTCGTCGAGCTTCGCGAGGTCGTCGAGCGCTGCCTCGAAGCGCTCCGCGAACGCGGTATCCGAGTCGAACCGAAACAGATCGTACGTCGTCGCGCGGTGGTCCCAGTCATCGGGAAGTGCGCCGGGAGCAAACAAGCGAGGCACCACCTTGGTGAGCCTCTCGGCAAAATCGGAGATCATCGGCACGAGGATAGCGCTGCCGGTAACCCCGACCCAGGGTTACCGACATCACGGGCAACGCTGTGCGAGCCGGACCGCCAGGACCTGATGGCGTCGGGGCACTTCGCGACGCCGTCGTGTCGTGAACGCCCCCCTTGACCGGTATGAAGAAGCACGTCGGTGTGCTGGAAGATGCCGGGCTCGTCGCGACGGCGAAGGTCGGCAGGGTGCGGACATGCACGCTCGGCCGGCGCCGGCTCGACGAGGTCACGGCGTGGATCGACCGCTATCGCCAGCTGTGGAGCGCGCGCTTCGACGAGCTTGACCAGGTGATCGAAGAACTGAAGTTGAAAGAGAAGGAGGGCCCCCGATGAAGAACGACACGACGGTGGAACGGAAGTCCGAGCGCGAGGTCGTCATCACGCGCACCTTCAACGCGCATGCGCGCATCGTGTTCGAGGCGTGGACCAAGCCCGAGCTCATGCGGCGATGGTGGGTGCCGAAGTCGTGCGACTCGACGCCGGAGCGACCCGCGCCCGCGATCACGTAGACGGCGCCGCGGTGGACGCGAGCGCGGTGCTGTCACGCGGGGACGGGCTTAGATGCGGACCGACGTTCTTTTCGCCTCGGGGAAACAACAAGGGCTCCCTGCGTGGGGAGCCCTTCATTCACGCGGCGATCGCCTTCGCGATCGCGTCGGGGACCGGTTCGTAGCGCGCGGGCTCGAGCGTGAACCGCCCGCGCCCGTGCGTCAGCGTGCCGAGCGCACCCGCGTAGCCGAACGTCTCGGCGAGCGGCACCTCGGCGCGCACGACGCGATCGTCGCCGCGGGCATCGAGCCCGAGGACCTGACCGCGCCGGCGGCCGACGTCACCGATCACCGCGCCGACCTCGTCCTCGGGGCACGTGACCTCGAGGAGCATGACCGGCTCGAGCAACGCAGGGGACGCGTCGGCGGCCGCCGCCCGGAACGCGAGCGAGGCAGCGATCTGGAACGCCAGCTCGCTCGAGTCGTTCACGTGCGTCGAGCCGTCGACGAGCACGACCTGCACGTCGACCACCGGATGCCCGCCGAGCAGGCCGAGCGCCATCGCCTCGCGCACGCCGCGCTCGACGCCGCGGACGTACTCGCGGGTGAGCGCGCCGCCCTTGATGCGATCCTCGAACACGAGGCCCGCACCGCGCGCGGCCGGCCCGACCTCGAGCACCACGTGCGCGAACTGACCGGGCCCACCCGACTGCTTCACGTGCCGCAGCTCGCGCCGCACCACGCTCCGCACCGTCGAGCGGTACGCCACCAGCGGCCGCCCGGTCACCACCGCCAAGCCATGCTCGAGCGCGAGCCGCTCCACCGCGATCTCCAGGTGCAGCTGGCCCATCCCCGCGAGCAGCGTCTGCCCGGTGTCCGCATCCGACTCCAGCCGCAGCGATGGATCCGCGGCCACCATCCGCCCGAGCGCGACGCCGAGCTTCTCGCGATCCGCCGACGTCTTCGCCTCGACCGCGACCCGCACGACGGGCTCCGGCGCGACGATCGACTCCAGCACCACCGGCGCGTCGGGCGAGCACAGCGTCTCGCCGCCTTGCAGCGGCACGCCGATGATCGCACCGATCTCGCCGGCCTCGAGCCGCGTCACCTCTTGTCGCTCGTCCGCCATCAGCTGGACGAGACGTCCCACGCGCTGCTTTCGCCCCGCGCGAGAGGCGAGCACGGTCATCCCCTTCTCGAGCGCGCCGCGATAGACGCGTACGAACGTGAGCTGACCGTGCTCGTCGAACGTGACCTTGAACCCGAGCGCCGCGAGCTCGCCATCGGAGGACGCCGAGGCATCGCGATCGCGCGGCGACGGCAGCAGCGCCACCACGGCATCGAGTAACGGCTCGACGCCGCGATAGCGATACGCCGACCCCGCGAGTACGGGCACCACGCGCCCCGCGATCGTCGCCGCGCGCAGCGCACGCCACAGCACCGCCGGCTCGACCGCGCGCCCTTCCACCACCGCGGCCAGCACCGACGGATCCTCGTCGGCGCACACCTCGAGCAGCGCATCATGAACCGAACCCAGCTTGTCAAAGAGCTCCCCTCGTACAGGCGACCGCTCCGGCTGCGAGGGCCCGTCTTCGCGTGGCCACCGCACCAGCTCCATCGTCACGAGATCGACGACGCCCACGAGCTTCTCGCCCTCGTACACGGGCCACGTCACCGCGATCGGCTTTGCACCGAGGCGCGAGGACACCTCGCCCATCGCGCGCACGAAGTCCGCGCCGACCCGGTCGAGCTTGTTGACGAACACCAGCCGCGGTACGCGGTGGCGATCCGCCTGTCTCCACACCGTCTCGGTCTGCGGCTCCACGCCCGCGACGCCGTCGAGGACGACCACGGCGCCATCCAGCACGCGCAGCGATCGCTCGACTTCGATCGTGAAGTCGACGTGACCGGGCGTGTCGATCAGGTGGATGCGGTGACCGTTCCAGTCAGCCGTCACCGCCGCCGCCATGATCGTGATGCCCTTCTGCTGCTCGAGTGGATGATGATCCGTGTGCGCCGTGCCGGCGTGCACCTCGCCGACCTTGTGGATGCGTCCCGTGTGGAACAGCACCCGCTCGGTGAGCGTGGTCTTGCCGGCGTCGACGTGCGCGATGATGCCGATGTTGCGAATGCGTTCGATGTCGATCCTTCGGGTCATGTGACCCTTCCCTTCTTCGTGTCGTAGGCAAACCTTTGGCGACGCGCCGAGCCGCCCTTCCAGGCGAGCTCGCGCTGATGCGCGTCGCGTAGCGAACCGCGCGTGCCTCCCGCGTGGGCACGACCACCACGGCGTCGTCAGACGACCCGCCGCGCAGCCGCTCGGAGCCCCCGCGGCTTACGGACGAGCCGGGAACACCGACAGGAAGGCGTAGTCGTTCATCCGCGCCAGACCGGCGTGAATGCGAGCGAACCGCATGTCTTGCAGCTGCGTCATGACGAGCCTCGGCGCAGAAACCTAGAGACGCGCCCCTGATCTGTCAACCAGCCGTTCGGAAGTGGCCGTCACCAAACGCGCCACACCACGCGCGCAGCGTGCCGAGACCCGGCTACTCGCCTACCCGGCTACTCGACCAGCCGCTGCAAACTCCGCGACACTCCTAGCGCTTCGATCGGTCCACCGCTTGCGAAGTACGCGGGACATGCGCGCCCTCCTCGCCTCGCTCGCCGCCTCGGCCCTCGCGTCGCTCGCGGCCTGCACCGCCGCCCCGGACCCCATCGGCTCGTGCGAGGAGGCCACCGCGATCCTTGCCTCGTGCGAAGGCAGCACCGACGCCGACTGCTCCGACGCCTCGCCCGCCGCGCAGTTCGTCGCGGACGGTCACTGCAGCGGCCCCGACGGCAAGGCGGACGTGTTCGGCAACCGCACCTGGGGCGAGGCGTGCACCTGGAACTGGCAGTGCCAGCAGGACACCCGCCACACCTGCAACCACGGCACGTGTTACCTGCGCTCCGAGATCGGCCAGGCCTGCGATCGCCGCGACAACGCCGACTGCTCCACCGGCCTGCGCTGCGCCGACGACCTCACCGTTCCCTCCAAACCCGACGGCGTCTGCCAGCTCACCGGCCAGCCCGTCCGCCCCGCGCTCTACGCCGAGACCTCGCGCCCCAACGAGACGCGCGACTACCAGGAGCACGCTCAGGACATCATGGGCATCCAGCTGCGCACCGCGATGAAGCGCCTCAACGGCGACGACGAGATCCGCCGCGCGTTCCACGCCAAGCGCCACGTCTGCACCACCGGCACCTTCGAGACCGTCGCCGCGCCCGCCGACCTCGCCGTCGGCCCCGTCTTCGGCAACGGCCCCAAGACCTTCCCCGCCTACGTCCGCCTCTCCAACGGCACCCTCTCGATGCTCCCCGACGAGCACAAGGGCGTCCAGGGCCTCGCGATCAAGCTCGTCGGCGTGACCGGCCCCAAGATCCTCGACGGCCAGACCGACGCCGTCACCCAGGACTTCCTCCTCGTCAACCTCCCCGCCATCCCCAACGCCAGCGCGAACGAGTTCATCGAGTTCACCAAGGCCCAGGAGCGCGGCACCGCCGCCATCGCCCACTACCTCCTCACGCACCCGCGCACCGCGATCCGCATCGCGAAGGTCCTCGCGAAGCGCGTCGACAGCGCGCGCACCGAAACCTTCTGGGCCGCGAACGCCAACCGCCACGGCTCGCGCCTCGCCGTCAAGTACATCGCGCGTCCGTGCGCGGGCACGCCGGCCGCCCTGCCCACCACCGGCCCCGACTTCCTCCGCGCCGACATCAAGGCCACCCTCGCGACCCGCGACATCTGCTTCGACTTCTACGCCCAGCGCCAGACCGACTCCGTCGCCATGTCCATCGAGGACTCGACCAGCGAATGGAGCGAGACCGCCTCGCCGCCCGTCCGCATCGGCCGCGTCACCATCCCCGCCACCGCCCTCGACACCGCGGCCAGCAACGCCACCGAAGCCTTCTGCAACGAGCTCTCCTTCAATCCCTGGCACTCGGCTCCCGAGCACCGCCCCCTCGGCGACATGAACCGCTCGCGCAAGTTCGCCTACGAGGCCTCGACCGGCATGCGCGGCGCCTCCCCGGAGCCCCGCTCGATTCCGTGAACTCCGCGGCATCCCGTCTTGACACCAGGCACGAGCCCGCCTAGAAAAGGCCCCTCGGAAGTTCGGGCGAATAGCTCAGCGGAAGAGCGTCGCCCTTACAAGGCGCGGGTCGCAGGTTCGAACCCTGCTTCGCCCACTGAAAACTGAACGATTCTGGAGCGGTAGTTAAGTCGGTTATAACGCCGGCCTGTCACGCCGGAGGCCGCGGGTTCGAGTCCCGTCCGCTCCGCGACTTAACGGAGGAGAATCGAAAGGTTCTCCTCCGTTATCGCTTTCGGGGCTCGGAGAAACCGGGATGGTGCATCGAACAATTCTAATCGCCTGGTTCCTCGCGAGCGCTGGCTGCGCCACGCCCAACGACGTCAAGTACGAGGCGTCGTACAGCGGGGTGAGCACGTCGACCATCGGACAGATGGCGATCGAGGCGACCCAGCTGCAGGGCTATTCGATCGCGAAGACGGAGACACGGCTCCACGACTTCGCATTCATCACGTTCCCGCTGCGGCTCGATCCCGCCGACGTCGTCGATGTCGCGTTCGTGGTCCACCTCGTCTACGAGGTGCAGTCGCGCACCAAGAAGCACTTCGCCGTCACGGTGATCCCGCGAGCCGTGGTGAACGACCGCGAGGTGTCGGAGGATCAGCTGCCGCCGACCGCTCGCGTTCGCGCGCGCGAACTCGCGGATGCTATCCGCGCACACACGCGGCAATATGA
>DATLHR010000170.1:0-6882 GCA_035539815.1 Kofleriaceae bacterium
GTTCCGGCCCCTGCGCCCGTCGACGCGACGACCGCCGCCCCCGCCGATCCGAACGCACCCCCGCCCGATTGCAGCAAGCTCGGCCCCGCGGTGAAGGCGTACCTCGATCAGAACCTCGCCACCTCGCCGCCGTCGCGGCGCGCGGAGCTCGAGGCGCAGATGGCGAAGCTCGTGCCCGCGCTGCAGGAGGCGTTCATCGCGCAATGCACGGCGGACCGCTGGGCGGCCGCCTCGATCGAATGCCACGTCACCAACGCCACCGCGCTCGCGCGGTTCGAGCGCTGCCGGCAGACGCTGCCCGACGATCAGCGCGAGCGTCTCGACAAGGCGGTCGCCGCCGCGCTCACCGCTGCGAAGTAAGCGCCGCGAGGATGTCGCGCGCCTCGGCGTTGTCGCCGGGGCGCTCCGAGGCGTGGTGGTACACGAGCGTTCCGTCGCGCGCGATCACGAGCACGCCGCCCTGCTGCCACGCGTCGCCCTGCGTCCGGCCCTGGCGATGGCCCTCGCGCAGCGCCTTCACCGCCTTGCCGAGGCTGCGCGGATCGAGCGTCTTCAGCACGCCGCGCTTGAGCTCCGCCGCCTTGAACACGGCGAGCGACGGGTCCGTGTAGAGCGGACCGTGATAGTTCGTCTGCTCGCGGAACCCGTCGATGAAGCTCGGGGTGCCGTTGCCGATCACGATCATCTCGGCGCCCGCGGCGTGGAGCTGGTCGATGCTGCGGTGCAACTGCACCACGTGCTCGCGGCAGTGGATTCAACCGAAGTGGCGGACGAACACCAGCACCGCAGTGCGATCGCGCCACAGCGTGCCGAGATCGATCGTCGCGCCGCTCGCATCGAGCACCGTCAGCTTCGCGAGGTCGTCGGCGCGCACGCTCATCTGGCTACGATATCACCGCGCGAATCGCTCCGCGCTGCGCGCGCGGGCCTTGCGCGCTTCTTCCTCGCGGTTCTTGGGCGGCGCGGTGGTCTCGAGAGAGTCGACCAGCTCGCGCGTCAGCCTGGCGATGCCGCGGACCGCGCGGTCGAACCGTGCCTGGTTCTTGCCGGACGGCAGGCGCGTGCCGCTGACCTTGCGGACGAATTGCAGCGCGGCCGCCTCCACCTCCTCGTCGGTCGCGGGCGGTTCGAAGTTGAACAGCTGGCGGATGTTCCGGCACATGGCCGCTTGGTAGCACGGTGAGGAGCTGCGGATCTCGCAGGACTGTCGTCCGCGCGCCACACCCTCGCATCGCGCGATCACGTGGTTATCGCGCCGCGCCTCGGAACTCGGCTTGCACCGGAGCCGCGCGTGCTCCGTGCGCTGCTCGCTCTCGCCGTTGTCCTCACTTCCGGCTGCGGCCCGGATTGCTTCGACGATGGTCCCCTCGAAGCGGAGTACCGCCGCGGTGAAGCGCAAGCGATCACGGAGAACGACGCTGCCTACAGTCGCGGCCGAGCGCGCGGCCTCTCGCTCACGTACGCCGATGGTGAGCTCGACGGTGCGAACGCCGGCTACGCCGATGGCTGGAATGCGGGCTTCTACGGATCCAGCGGGTACGCGCTCGGCTACGACGACGCCTACGCGCTCGGGACGAGCGACGGCGCGGGCGATCCGACCGCATGCAGCGCGGGCGACGCGGATGGACGCGGCGACGGCGACTACGACGGCTACCAGGACGCATTCGCCGACGGCAGCGCGCAGGGCTACGCGGATGGGTTTGCCGCCGGCGCCTCCGACGGCTACGGCGCATGCGCGGGCGTCGCGCCGCGCCTGACCGCCCCCGCCGAGGAGACCGCCGAAGAGGAGGTCGATCCGGAGGACAAGCGCGTGTGTTACGCGCGCGGCTTCGACTCCGCCCTCGATCCGTGGGCGGAGGACCGCGGCTTCGACGCAGGCAAGCTCGCGAACCGCGACTACCAGCACGGGTATGCCGCGGCCTACGACGCCGCGTACCCACACGGCGAGGTCGACGGCGTCGCGGATGGCTACGCGACCGGATGGACCGATGGGTACGCCGACGGATACGACGCCTCGTATGCCGTCGCGTACTCGAGCTGCTACGCGACCGGCTACGACGCGGGCTATGCCGGCGGCTGGGACGATGGATGGGGTCCGGGGTGGGACGCCGGTTACAGCGACGGCTACACCGCGGGCTGGGACTCCGTCACCTGCGAGTGATCGGCTACGATGCTCGCGATGAACGCGAACACCGCGAAGTGCCTCCTCATCTCCAAGGTCCTCGTCGCGGACGGCATGGTGAGCGATGACGAGCGCAGCTTTCTGCACGCGATGATGACGCGGCTCGGCCTGTCGGAGGCGGAGCGCCAGCGCGTGATCGAGCTCGAGGGCTGGGACGAAGCGGAGCCGATCGTCGGCGCACTCTCGACGGCGGAGAAGGAAGAGCTCGTCGAGCTCCTGCTCGATGCGGCGTCCGCCGACGGCAAGCTCTCGGGCCACGAGCACGACGCGATCAAGCGCGTCGCCAAGGCGCTCGGACTTTAGGGGCAGGTCTTCTGGCGATCGGTGCCCTCGATCGCCCACGCCACGCAGCCCTGCGAGATCGACGCGTTCAGCGTGTCCCTGCCGCGGAGCCGGAAGCTCGCATTGGCCTCGCCGTTCAGTTGCACCGTGCCCGACACCGTCGCTCCGCCAATGCCGACGATCTCGACGCCACTACCGTCGAGATCGCAGGTCGCCGAGTCACAGTCGTAGTGGAGGTCCGAGCGCACCTCGATTCCGAGTTGAGTCGCGGTGACGTCGGCATCCCACACCGTGAAGCTCTCGATCCGCACGTTGCCGTCGAACACCTGGGTGAACGAGCTCAGCGTCAGCGACCATCCGGTGAGCTCGTAGACGGTGTCGTCCCCGAACGTGTAGTCGACTTGGTCCCACGCAGTCGGATTGGTGACCCTCGCCGTGCCCTCGATGAGGATCCCGTCCATCGTGGTGCAGTCGCCAGTCAGCGTGATGGAAGCGCCGCTGGCCGAGACCGCCGGGCACGGGTCCGCTTCGCCCGCGAACCGATCGACGGCGCCCTGGGCTCCAAACATGTCGGTACCGCTCGCAGCGGAGATCAGTCGCGCGATCTCCTGGTCGCTGCGGTCGGCGAACACCATCGTCGCGTCGATGTCGGTGCTGCCTCCACCACACGCGGCCAGCGCGAGCACGAGCACGGTCGTCTTCATGGATCCTCCTCGGGCAGGGGCGCGAGCAGCGGTCATGCCATCGACGAACCCCGCGTTCACACTAGACGACCGTGGCCGCGAGTTCACGTTCTCGGCGGCTACCCACACGTCGGGCCCACGGGGCTCTCCTGCCACGGAGGCGCCCGCACGTGGCACGAGCGCTCGTCGGCCTTGCGCCAACACGCCGTTCTCGTCGGATCGCGGCGGCACGCGCGATGCACCGCGCCGGTGCGAGAGGAGACCACGATGGGCGCGATTACGGACAAGCTCAAAGGCAAGGCGAAGCAGGCGCAGGGCAGGGTCACCGGCAACCAGGCAAAGGTCGCCGAGGGCAAGGCCCAGGTCGCGAAGGGCGAGGTCGAGGCCGCGGCGTCTCGCGCGGGCCGCAAGATCAAGAGCGGCTCGCGGCGGATGAAGCGCCGCATGTCACGGCGCGGAACCGACTAGCGCGGGCTCGTGCGCCGCATCACGACGAGGTGGCCACGCCACCGTGCGTCGGGGTAGCCGAACCTGAACGCGAGCGGACGCTTGGGCTGGGCGCGGAACATCGCGCGCCACGCCGGTGCGACCTTGCCGCCCGCCTTCATGTTCGAGCGCTCGAACGTCCCGTACGTTTCGTACTCGAAGCCTGCGGGTGTCCCGTACTCCGGCGGCAGCCCGGTCGAGTCGGAGACCATCCAGTCGACGTGATCGATCAGGTAACGGCGCATCGTCGCGAAGTCATCGAACGTCAGCAGGTAGCTCGCGGCCTTCGTCATCGCGGCCACGCGGCCCTTCGCGGCGAGATGCCGTAGCGGGCCCGGCGTCTTCGCGAGGTGCGCGTCGTCGAGGTTCGCCATGATGTGGCGATAGACCTGCACGCGCGTGGAGCCGGGCCGCTTGAACCGGAGCTCGATGTTGGCGAACGCCCGGTTGCGCCGCCCGGTGTCGCTCACGGCCTGCGCCGCGGCGACCTCGGGCTCCGTCAGATAGCGGAGCGCGCCGTCCTCGCCGACGGTGAAGTAGCGCAAGGCGACCGGCTCGTAGCCGTGGATCGCGAGCGCCGACAGCCCGAAGATCAGCTGCGTCGGCAGCTTCCCGCCGCGCATCGCGCCGATCATGTTCATCGTGACGGAGTAGTTCGCGCGATACAGCGAGGCCAGCTCGGTCTCGACGGTCGCGAGCGCGGTCGTGATCTGCTTCGGCGACAACCGCGTCAGCGCGCGTGGATCCCCGGCGGGCTCGAGCGACAGCGTCGTGATCTCGTCGGCGTCCGGAAACACCGCGAGCGCGGTCGCGAGGTCGCCGCCCGCGAATGGATACACGACGGTCTTGGGGATCGTCGTCGGAACGGTCGCCGCGAAGAACGTCCGCGCGGCGGACAGCCAGGTGGTCTTGTAGGTCGCCTGGCTCGCGCGCAGCTTCTTGCAATGCGCGGCGTACACGCGCGGCTCGATGCCGGGCACGCTGCCCTCGGCGCACGCGCCCACGACGAGCAGCGCCTTGGCATCCGCGATGAAGTCAACGTCGGCGCGCGCGGGAGACGCGAGCGCGATCAGCAACAGGACGAGCGGTCCACGCATCGCGGGCGAATCTGCCATGCCCGCGGTGGCCGTGGTGGTGGTTCTTACTTGCGGCGGCGGCGGCGGCCGAGCAGGACGAGCGCGGTCGCGAGGAACGGCGCCATGTTGCTCGCGTCGGGGCCGGAGGCCTGGCAGCAGCCCGCCTGCGCGGCGCCCGAGCCGTCATCGTCGTTGCCATCGTTCGTCGGCTGGCACTCGCCGGCGGCGCAGACCTCGCCCGAACCGCAGAGGTCGGGGCCCGGCTCGTCGATGTCGCCGTCACAGTCGTTGTCGATGCCGTCGCAGGTCTCGGTCTCGACGTCGGGCGCGTCACACGAGCCCCACGTGCCGTTGCTGCAGGTCTCCTCGCCGACGCCGCACGCCTCGGTGCAGCTGCGGACGAGGCCTTCGTCGATCTCGCCGTCGCAGTCGTTGTCGATGCCGTCGCACATCTCCGCGGAGATCGAGCCGGCGATGTCGTTCAGCGCGGCGACGAGCTGCGCGGCGTTGTCGACCTGGAAGTAGCACTGGTCGGCCGCGGCCGGATCGGTGTTGGACGGGTTGCAGCCCGGAAGCGCCGTGTTCGCGGCGACGGCCATGCGGTTGAGCGCCTGCGCGTCGACCTCGGCGCCGAAGCCGACCACCCAGGTCGTGATGCCGGCGGCGGTGAGCGTCTCGACCGCGGGCGTGCCGTCGAAGCGGGTCGCCGAATCGTACGGCACGCAGTACTGCCAGCCGTCGGTGATCAGGATGACGTGGCGCGCGCCTCCGGTGGCGTTGAGCGACGGCTCGTTGCCGGCGGCCTCGAGCGACTCGGCCATCGGCGTGTAGTTGCCCGAGGTCGGCGGCGCGGTGCCGAGCGCACCGAGGATCGCGCTGCGGTTGTTCTTCGCGGGCGCCACATCGAGCGCGCCGGGACCGCACGCGTTCGGCTGCGGGAACGTCATGAGGCCGAACTCGGCCTGCGTCTCGTACGCGGACAGCACGTCGCCGAGCCCGCCCACCGCGATGTCCCACTTGGTCTGGTTCCCGATGCTGCCGGTGACCATGGAGCTCGACTTGTCGAGCACGACCATCACGCGGGCCGACGAGCAGGTGTCGGCGGCGGCGACGCGGGGCGCGGCGAGGGTGGCAGAGGCGAGGACGGCGGAGACGAACAGGCGTTGCATGGCTGTTGCGTCGAGAGATCAACTTCAGTGCCACGTTCGCGCCGATCAGACGTCCCTGATCTCGCGGGCTTACCGCTCGGTGGCGACCCGGGTTGCCGGAGACAGCGGTGGCCGGCTCGGCATGGTGGCTACCGATCCGCGATCAGCGCCGCCGCGTGGGCCGCGTGGGCCGCGCGCTGATCGACGACGGCGCGACGCTGCAGGGAGAGCTCGGTGACGAGGGCATCGAGCGCGGTGATCGCGCCCTGGCGACACAGCATCGACTCCTCGAGCGGCTCGACCTCCGCCATCACCGCGATCGCCGCGACGTCCTCGGCCTGCTGCCGCGCGTGCGCGTGCGCTGCCTCGGCGGCGTCGCGCAGCAGCTGCTGGACGTCGGGGAGCTGATCGCGCAGCCGCCCCTGGAGCTGCGCGTGTCCCGGCGCGAGGCCGGCGTCGGAGAACACGCTCGCGGTGCGCGCCACGCGCATCGTCGCCGAGCCGGCGAGCGCCACGTCCTGCGCGAGCCGGACGAGGTCATCGAGGGCGGCGTGCGCGCGATCCGAACGGCGCAGCACGTCATCGAGCACGGCGAGGCGCGCGTCGCAGGCGCGGATCGCGGCGTCGAGCTCGCGCAGCTCCTTGCCGGCGGCGCTGTCCTCGGCGCGCAGGGTCGCTCCGCGCGAGGCGAGCGCTGCATCGCGCGTGCGCTTGGCGTCCGCGATGGTGGCGAGGCGCGCATCGAGCGCTCGCTCCGCCTCGACGAGCTCGGCCAGCTGCGCGGTGAGCCGGTCATGCTCGGCGCGTCCCTGATCGCCCGCTTCCGCGGATCCGCCGAGCAACGCGCCGAGCTTCGCGAGCACGCCGGGCGAGGCCTCCTCGGCGAGCTTCGCCGCGAGGTCGTCGGCCGTACGCTGGAGCTCGTCGACGCGCGCGCGGAGCTGGCGCCGCTCGTCGAGCACGCTCGGCTCGCTGCGGATGAGCTCGTCGAGCGCGGCCCGGCCCTGATCGTCCCGATACACCAC
>DATLHR010000171.1:0-19373 GCA_035539815.1 Kofleriaceae bacterium
GTCGAGAAGGTCTCGCTCAAGGCCACCGAGGAGCGCTGGGAGCGCGCGTTCCGCTACATCTCCGAGCGCCCCGAGCTCGAGGACATCGTCGTCTCCGGCGGTGACAGCTACCAGCTCAAGGCCCGCCAGATCACGCTCATCGGCGAGACGCTCCTCAAGATGGACAACATCCGTCGCATCCGCTTCGCGACGAAGGGGCCTGCGGTCATGCCGCAGAAGATCCTCACGGACGACGCGTGGGTCGACGCCGTGACGAGGATCGTCGAGCTGGGCCGCAAGCTGCACAAGGAGGTGGTGATCCACACGCACTTCAACCACCCGAACGAGATCACCGGCATCTCGCAGAAGGCGATGCTGCGACTCTTCGAGCGCGGCATCACGGTGCGCAACCAGTCGGTGCTCCAGCGCCGGGTCAACGACACCGCGGAGACGATGAAGCTCCTCGTGAAGCGCCTCGGCCACTGCCAGGTGCACCCGTACTACGTCTATGTCCACGACCTCGTGAAGGGCGTCGAGGATCTGCGCACCACGCTGCAGACTGCGCTCGACATCGAGAAGGCCGTGCGTGGCACCACCGCCGGCTTCCACACGCCCACGTTCGTCGTCGACGCGCCGGGCGGCGGCGGCAAGCGCGTCGCGCACAGCTTCGAGCACTACGACCGCACCACCGGCATCTCCGTGTTCGCCGCGCCATCGGTCAAGCCGGGCTTCTTCCTCTACTTCGATCCCGTCGACACCCTCGCGCCCGACGTCCAGGCCCGCTGGAAGGACAAGGCCCAGCAGGACAAGATGATCGCCGACGCGATCGCGCAGGCGCAGGCCAACCACGCCGCGAGCGCGCGCGCATCGAGCGTGCGGTAGCCCAGGTTAGCGCACGGCTTCGATTGGGCGTCGATCAGCGGCAGCGGCCGCATTGGACGCATCGGCAGCATGACGTCGAGCTGGACCGATGACGGCGAACTAGACTGTGGAGCCTACGCCTACCTGTACTGTTTCGAGCAATAGGCGAACCGGCGCCGGCCAAGCGTTGCAGCGGCTGTCCCTGGCGCGCCCCCGCCGCTGACCCTTCACACGCGAGCCGCGTCCGCGTACCTGCGAGAGATGCCGCGTTCCTACGTGATCCAGCCGCTGACGGTCGAGAACCTGAACGCGGCGATCACCCTGCTCGAGGTCGCGGACCTCGCCGGCGCGAAGACGAATCTGCGGCGCTACCTGCGCTGCCAACCACGCTGTGGATGGGCCGCGTTCGACGGCGACGAGCTCGTCGGCATCGTCACCGTGCTCCGCCAAGGGGCGTCGGGCTTCGTCGGCGCGATGGCGGTGCATCCCGATCATCGTGGCGCCGGGCTCGGGCGCAGGCTGCTCGTGCATGCGCAGGACGAGGCACGACGCACCGGCATCGCGACGTTCCTCCTGGAGGCAACGCCGATGGGCGCGCACCTGTATCGCCGGCTCGGCTACGTCGATGAATACGAGACCTTGATCCTCACCCGCGACGTCGTGTCGCCGCCTCCATCCACCCGGATCGCCGCGAGCGAGCACGCTGCGCTCTCGCAGCTCGATCTTGTCGCGACCGGAACGATGCGCGACGACATGCTCCTCGATCTGCTCGGGGAGCACGAATCCGGTGTCACCGTGCACCGTGGAGGCGACCTGGTCGGTGCCGCGATGCTGCTCGGCGAGCGGCTCGGGCCTGCGCTCGCGAGGGATCCCGATGCGGGCGAAGCACTGTTCGCACAGCTCGTGCCGGCGTGCCGGGTCGCGGTGATTCCGGAACCCAATCGCGCTGCCCTCGACGCCGCTGCGAGGCACGGCTTCTCGGAGCTGCGGCGGCTGCGGCGGATGCGGCTCGGGCCTGCGGTCGCGGTGCGCCCGGAGTGGATCTGGGCGCTCGCCAGTCCGGGTGCTGGTTAGCGGCCCGCTTACGGGAACGTGCCGTCGGCGAGCCAGAGGTCGCCTTCATAACCGCCCACCGCCGCGACGATCGTGCCGTCGCGCGTCCACGCCGCCGCGCTCACACTGCCCGCGCCCGCGGACCACACGACGCGCGGTGGCTCGTCGCTCTCGAGAGTGACGATGACGAGCTCTTGAAAGCCGCGCACGAGCGAGAGCTGTCTCCCGTCGGCGGAGAAGCGCGGGCGCAGCCACGGGGCGGCGGGCAGGTTTGGAATGGGGCGCGGCGGAGATCCCGAAATGTCGGTGAGCATCACGCGACGCGCGCCGCTGGCGTCCGACGCGGTGACGAACGCGATGGAGCCGTCCGCAGGCGAGGCCGCCGGTTGTGCACCGATGCCGAGGTCGCGCGCGGGGCCGCCGGTGGCGGGCACCGCGAAGACGTGGGTGACACCGGCGATCGTGCGCTCGAAGACGATGCTTCCGTCGTGAGCGAACACCGGTGCTGCATCCGACGGATCGGTCGTCAGCGTGTGCGGCGTGCCACCTGGCGTCACGATCGCGAGCCCGCCGCGGCCACCTCGCGCCGCGTAGACGATCTGCGATCCATCAGGGGACGGCGATGCCCCGAGCGCCCCCGGCGGGGTCAGCGTGCGCGGTGGCTCGCGACCCTCGAGGTCGAGCAGCCAACCGTGCTGCTGGCCGCTGCGATCGGACGTCACGATGACGTGCCTGTCGTCGACGACGAAGGGATTGGTGTCTTGCCACGTTCCCTTCGACACCACCTGCGGCGTGGCGTCATTGGAAGACGTGATGCGCACGATGTACTGGCGCTCGACGCAGGTCGAGAACACGAGGCGACGACCGTCGCGCGTGACGTCGACGCCCGCGCCCGGGGAGATGCCGCCCGGCACGATGACCGGTCTGCCGCCGCCCCAGCGCCGGAACAGCAGCTGATTCCCTTCGGTCGCGCCCTTGCGCGTCGCGTAGTAGCCGCGTCCGCTCTGCGACGCCGTGAGGCCGCCCTCGTAGTCGGTCGCGATCTCTTCGACCACGCGCAGCTCGCCGTGCTCGTCCAGCTCGCCGAGCGCGGTCGCGTCGGCGTCGCTCGAGGTCCACCACAGCATCGCGATGCCGGCGCCGGGAACCTCGACCAGGTGATAGAGCCGCGCGCCGGCCGGAAGAGTCCCGAGCACGGTGTCGCCGCCGCCGAGCTCGCGACGTATGACGTGACCTGCGGCGTCGCCGACGAGGAGTGCGCCATCGTGGGTCCACGACGGATAGCCGTGAATCGCGCCGAGGTCGCGAGAGGCACCCGACGCGAGATCGAGCACGCGCAGCGTACGAATCGCGGGGTCCTCGTGGACGTAGGCGACCTGGTTGCCATCGGGCGAGATGGACGAGGCGTAGTCCCAGCCGGGTGTGGTGGTCAGCTGGCGCTTCGCGCCGGATTCGAGATCGAGCATCATCAGCTCGTAGTCATCGCCGACGAGGCCGTCGTAGATCACGTGTCGGCCGTCGGGCGGCAGGTGCGGATACTCTTCGCAGCCGGGATCGAACGTGAGGCGGCGGCTCGCGCTCACGGCGATCTCGATGTGGTCACCGCCGCGAGCGAGGGCGAACCACGCACCGGCGCCGGCGACGATGCCTATGCCTATGCCCGCGGCAACGACCGGCGCGCGGCGCGGCCGCGTGACTTTGCGCGACGACTCGCGCAGCGCACTCGCGAATGCAGCCATGTCGGGATAGCGCTCGGCCGGCGCCTTCGCGAGCGCGCGCGCCACGATCGCATCGACCCTCTCGGGGATGTCGCGATCGCGTGCGAGCTTCGACGGTGGCTCGGGGTGATCGAGCTGTACGGCGGCCATCACCGCCACTTCGGACTCGTGCGCGAACGGACGTTGCCCCGACAGGAGCTCGTAGAGCACGACGCCGAGGGAGAACACGTCGCTGCGCGCATCGGCGCTGCCGTCGTAGCCCTCGGGTGCCATGTAGGACGGCGTGCCGAGGATCTGGCCGGCGCGCGTGACGCCGGCCGGATCGGTCGCAGGTCGTGCCGTCGCTGCGAGCTCGAGCGCGGGTCCGCCTCGCCGCATCTTCATGCGCGCGGTCGTACCCGGCCCCGGATCCGTCTCCTCACCCCACGCATCGGCCGGGGGAGCGGCGAAGTCGCGAAGCTTCGCGAGCCCGAAATCGAGCACCTTCACCTGACCGTTCGGCGTCAGCATCAAGTTGTCGGACTTGACGTCGCGATGCAGGATGCCGCGGGCGTGGGCGGCGGCGAGTGCCTCCGCGACGCTCGCCACGATCTCGACCGCGCGCTCCCATGGCACACCGCGAGTCGCGAGCTCGGAGAACGTCTCGCCCTCGACCAGCTCCATGACGAGGAACGAGTGCCCGTCGACCGTCTCGAGGTCGTACAGCGTGACGATGCCGGGATGGTTCAGCGCGCTCGCGGCGCGCGCTTCGCGCAGCTGGCGTGCTTGCCAGTCGGGCTCGCCGGCGAGCTCGTCCGGCAGCATCTTGAGCGCGACCTCGCGGCCGAGCTTCTGGTCGAGCGCGCGGAACACCTGTCCCATCCCGCCTTGGCCGAGCTCGCCAAGGATGCGGTAGTGGAGGACGTCCCGCGGGCCCACCCGCTGACGATAGCGGGTTACCTCGTGACAGTCTGCCAGCGGCGGCCGAGCTTGATCGCGCAAGCGTGCGATGCTCGAGCCGCCGTGAGCATCGACGCGTTCGTCTTCATGCGCACCGAGCCCCTGCTCGACATGGCGGCGCACGACGTCGTCACGATCGAGCTCATGCAGATCCTCGCGCCCCGGCGCGTCGTGCCCGACGACTGGCGACGCATCGGTCGCGCGCCGGATCCCTCGCTGGGATGGCTCGTCGATGTGAACTGCAACAACCGCTGTCACGAGGAGCTCGCCTCGTTCGCCACCGCGTTGGCCGAGCGGTGCGGCGGTGGGCTGTGGTGGTGCGATCTGACGAGCAAGGTGGTCGACGTTCCGTCGCGGCCCGCATCGGGCGGCGGCTCGCTACGGCGCGTCCTCGCCGAGGTGCAGGCGAGAGGCGGCTTCGATCATGGGGGCTTCGATCTCGGCCCTCCTGACCTGAGCGCCTGGCGTGCTTCGCAGCGGCCACGGCCAGCGAACCTCGACGCGCGCTACAACCTGGATCCGGCGTGGGACATCGCCGTCGCGAAGGTCGGCACCGCCGATGCCTGGCTCGGAATCTCCACGGCGACCGCGTTCGTCGCCACGTCGTTCCTCGCGCTCCTCGACGGTGACGGTCCGGACGGGATCGGCAAGGCCGCGATCGGAACGATGCGCCGCGCCTTGGAGCACACGCGGGGCCACACCGAGAGCGCGCCGATCGGTGCCGCGTACGCCGCCGAGTCACCGGCAGCCTGGGTGACTCGCGTGCAGGCGCACGCCGCGGCGACGACGTTCAAGAAGAAGCTGTTCCGGAAGCCGCCACCCGGGTGGGGGGCGCTCGCGCTCGCCCGCATGGAGCGCGACACCATCCAGCTCGCGTGCGCCGGCGATGCGCGTGTCTACCGGGTCTCGGCCCGAGGCGTCGAGCTGCTCGCCGGGCCGGACGGCGCCGCGTCGGCCCCGCCGACGAACGCGATCGGTCCGCGCTTCGTGCGAGTCGACGAGCGAACGGTGCGGCTGGCGACCGACGACACGATCGTGATGTGCTCTGCACACATCTGGCGCGCACTCGGAGACGGCCTCGCGGCCGCGATCGACCTCGCCCATCGCGATCCCAACGGCGTGGCCGCGGCCCGCACGCTCCTCGAACACGCCGGACGGGCCACGCGTGCGGTCGCGATCGTGGCGCACTACCGCGGCTACGAGACGGTCTGAAGGCTCGATCGCCCGGTATCCTCGACCCATGTACGCGGGTCACCTCGATCTGAACGTTCCACTCGTCTGGACGGTCGACGACGCGATGACCGAGGACGACTGCGCGGGGTACCGCCGCAGGATCGTCGACGCGCACGCCGCCGAGGTCGCCCCCGTGATCACCGCGCGCGGCGTCGAGGTCGATCTCGCCGTGCGCAGCAACACGCGCGTCATGTGGGACGACGCCGCGGAGGCGGCCGCCTTGCTCGCGCGCGTCGCCGGCTCGGTTCCGACGACGCTCGCGGGCGCGCAGCTCGTCGGCGCGAACCCGCGCCTGCGGCTGTATCGCTACGCGCCCGGCCAACGGCACGGCGCCCACTGGGACACCGTCGTCGAGCTCGAGGGTGGCGTGCGGAGCATGTTGACCCTCGTGTTCTATCTGAACGCAGGCTTCGAGGGCGGCGAGACCGAGTTTCCCGAGCTGAAGCGGCGCATCGAGCCGCGCGCCGGTCGCGCGCTTCTGTTCCAGCACCGCGTGCTGCACGAGGCCTGCGAGGTCACGTACGGCGAGAAGCTCGTGTTGCGCACCGACGTGCTGTACCGCTGACGGACCGGCCGCGTCACCGCGGTCCAAGCTCGGGGGTGTCTGTGATACGTCTGAAGGATGCACGCGGTCGCCGTCGTACGGGGCAGCTCGGGTGAGCTCGTGCCCCTCCACCACGGCGCGCTGATCGGCCGTCTGTGGTCCGCGGACCTCCACCTCAATGATCCGCGCGTGAGCGAGGCGCACGCGATGGTCAGCCTGCGCGGCCGCGACGTCCACATGATCGCGCTACGCGGCCGGATGCTCGTCGACGGCGGTTGGTCATCGGACGTCGTCCTCGCGCCCGGCATGAGGGTGGGGTTCGCGCACGACGTGGCGATCGAGATCGTCGACGTCCGCGTTCCGGACACCGTGCTCGCGCTCGAGGCTGACGGCCTCGCGCAGCAGGTGCTCTCGACGGTGACCTCGCTGTACGGCGGCGCCGCGCCTCGCCTGGTCGCGGGCTGGCACGCCGGCGCCGACGATCACGTGTGGCCCGACGGTGAGGGATGGATGCGCACGATCGGCGCGCCGACCCCGATTGGCGAGGGCGACGCGTGGGACGTGGCGGGCACGCGGTTTCGCGTCGTGATGCAGCGGGCGGAGGGCGCGCCGGCCACGCGCACCGATCCGGCGTACGCGCTGCCGATCACGATCGTCGCGCGCTGGGACACCGTTCACCTCGTGCGCGAGGGCGCACCGACGGTCGTCATCACCGGACACATGGCGCATGCGCTCAGCGAGCTCGCGACCGCGCGGGCTCCGATCGCGTGGGAGGAGCTCGCCGGCCTGCGCTGGAAGGAGGGCGATCGCGACCTGCTGCGCCACCGCTGGGACATGCAGGTGCGCCGGCTGCGACGCAAGTTCTCGACGCACGGGCTGCGCGCCGATCTTATCCGCGCCGATGGGTCGGGCCTCGTCGAGCTCGTCCTCGGTCCGGGGGACACGGTTGTCGACGAAACCTGAGTCCCCGCCGCGCTCGAGCGCCGCGTGGTCGCATGCCGAGAGCGCGGGCCCGCAGCTGGCGCGCTCGCCGGACCGCTATGCGCGCGGCGGGGAGCTCGGCCGCGGCGGCATGGGCGTGGTCGAGGCCGCCGTCGACACCTGGCTCGGGCGTGACGTCGCCGTGAAGCGCCCGCGCACCGACCGCGGCCACGACACCGCGCGGCTCGCTCGCGAAGCGCAGATCACCGCGCGGCTCGTGCATCCGGGAATCCCGCCGGTCTACGACGTCGGCGAGGACGCGCACGGCCCGTACTACACGATGCCGGTGCTCGTCGGCACGACGCTCCACGACCGGCTGCGCGCGCGCGCGGCGCTGCGGCCGACGGTCGCCGCGGTGGCGACGGCGTGCCGGGTCGCCGGTTATGCGCACGCGCGCGGCATCGTCCACCGCGACCTCAAGCCCGCGAACATCCTGCTCGGCGCGCATGGCGAGGTGTGGGTGCTCGACTGGGGCGTGGCGCTCGACCCTGCCGATCCGGATGCGGGTAGCGTCGGGACCGTCGGCTATCAGGCGCCCGAGGCGGCGACGGGGAGCGTGAAGACGCCGGCCGCCGACGTGTTCAGCCTCGGGTGCACGCTGCGCGAGGTGCTCGATGCGTGCGGCGAGCCGTCACCCGAGCTGCGCGCGGTCGTCGCGCGCGCCACGCAACCCGACCCGGAGGTGCGCTACGCCGATGGCGCGGGGCTCGCCGCCGAGCTCGAGCGCTGGCTCGCTGGACGCATGGTCGAGGCCCACGCGTACCCGACGCGCGAAGTGCTCCGCCACCTCGTCTCGCGCTGGCGCGCGCCGCTCGCGGTCGCGGGCGTCGCCGCGGTGCTCGGGCTCGTGCTCGGGATCTCGGCGCTTCGCGCGCAGCGCGCCGCTCGCGACCGCGCGGATCGCAGCTTGTCGGTCTCGCTGGCGCAGCGCGCCGAAGCGCTCCGCCAGCGTGACGCCCACCCCGAGGCCGAGGTCCTCGCGGCGCACGCGCTCGCGCTCGCAGACAGCCCGCTCGCGCGCGGCGTGCTCATGGCGTCCGCGTCGTCCTCGTTCTCGTTGCTCGACGATCGCCCGACGCCGTGCGCGAGACCGTTCGTCGGCCCGGATGGCTACGCGATCTGCGCGCATGATCACCTTCGTCTGTTCGGGCCAGATGGTGAGCTGCGGTGGTCAGGCGAGCTCGCCGCCGCGCACGCGCCGGTGGGCGAGGTGATCGACGCGCGACGGTACGCGGACGACGTCGTCGTGCTGAGGCGCTCGTCGAACCACGTCGAGGTGTGGCGAGCCGGCGCCCGCGTCCACGCGTTCGCGAACGCGGGTACGCTCGGACTCGCCGAGGGTCCGGTCCCGGCGCTGTTCGATCAGCGCCGCGTCGGTCTCCTCGATCTCCACACGGGCGCGGTCCGCTGGGGAGCGCCGGCGTGCGTGCGCGTCGAGACCGCGCGCGTCGACGACGCGGGCGTCCTCGTCGGGTGCCGCGACACCGAGATCTACCTCGGCAGCATCGATGCACCCGGCGCGTCGCGGCCCGTCGGCGGCCACCCGAGCGCGCTCGCCTGGCAAGACGGCCCGCTCGCCGGCACGTTCGAGGGCCACGTCGTCGCGTGGGACGGCGACGCGCCGCACTCGATCGACGCGGGCATCGGCGCGGTCCGGCAGCTGCTGCCCCTGACAGAGGGCCGCGTCGTCGTGGTCGGAGAGCACGGCGAGGTGCGCGTGTGGTCGCCGCGCGCGCGCGCATTGCTCGGCGCCCTCCCCCGCGGTGCCACCGCGGTCGCGACCGACGATGCGACGCGGCTCCTCGCCTTCGGCGCGCGCGTCGCGCGCTACGACGTCCCCCGCGCGCCGCGCCCCATCGCCTTCGATCACCGCGACGGCGGCGGCATCTCGTCGTTCGACATCTCGCCGTCGGGAGGACTGCTCGTCGCGGGCCACGCGACAGGCGAGATCACGTCGTGGGATGCGGCCACCGGCGCCGTGCACCGCGAGGCGCCACCCGCCGACGCCGCGGCCAGGGCGATCCTCGTCGTCGACGAGCGCTCCTTCATCTACGCGCGCGACGAGGTCGTTCGCCAGACACGCGGCGGCGGCGAGCAGACTTCGATCTCGCGGGCGTCCGCCCGCGCGGCGCACCGCTCCGGTGCCGGCATCGTCCTGCTGCCGTGGACCGCACGCATCGCGCTCGTCAGAGACGGCGAGCGCGACCTCGCGCTGCCGGCCCGCCCGGTCGCCGCCGCCACCGCCGGCGACCAGCTGTGGGTCGCCGACGAGCGCGGAGGCGTGCACGCCCTCGAGGGCGAGGTGCTGCGCCATCGCTTCGACCTGCCGACCCCCACGCAGGTCCTCGCCGCCTCCAACGGCTTGCTGATCTTCGGCGAGGGCGCTTCGATCGTCGCGCGCGATGAGCGCGGCGCGCAGCAATGGCGCCACGACGGCGCCGCGCGCGTGACGGCGCTCGCGGCGTCGCCGGCGTGGATCGCCGCCGGCGATCTCGATGGCCGCGTGCTGCTGCTCCGGCCCGAGGGCAGCCTCGTTGCGGGGATCGCGGGCCACACGCGACGCGTCTCGAACCTCGCGTTGCGCGGCGACGAGTTGATCAGCGGCGGGTGGGATGGCTTCCTGCGTGTGTGGACCCTCGCAGGCGTCGACGCGCCCCCGCGCGAGCTGATCCGCCGCGTGACCGCGCGCTGGGGCCTGACCCTCGACGAAGCACTGGCCAGCGCCGACCCACTCGGCCGGGGCAGGTGAGACCGAGGATGGGTGCCCGGTTGAAGCGTTTCAGGTTGATTGGTAGCGATGCGCTCACTCCTGGTGTCTCCCCTCGTCGCCCTGCTCGCGTGTAGCGATAGCGGGGGTACCTCCTCCACGCCCGACGCCGCCGACTCGCCCGACGACGCCGTCGTTTCCGACGACGCCACCATGATCGAGCCCGATGCAGACCTCCCAGATCCGGGGGCCGACTTCGCGGCCAACGGTCCCGGCGCGGGATACCAGTGGTTCCTCGCTCCGGCCCCGCAGGATGCGCCGTACACGAACTGCAACGTCGGCGGCACGAACTCGTGGAAGTTCTACGCGGACACCTGGCAGGTCCAGTCCCCCAACCCGAGCATCAAGCAGTTCGGGCTCGCGCTGCAGGCCACGCCCGGCGGCACGCACGCCTGCACCTACAGCACCGATGACGGCACCTTCACCTGCACGGACACCGTCATCTCCCAGAACCTCAACAGCCTCCCGCCGCCGTACACGCTCGACGCCGTGGTGTCGATGAAGACCTCCGCATCGGGTCGGTTTCGCGAGCGGATGGCGCCCGATCCCGAGTCCACCGAGAACCACACCTACTCGGCGCGGTGGGCGGCGGATCTCGGCCTCGTGATGACGGCGACCTGCAGCGGCACGCAGTGCGCTCAGGCGGCGACGGGCATGGGCGTCGCGAGCTTCCCGTGCACCAGCATGTTCTCGTCGCTCGAGAGCCTGAACTACTCGGATCCCACGCTCTCCGACCCGCTGTAAGCGAAGTGAGCCTACCGGCGGCCGAGCTTGATCGGCTTGTCGACCGGGTCGGGCTGCGCGAGCCCGAGCTTCGGATGCGTCTCGACGGTCTCCGCGCACTCGCTGCCGCGATCACGCGTGATCTGCGAGCGCAGGGCCTCGGTGTGCGCGAGCCAGGAGGCTTGTACGTCGGCGTCGACGGCATGGTCGCGCATGGCCTCGCGGAGGATCTGGACGCGGCGCTCGAAGTGCCCGCCGAAGATCGTGTGCTGGGCATGCGCGGCCCGCATCGAGCGCCCCGTGTAGGTCACGTCGGGCGCGCCGAGGAAGTTCGCGGCGAACTCCCATTCGCGATCGATCAGGCGTTGCTTGTCTTTGCCCTGGAACATGAAGCCGATCATCACGTCGCGGAAGATGCGGTCGTAGAAGTCGGTGATGACGGCGCGTAGCTTGTCGCCGCCGATCTTGTCGAACAGAGCTTGGTCTTTCATGCGCGACTTACCTCCACGGGCTGACCGGTGAGGACGCTCGTGCCGGAGAGCTCGTCGATACGGGCGGGATCGAGGATGTCGTTGACGCTGACGCCGGGGACGGACTGCGCGACGCGCAGCTTGACGCCCGGGCGTGCGTGCCCCCAGCCGTGGGGGATGCTGACGACGCCGGGCATCATGTCGGCGGTGATCTCGACGGGCAGCTCGATGGCACCGTGCCTGGTCGAGACCTTCGCCGTGCCGCCCTCGGCGAGGCCGCGCGCGGAGGCGTCGTCGGGGTGGATGAGGAGCGTGCAGCGCGGCGGCCCCTTCACGAGGCGCTGGCTGTTGTGCATCCACGAGTTGTTGCTGCGCAGATCGCGCCGGCCGATCATGACGAGGCCGGACGGCGGTTGCGCGAACGCGCGATCGAGGCGCGCGAGGTCGGCGAGGTAGAGCGCCGGCGCGAGGTGCACCTTCTTGTCGGGGGTGCGCAGGCGCGCGGGGAGGCGCGGCGTGAGCGGGCCGAGGTCGAGGCCGTGCGGCGCGCGCTTGAGCTTGGCGAGGGACAGGCCGCCGCGGCCGACGCCGTACGGGCCGGTGCGCAGCGCGAGATCCACGATCGCTTCGGGGCCGAGCTTGGCGAGCGTGCGCTCGGCGAGACGGATGCCGGGCAGCTTTCCCGGCAGGCCTAGGCGCGTCCACAGCGCGAGGCAGATCTCCCAGTCGTGGCGCGTATCGGCGGCGCGCTCGAACGTCGGCGGCGAGTACTTCGCGACGTTGCGCACGGCGAGCGTGTTGAGCGCGAGGTCGAAGTGCGGGCGCGTGAGCGGTGATGCCGGCGGCAGGATCACGTGGGCGAACCGCGTGGTCTCGTTCAGGTACGGATCGATCGAGACCATGAAATCGAGCGACGCGAGGGCGCGCTCGAGGCGGGGGCCGCCGGGTGCCGACAGCACGGGGTTGCCCGCGCACGTGAGCAGCGCGCGGATCTGCACCTTCGATTCGCCGTCGCCCGGCGTCTCGATCTCCTCGGCGAGCGCGCTGATCGGCAGCTCGCGCCCGAACTCGGGCTTACCGCTGACCCGGCTGTGCCACTGCCCGAAGCTGCCCTCGATGCCGAGCGCACGCGCGAGCGGGATCGGGTCGGCGGCCGGCGTCGTGAACATCAGCCCCCCGGGCTCGTCGAGGTGACCGGTGAGCGCGTTGATCGCGTAGCACAGCCACGCGGCGAGCCCGCCGAACTCCTGCACGCACACACCGAGCCGGCCGTAGAGGACCGCGCGCGGGGTGGTGGCGAGGGCGCGTGCGAGCTCGCGAATGTCGTCGGCGGCGACGCCCGTCACCTTGGCGGCGCGCTCGGGCGGCCAGGCCGCGGCGGCCGCCCGCAGATCGTCCTCGCCGGTGGTGCCCACGCGCCCGCGCGTGACGAGCTGCTCGGTGAACAGGACGTCGATCATCGCGAGCAGCAGCGCGGCGTCGGTGCCGGGCCGCACGAACAGGTGGCGGTCCGCCTTCGCCGCGGTCTCGGTGCGCCGCGGATCGAGCACGATCACCTTGCCGCCGCGCGCCCGGATCGCCTGCAGGCGCGCCTTCACGTCGGGCGCGGTCATGATGCTGCCGTTGGAGGCGTGCGGGTTCGCGCCGAGGCAGATCATGAGATCGGTGCGATCGATGTCGGGTACCGGCAGGAGGATCTGGCTGCCGAACATCGTGAACGCCGCGAGCATGTGCGGCAGCGAGTCGAGCGAGAACGACGAATACGCGTTCCTCGTACCCATGTTGCGCAACAGCAGCTGGCCGTAGGTGAGCAGGCCGAGGTTGTGCGCGACGGGGTTGCCCTGATAGACGGCGACCGCGTCCTTGCCATAGGCCGCGCGGATGCCGTTCAGCCTGCGGGCGACGAGGTCGAACGCCTCGTCCCACCCCAGCTCCTTCCAGCTCGTCCCCTCGCGGAGCAGCGGCCTGGTCAGCCGGTCGGGGTCGGCGTGGAGGTCGGCGAGCGCGGTGCCCTTCGGGCAGATGTAGCCCTTGCTGAACGGGTCGGCGTCGTCGCCACGGACCGAGACCACGCGATCGCCCTCGGTCTCGATCGCGAGGCCACAGGTGGCTTCGCACAGTGGACAGCTGCGATAAACTGTCGTGGGCATGGCGACCTCGAAGGGTACCTTACCAGGGAACGAGCGAGCCGAACCGCTCACCGCCGAGCAGTTGTTGGAGCTGCATCCGTACCCCGAGGCGTGGGCGAAGGAGAAGCGGCTCGAGCGGCTGTGGGTCTACGAGCTGCCGTGCCCCCCCGAGCAGCTGTGGCCGCATATCGCCGACACCTCGCGCATGAACCGCGCGCTCGGCACCGCCGAGATGACGTTCGAGGAGCGCGATGGCAAGCGCTGGGGCAACGCGCGCCCCGGCGGCGTGCGACACGCGTGGTGGGAGGTACCGTGGAACTGGGTCGCGAATCAGTGGCTGACGTGCACGCGGATCTACGAGTCCGGGTTCATGAAGGTGATGTTCGCGATCCATCGGCTCGAGCCGTTCGTGGGTGGGACGCGGCTGTATCTGTATTTCGGAGCGGTGCCGCGCGGCTGGTTCGGCGGCACGGCGCTGCGGTTCGGGTTTCCGACGCTGGAGCGCGCGTACCGCCGCGTGCTGCCCGGGCTCGGCGAGCAGCTCGGTCGCGCGCGGCCGCAGGCGCTGCTGATGCCGCCTCCGGCGCTGAGCGAGAGCGGAGAGCAACGCCTGCGGACCCAGCGCGAGGCGCTGGTCGCCCAGGGGCTCTCCGCGCCGTGCGTCGATGCGCTGCTCGAGTGGATTCGCACGGGCGACGACATCGATCTGCATCGCATCCAGATCATCGAGCGCGCGCTGGCGTGGAACCTGCCCGAGCGCGAGCTGCTGCGCGTCGCCCTGCACGCCACGCGCACCGGTCTGCTGACCCTGTCGTGGGACACGATCTGCCCGCACTGCCGCGGCGTGCGCGACGAGACCTCCGCGCTCAGCAACCTCCCCGCGCACTCGCACTGTGCGGCGTGCAAGGTGGACTTCACGACGGACGCACCCGAGAGCGTCGAGGTGACGTTCCGGGTGCACCCGTCGATCCGCGAGGTCCCCGACGTGCTGTATTGCAGCGCCGAACCGTCGCGCAAGGAGCACATCCGCGTGCAGTGGACGGTGAAGCCCGGCCAGTCGGTGAACGTGCGACCGCACCTCGCCCCCGGGCGCTACACGGTGTGGCGCGACCACGACGGAGGCTGGTTCGTCGACGTCGACGACACCGGTGCCGACAAGGTGACGTGGGCGGATCACCCCGAGGGCACCGTGATCAAGGCGACGCCGGCGGCGATGTTCGAATTCGCGAACGACACCGCCGAGCCCCTGCCCTTCACGATCGAGCGCGCGACGTGGAGCGACCTGGCGCTGCGCGCGGGCAAGCTGCTCTCGTTTCAGGAGTTCCGCGATCTGTTCAGCGAGGACTACATCGGCGCCGACGTCCGGCTCGGCGTCGGCGAGCAGACCTTGCTGTTCACCGACGTCGTCGGTTCGACGGCGTTCTACGCCTCGCGCGGTGACCCGGCGGCGTTCATCGAGATCAAGAAGCACTTCGACGAGGTGTTCGCGATCGTCGCCGAGTTCCGCGGCGCCGTCGTCAAGACCATCGGCGATGCCGTGATGGCGACGTTCGGCGACCCCGCCGATGCCGTGCGCGCCGCGCAGAAGATCCACCAGACGTTCCATCCGGCGCGCGAGGACACGCCGATCCGCTTGCGCATCTCGATGAACACCGGGCCGTGCATCGCCGTGCGCCTCAACGCGAATGCCGACTTCTTCGGCGGAACCGTGAACATCGCAGCGAAGCTGCAGGCGCTCGCCGAAGCGCATCAGATCGCGATGAGCGAGGCCACGTATCGAGCGCCGGGCGTCACCGAACTGCTCGCGCCACACGCCGCCGAGATCGAAGCGCTCGAGTTCACGTCGAAGGCGTTGCTCGAGCCGGTGCGCGTGCGTCGGTGGTCGGTGTTCCCGGACGTGACCGCCATTGCACAGGGCAGGTGAGATCTACCCGACAAGAAGTGGCAATCTCGTGCACGCTCCCCCTGCCGGATCCCGGCTCGGGTTACCGTCAGGTGTGCGCACCTCGACAGTCCTGTTTTCGCTTGTCGTACTAGCCTCCACCGCAGTTGCTCAGCCAGGCGCGACGCCCGAGGGGGCGCCGGCACCTCCCGCCGACATGCCGGCAGAGCCGCCGCCACCGCCCGCGGAGCCAGTGCCGCCGCCGGCCCCGCCGCCGCAGACCGTCGAGACGGCGGCGCCCGCGCCGACCTCGACGCTCGATCGCGGCGTGGTCGAGGACGCGAACTCCGGCCGTGGCTGGCTCGCGCCGACCGCGCTGACCGCCCCGGCGGGCACCTGGACGTTCTCGGACTTCGAGCTGTTGGTCGTGAGCGCGGGTTACTCCGTGACCGACGAGATCCAGATCAGCGCCAGCACGCTGCTGCCGATCGTCTCGGACATGCCGCTGTGGGTGCTCCTCAATGGCAAGGCGCAGGTCATCAAGGCCGGCCGGGTGCGCGGCGCGGTGCAGGCCGCGCTCACGCACGTCAGCGCCGACGGCGATGGCGCGAGCGCGCTCCAGGTCGGCGGCGCTCTCACCTACTGTATCGACGCCGACTGCCACTCGCACGTGTCGGGCTTCCTCGGCGCGGGCTTCGCCCATGAAGATCAGTCCGCGGTCCCGTTCGTGGTCGCCGCCACGGGTGCGTTTCGCCTCGGCAAGCACATCAAGCTCATCCTCGAGGCAGACACCGGCTTCATCGCCGGCGAGATCGATGCGGTCGCCGATGGCTTCCTCGGCTGGTACGGCGTGCGCTTCACCTCGTCGTTCCTCGGCGTCGACCTCGGCTTCATGAAGCCGATCTGCGATGACTGTGGGTCCGACGAGCTGCCGATGGGCATCCCGTTCGTGAGCTTCTCGTACCGCAACCTCAAGGAGTAGCGGTCAGCCGACGGCGACGCCGAGCAGGTGGCCGAGCCCTGCGGTCACCGCCATCGCGAGCGCGCCGCCGATGCTCACGCGGAGCGCGGCCCGCAGCACCGGAGCACCGCCGAGGCGGGCGCCGAGCGCGCCGAGCGAGGCGAGGCTCGCGAGCGTCACGCTCGCGACCGCCGCGAAGCGCAGCTCGTAAGGCGCGATCACGAGGCCGAGGATGGGCAACATCGCGAACACGGCGAAGCTGAGCGCGGAGATCCACGCGGCTTGCAGCGGCCGCGCCCGCGCCTCGGGATGAATTCCGAGCTCGTCGCGCAGGTGCGCGCCCAGCACGTCGCGCTCGGTGAGCTTGACCGCGACCTGGCGCGCCAGCGTGGCATCGAGGCCACGACCGATATAGATCTTGGTCAGCTCGTCGAGCTCCGCCTCGGGCGCCGAGGCGAGCTCGTGCGTTTCGGTGGCGATGTCGACCTCCTCGGCATCGCGCTGCGAGCTCACCGACACGTACTCGCCCGCCGCCATCGACATCGCGCCGGCGCACAGGCCGGCGAGCCCGGTCGTCAGGATCACCACCTTCGGCGCATCCGCCGCGGCGACGCCCATCATCAAGCTCGCGGTCGAGACGATGGCATCATTCGAGCCGAGCACGGCGGCGCGCAGCCAGCCGGAGCGGCCGCTGCGATGAATCTCGGGGTGACGTGACACGCCCTAGCCTACCGACAACGTCCGCCGTTCGCGAGCTCCGGAAACTTCTGGTCGAGCAACCTGACGATGTCGCGCTGCGGAGAGCGGCGTAGCACCACGAGCGCTCTCTCGGCCAGCGGGCAACCGTCGGCGTGACGCTTGACCTGGTTGTACGCGACCGCGAGCAGCGCCTGCGCGTACGGAACGTCGAGCGGTTCGTCGCCCCCGTTCGCGCCGATGCGCAGCGTCTGCTCGAGAACGTCGATCGCGCGCCGCATGTCGGTCGACATCAAGTATTGCGCGAGCGCACTGCGCGCCGAGATGACCTTGACGCTGTCGGCGCCGAACACCGCTTCCCCGTTCGCCACGGCGGCCTCGCAGGCCGCGAGTGCGCGCGGCGTGCGCTGGGACATCTCGAGCTGGCACAAGCCGAGATCGATGCGCGCGGCGAACGAGGTGCGATCGCGATGTGCCGCGGAGAGCTGCGCGCGGACCTCGCGAAACGCAGCCGCCGCCTCGCCGATCTTGCCGAGGTGGAGCAAGTTGTTCGCGCGAGCGCCGACCACCTCCGCAACCTCGACGCTGTCGACGGCGTAGCGCTGGCGTGCGATCTCGACGGCGCGATCGAGATCGGGTTGCGCCTCGTCGAGCTTGCCGAGCTGCTGCAGCGCCGCGGCGCGCATGGTGTGGGCGCTGCGCAGGCCGGGTGCCGGGATCAACGAGACCTTTGTATAGAGCTCGATCGCGGTGGTCATCAGCTCGACGGCGCGCGCCGGTTTCCCGTCGGCATACGCCCGCTCGGCGCGAGCTTGCAGCGCCTCGGCGGTGAGCAGTGGGTTGCCGACGCGGGTGATGATCGCGTCGAGGTCGGCCTCGAGCTCGTCGGTCGCGGTCTTCGTGACGGTCGCGAGACGCAAGCGCATGATGGTGAGCCACGCGAGCTGCGCGTCAGCACCGCTGGTCTGCGCGAGGTGACGCGCCGCCTCGAGCTCCTTGCGGGCGCGCACATAGTCGCCGGCGAACTTGAGCTCGCGAACCAGCGCGCTCGACCACGCGAGCGACAGTCCGACATAGCCGTTGGCGTCGACGGCCGGGCGCAGCGCATCGAGCGCGGCGACGGTGGGCGCGCCCTGATGCGAGGAGGCAGCGTCGATCTTCGCGTACAGCTCCTCGAGCGTCGCGAGCTGGGCCGTGGTGGCGGTAGGTGCCTGTGCGGGCGGATTGCCGTCGCTGCAGCGAGCAGCGGGCAGGATGCCCGCGAGGTCATCGATCGCCTCGGCGACGGTGTCGCGCGAGGCGTTGCGCGCGATCCGCCGGATCTCGCGCACGTGCTCTCGCCACACGACGTTGAGGCACAGCTTCTCGCGATCACTCTCGATCGACGACTTGCCGCACGCGCTCGCGAGGCGCTCGTGGATCTGGGCTGCGTGGTCGTCGATCGCGGTCAGCACGCGCGTCTCGTCGAAGCCCGCCGTGCCGATGATCGGACCGAGCTCGGCGCGGGTCGCCGCGTCCCAGCCGTCGAGCTGCGAGCACGCGGCCGCACGTGTGCGCGAGGAGTGCACCGTCCACCCGACGGCACCGGTAGCGACGAGCCCCGCGATCGCGCCCCCTATCCACAACCGGCTCCGGCGGCGCGGCGCGAGGATGTCGCGCACGGCTGCGAACGCGGCCGCGATCGACGGATAGCGCTCCGCAGGCGTCGCGGCGGTGCCGCGCGCGATGGCGCGATCGAGGGCGTCGCGTTGACGGTGCGGCAGCGGTGCAGGTGCCAGCACCTCGCTCGCCACGCGCCACCACGCGAACTGATCGCTCGCGGCGGTCGCGGGCTGCCCGGCGAGCACCTCGGGAGCCACGTAACCGGGGCTCCCTGCGGCCTCGGGCGCGGCGTCGTGCGGCGTGGCGAGCCCGAGATCGAGCAGGATCGCGCGTCCGGCCGGCGTGACGATGACGTTGCTCGGCTTGACGTCGCGATGGACGAGGCGCGCGGCGTGGATCGCCTCGAGCCCGCGCGTGAGATCGGAGAGCACCGCGAGGCGAGCGGCGGTGTCGGGAAATCGGTGCACCGCGAGCGCGAGCGAGGTTCCCTCGACGAACTCCATGGCGAGGAACAGCTCGTCCTCGACGATCCCGACGTCGTGAATCGCGACGACGTTCTCGTGGCGCAGCGACGCGAGGGCGCGCGCTTCGCGCAGCATCTGCGCGCGATGCTCCTCGTCGTGCTCGACGTCGGCGATGATCTTGATCGCGACGTGGCGATGCAGCACCGGATCGAACGCGCGGAACACGGTGCCCATGCCGCCACCCGCGACCGCGCGCTGCATCTCGTAGCGTCCGAAGCGCACGGGCTCGTCGGAGGCGGTGCCCATGCTGTCGGCGAGCAGCGCATGGCATGCGTCACAGGAAGCGACGTGATCGAGCAGCGCCCCGCGAC
>DATLHR010000172.1:0-2525 GCA_035539815.1 Kofleriaceae bacterium
CCGGAACCCGAGCTCGAGCGAGAGGCCGCGGATCTCGGCCTCGACGTCGCCGCCGAGCTGCGCAAGCTGCGCGACCGCGGCGAGCGGCGGGTCGACTGGCAAGCTCGGTGGCGCACGTGGCTCGGTCACGCGATCGCGTTCGCTCGCAAGCAGGCGAAGCCCGCGCCGGCGCCGAGCCCCGACCGCGCCTCGCGAGCTGCAGCCGAGCGCCGCGCTGAAATCGAGCGCGACCGCGCCGAGAACGCTCGTCTCGCGGCCGCCGCCGCACGCGATCGCGCTGACGTCGCGCAGCTCGCCGCCGCCGCGCAGACCAAGCTCCGGGGGGCAGGGTGAAGCGCAGCGCTCCGCTCCGTCGCTCGTCGCCGCTGCGCCGCCGCGCACGCGTGCGTACACGGCGCCCGAGCAGCTACCGCCGGCGCGAGCGCGACTTCGAGTTCATGGCGTGGGTTCGCCGGCAGCCGTGCATCGTGCGCACGCTGCCGCCCGACCCGAACCGCCTCACACCGTGCGGCGGTCGCGTCGAGGCCGACCACTTCGGCTCGCGCGGCCTGAGTCGCAAGGGCCACGACCGCACGTGCGTGCCGATGTGCACGCAGCACCACCGCGAGCGCTCCGACCACCACGGCGCGTTCTTCAAGCTCAACCAGCTGCAGCTGCGCGAGTGGCGTGGCCGCGCGCTCGAACTCGTCGCGAGCTGGCCCGGCGCACCTGCGCCACTCGTCGATACGGAGGCTGCGAATGCGTAAGCACGTGGGGCTGTCCTGGTCGAAAACCGACGATCGCGAAATCAACCACATCGTTGATGGGCTGCTGTACGGACGCTACGGCGTGTCGGCCTACCTCCGGCGCGCCGAGCACCTGATCCACGTCGCGCGTCGTCTCGACCTCGCCGAGCGCGCCCTTCGCCGGGCGGCAGGTCGGTACGCGGCGGTGCGCGCCCTGGGGTTCCGCCATCGCCCATACGAGAGCCGCATCACCGATTCGGCATCGAGCCTGAAGCTTGAGGTGCGCGCGTGAAGCTCGGCGAGGTCTACACGTCCCCGTGGGGGCGGTACGTGGTGCACAGCGAAGCGCCGGTCGTGCTGCGCTCGCTCGATCGCGCCGCGGCGTTCGTTCGCGATCCGAGCGCGTGTGACTACCAGCTTGTGGGCAGTGACCCTGTACCCGTCCAGACCGAGCCCGTAAACGGGAGCCAGACGGGGGCCGCGAGGAGCGAGCGGCGGAGCGAGGTACGCGCGAGTGAATCGCTCGCGAACGGCCACGCCGAACAAGAGCGCCACCAACCTGCGCCGGGGATCCCGGTGCAGGCCTCTCCGCACACGGGGCCATGGCGGCCCGGCGTGAACGCGCTGCGTGCGTACGGACTGCCCGCGTGGCGCCCGTGCCTCACACGTGCGCGCGGCGAAGCGGGCGAGGTTCTCGCCGGCGAGCACGTCTGGTTCCTCCAGGACGACGGCAGCGGCTCCCTCTACTGCCCGACGTGCCGCGCATCGAAGCCGCGCGCCGTCATGGGACCGAAGCCGTGGATCGCGCGGATCCGCGGCGCGCTGAAGGCCGGCGACCTCGCGCTCGCCCACGAGCTCGTGCGGCTCGGGCCGAACAGCGCGCCGCTGGACGAATCGCGGCGTGCGCCCGCGCAACTAGTCCACCGCGACGCTAAGCCGGCGAACACCGAGGTTTCGCGAGTGGACGAGATTTCGCGGCCCGTCGCGCCGATCGTCCACCGCGATCTCAAGCCCGACAACGCGCCGAGGTTCGAGATCACGATCGTCTGCGAGAGCGTGAAGCCCGGCTGTGAATTCAGGGCGCTCTTTTTCGACCGGGCGACGGGACAGCACTACGGAGGCTCGGCGCCGACGGCGCTCGAAGCGCTCGCGTGGGCAATGGACGACTACTGCTCTCGCGTGGTGCACGGCATGCCGTGGATGGCCGCGTGCAAGCCAAGCGACACACCGGGCTCGCGGTTCGCGACGTTGCCCGCAGCGAGGAAGGCAGCATGACCAACCTGCGCGAAGAGCTCGCGGCATGGAAGGGCGCCGAGGTCTGGGAGCGGACCGCCAGCGGCCTCGTGGTGCCCGCGCCGACGATCCTTGCGCCCGCGCAGGTGCGTGAGGAGCCCGAAGATCGGCCGGTTCGCGCCGTTGACCTGTTCTGCGGCTGCGGCGGGTTCTCTCTCGGGATGCAGCAGGCCGGCATTGATGTGATCGCCGCGCTCGAGTGGAACCCGTGGGCGATCATGACGTACCTAAGCAACCTCGGCTCCGTCCGTGGCTGCGCGATGGCGTACGTCACCGACGAGGACAAGGCGCGGCTCGCGAAGATCCTCACGAAGGAAAAAGAGTCAGAGACCAGCGGATGGATCGGCGCGCACAACCCCGATCGCGACGGCAGCGGCTGCCGCGCGATGGTCATGGGCGACGCGACGCAGGTGACCGGCGAGCTGATCTTCGAAGCGCTCGCGGCGATCGGCTGCCGCACGAAGATCGACGTCGTGTTCGGGGGGCCGCCCTGCCAGGGGATGAGCA
>DATLHR010000173.1:0-15900 GCA_035539815.1 Kofleriaceae bacterium
CGCCGACACCGCGCCGAACAGCAGCACCGCCCAGCCCATCCACGCCTCGGGCCTGCCGGCGAGCAACGTGAACCGGAGGAACGCGAACAAGCCCGCCTTGTGGATCACGCCCGACATCAGCGCCGACACGTGCGCCGGCGCGGCCGAGTGCGCGCGCGGCAACCAGGTGTGGAACGGGAAGAACGCCGACTTCAGCGCGAACGCGATGCCGAGCAGCAGGAACAGCGTGCCCTGCCCCTGCGGATGGCTGCGCAAGTAGCGCCCGAACTCGGCGAAGTCCATCGAGCCCGTCGCGCTGTGCATCAGCATGAACGCCGCCACCAGCACGAACAGCCCGACGTGGGTCGAGACCAGGTAGTTGAAGCCGGCGAACCGGATCTTCTGGTTGCGGTAGTCCCAGATCACGAGCAGCCACGCCGCGACCGCCGCGATCTCCCAGCCGAGCAGGAACACCAGCGCGTTCTGCACCGAGTAGACGAGCACGAACGACAGCGACGTGAGGTTGAGCAGCGCGAAGTGCGGGCCACCGTTGCGGCCATGATCGAAGTACGGGCGCAGATAGCCGACGGCGTACAGGGTGCCGAGGAGCGTCATCGGCAGCGACCACACGAGGAAGAACGCGCTCAGCGCGTCGACGCGGAACGCGATCTGATCGATCGGCGCCGGCCACCCCCACGTGACCTCGAGCCCGTCGCCCGCAACGAGGCACGGGACCACGCTGACCAGGACGCACAGGGTCGCGATCGCCTGGGTCACCAGCGCTGCCGTCGCGCGCGCGGCGTTCGTCCGCAGGCCCGCAGCGAGCGCGACGCCGACGAGCAGCACGGGCACGCTCGCGAGGAAGAGACCAGACCCGACCATCGGTGGCGGCCGGTGGTGCAAGCAGTGCGCCATGGCGGGCGCCGTCCCAGTCGGTATCACCTGGGGCCATCCGCGACACTTTGTCGTAGTGATTCGCGCGACGCTCCGAAGAATCGGCCACTCCGTCCGTGCGTACCGCCGCGCAGGTCGTACACTGCGGCGCGAATGCCTAGACGCGTCCGTGCTGCACCGAGCCTCGTGCTCGAGCCCGCGATGGCTTCGCCGGTGATGAAGTCGTTCGATCGCTTCCTGCGCGCCGTCGCGGACAAGGAGGTCACGGTGACGTTCAGCGGCGAGAGCGGCGCCGGCAAGGAGGTGATGGCGCGCCGCCTTCACGAGCTGTCTCCCCGCCGCGGCGGACCGTTCGTCCCGATCAACTGTGCGGCGATCCCCGAGGCCCTGTTCGAGAGCGAGCTGTTCGGTCACGAGCGCGGTGCGTACACCGGCGCGAACGAGCGGACGTCGGGCAAGGTCGAGATGGCGAACGGCGGGACGCTGTTCCTCGACGAGATCGCCGAGATGCCGCTCGCGCTCCAGGCGAAGATGCTGCGGTTCCTCGAGACGCACCGCTACATGCGCGTCGGCGGCACCAAGAAGCTCGAGGCCGACGTGCGGCTGGTGCTCGCGACGCTACGCCCGCTCGAGCAGGAGGTGCGGGCGGGTCGCTTCCGCGCGGACCTCTACTACCGGATCCAGGGCATCGTCCTCGAGGTGCCTCCGCTGCGCGAACGTCGCCGGGACATCCCGCAGCTGCTCGACTCGTTCATCGCACAGCTGTCCGCGACGCACGACACCGAGCCCCCGGTGTTCGCCCGCTCGGCGCGCGCCGCGCTGTCCGCATACGACTGGCCGGGGAACGTCCGCGAGCTGCGCAACGTCGTCGAGCTGCTGTGCATCCTGCGCGAGGGCAAGGTGGTGCGCGAGCAGGACCTGCCGCCCGCGATCCGTCACGCCCGCACCGGCCGTACGGAGCAGAGCGACGCCATCATGGTCCCCACCAACCGCCCGCTCGAGGAGGTGATCGATCTCGTCGTCGGTGCCGCACTCGCCGCCGAGCGGGGCAACCTGACGCGCGCGGCGCAACGGCTCAAGGTCAGCGTGCGAACGCTGCAGCGCCGCGCGAAGCGCTGAGCGTCACGCGGCCACGTCGGCGCGATTGAGGGGCACGAGGAAGCCGGTGTACGGGAGCGACTCGTACTTGTGATCGCGGTGCAGCTCGAACGGCCGCGCCGCGATCGTCACGCCCTGCAGCTTGCCGCCCGCGGACTTCCACTGCACCGGATGCTGGAAGTGGATCTCGCGGATCGGGTGGTGCTGCCACCCTTGCAGCTGCCGGTACAGCGCCGCCTCGGTCCTCGACGGGAACACGTAGACTGGCCGTTCGAAGTCGTCGTCCCCACGGAACACGACGAAGCCGCTCTGCCAGTCGACCGGCACGAGGCCGTCGCACCAATCGCAGGCGTACGAGATGAACAGCGGCGTCATCAAGCGCTTGCACGCCGGGCACTGCATCGTGGCCTCCTCCTCGAGCTATGGGACCTGGAGAACGTCTTACCAGGCGCCGTCGAAGCCGGCGAATGAGGGCCAGGAGAGGCGCCGGCTACGTGCGCCGACGCGCGCGTGCGCGCTCGCTCGGACTTACGGCGCGAACACCAGCGGCGTCCGGAACGTGAGCCCGATGTTGCCCTGCAGCTTCGAGAGCCCGGGCGCCGTGTCGCGCATGCCCGCCTCGGCGAACACGCCGATCGAATACGTGCCGAGGAACACGCCGCGCGGTTCGATGCCGACGCCGCTGGCGTAGAGCTCGGCGCTCACCCGCGCCGCAGCGCCGAAGCCCACGTGGTCCTGATCGAACGCGGTGCTGCCGAGGTACTCGGCACGCCCCGCGGCCCACGTGCGCCAGAAGCTGCCGCGCGCCAGGGTGTGGCCGACCTCGAGGTACGCGCCGCCGTACGCGACCCCCGCCTCGCTCATGGTCTGCGGGTCCTCCGGGGCGACGAGCAGCGCGCCGAACACGCCGAGACCGATGTCGAGATCGGTCGGGCGTGGGCTGAGCGACGCCCAGTGGATGCCGACCGCCGCGCCCAGACCGGGCGCGACACCGCGCGAGGTGTCCGCGAACGCGGCACCGAGGTCGACCTTGAGCGGCATCATGAACCGGGGGCCGGGCCGGCGGCGGTAGCGCGGCGCGGGCTGCACGACCGTGGTCTGCGGCGAAGGCGAGGCCCGATGGTCGCGGACCTCGGGTTGGGCGACGGCGGTCGCGGGCTCGACGACGGTCGCGGCGGTCAGCAAGGCGAGGCCAAGGAAAGCGGAGCGAGTCAGCATTGGCGCACGCCCGTCCACGCCGCATGCCACGCGCAACCCTGCGAACTCGCTGAGCGCGCGTGAACGGCCGTTGACGAACGTCGTGGTGAGACCACGCGAACGGATGACGGCCAGTCGCGTAGCCATGCGGTCCGGTGGTTGCAACGCGAGGTTGCATGGAGGTCGCGATCATCGGCGGCGGCATCGCAGGTCTCGAGGCCGCCCGCGTGCTCGCCGAGCATCACGTCGACGTCACGCTGCTCGAGGGCAGTGACCGGGTCGGCGGACGGATCCGCACCGTCTACGAGGCCGGCGAGGATCTCCCGATCGAGCTCGGCCCCGAGTACGTCCACGGCGATCCGGACATCCTCGAAGGCCTCGCCCGCGGCGCCCCGGTCGCGCTCGACGACACCAGCGCGACGTATCACGCGCTGCGCGACGGCAGGCTCGTCGAGGCGGACGACCTGTGGAAGCGCTTCGGCGAGCTGCTCGCACCGGTGCACGATCTGGCGCAGGATCGCAGCGCGCGGGATTACCTCGACCGCGCGCGCCTGTCCCCCAACGACGCGGACCTGCTGGGCACGTTCATCGAGGGCTTCTACGGCGCGACGCTCGACACGATCAGCATCAAGAGCGTCGCCGATGACGCAGGGGGCGCGGGCGACGACGGCGCGAACCCGCGCACGCGCGACGGCTACGGCCGGCTCGTCGGCTGGCTGGTCGATCGGCTCGTCGCGCACCGTGTCCCGATCGCGCTCGGCCGCGTGGTCCGCGCGATCGACTGGCGCGGTGACCGTGTGGTGATCGACGCCGGCGAGGACGTGGTCGCGCGACGAGCGATCATCACGCTACCGCTCGGCGTGCTGCAGGCGGGCGACGTCCGGTTCGCGCCGGCGCTCGGCGATCACGGCGCGGCGCTCGCACGCCTGGCGATGGGTCAGGTCGTGAAGGTCGTGCTCTCGCTCAGGGCGCCGATCTGGCGCGACGTCGTCGACGATCTGTCATTCGTGCGCGCGCACGGCCAGCCGTTCCCGACGTGCTGGGTGCGCTCGCGCGGCAACTCACACCACGTGACAGCGTGGGCCGGCGGGCCGCACGCACGCGCGCTCGCCGCGCTGTCGCGCGACCACGTCGTCGACCGCGCCGTCACCACGTTCGCCGCGTGCCTCGGTGTCCCCGCATCGCGGCTGGCCACCGCCGTGCGCGCGGCGTACATGCATGATTTCGGACGCGACCCGTTCGTCCGCGGCGCGTACAGCTACGCGCGGCCGGGCGGCCTCGATGCGCCGGCGGTCCTCGAGCGACCGCTCGCCGATCGCCTGGTGTTCGCGGGTGAGGCGACGAGCGGACCGTACGAGGGCACGGTCACGGGGGCGCTCGCGAGCGGTGCGCGTGCCGCCGGCCAGATCCTCCGCATGCGCGCGTAGTACGCTGCGCACGATGAAAGCGTCGTCGCAGCGGGTGATCGCGGACCTCGAAGAGCTGGCGAAGTTGACCTCCACCGAGCGCGGCGCGCAGCGCGTGGCGTGGGGCCCGGTGTGGCGCACCACGCGTGAGTGGTTCACGGCGAAGCTCGAGCGCGAGCTCGGCGTGACGCCGCACCGCGACGGCGCCGGCAACCTGTGGGCGACGCTGCCGGGCGCGAGCTCGCGCAGCGTGGTGCTCGGCAGTCACCTCGACTCGGTGCCGGGCGGCGGCTGGCTCGATGGCTGCCTCGGCGTGCTCGCGGGGCTCGAGGCGCTGCGCCGCGCGAAGGCCGCGGGGACGCCGCCGTTGACCCTGCACCTCGTCGACTGGGCCGACGAGGAAGGCGCCCGGTTCGGCCGCAGCTTGACCGGTTCGGCCGCGTCCGCAGGCACGCTCGACGCAGAAGCGGAGCTCGCGCACCTGACGGACCGCCAGGGCGTCGCGCTACCGGCCGCGCTCGCCGAGAACGGGGTCTCGCTCGCGTCGATGGCGACCGCCGCCGACTACTTCCAGACGCTCGACGCCGCGGCCTACCTCGAGCTCCACATCGAGCAGGGTCCGGTGCTCGAGGAGATGAAGGCGCCGGTCGGCGTCGTGCTCGGGACGATGGGTGTCGAGCGCTACAACCTCAAGTTCGTCGGGCAGGCCGCGCACTCGGGCGCCGCGCCGCTGCACCTGCGCAAGGACGCGTTCCTCGCCGCCGCGGAGTTCGCGCTCGCGTGCCGCGAGATCAGCATCAAGTGCTCGGGCAAGACGCCGCGGACGCGGGTGGTCGCGACGTGCGGCGTGGTGAAGGTCGAGCCGAACTTCGTGACCGCGGTGCCGGGCGCGACGGAGATCTCGATCGATCTGCGCGCCCTCGACGCCAAGGTGCTCAAGCGGATGTTGACCGAGGCCAAGGCGGCGGCGGCGAAGGCGGCGAAGAAGCACCTCGTGAAGGTCGAGTGGAGCCCGCTGCTCCACATCACGCCGCGGCTGTTCGACGAGCGGCTGATGGACATCATCCGCGAGGCGGTGACCGAGGTGAGCGGGCGCGCCCCCGAGATCCCGTCGGGACCGCTGCACGACGCGGCCGAGATGGCGGAGGTGGTGCCCACGGCGATGGTGTTCGCGCAGTCGAGCCCGGGCATCTCGCACACGCGGTTCGAGGACACGCCGCGCCCCGCGCTCGACAAGTCGATCCGCGCGTTCCTCATCTCCGTCGAGCGCACGGTGGCGATGCTCGCGGCCGAGCCGGTGCGTCGCCCTGCCCAGAAGCGCCGCCGCGCATGAAGCGCCACGCCCCCGCGACCGAGCGCAACCGCGAGCCGATCCGCGAGGTGCTCGCGCGCGTGCTGCCGCGCACCGGGACGGTCCTCGAGATCGCGGCAGGCAGCGGCGAGCACGCGGTGTACTTCGCGCGCGCGTTCCCGCACCTGACGTGGCAACCGACCGACGCGGATCCGGCGGCGCTCGAGAGCATCGCCGCATGGCGCGACGACGCCGCGCTGCCCAACCTCGCCGCGCCGCTCGCGCTCGACGTCACGCAGCCGTGGCCGGTCGACCACGCCGACGCGATCGTGTGCATCAACATGGTGCACATCGCGCCCTGGGAGGCGGCGCTCGCACTGTTCGCGAACGCGAGCCGCGTGCTCGCGCCGGGCGCCCTGCTCTACCTCTACGGGCCGTACAGGTTCGGCGGCGCGACCGCACCCTCGAACGAGGCGTTCGATCAGTCGCTGCGTGCGCGCGATCCGCGGTGGGGCGTCCGCGACGTCGACGACCTGACCGCCGCGGCCGCCGGCCACGGCCTGCGCCTCGTCGACACCGTCGCGATGCCGGCGAACAATCACTCGCTCGTCTTCCGTCGATGACGTTCGCGCACGGCAGCAAGCGCCGCCTGTCGCCGCGCGACCTCGGCCGGTTCCCGAGCGAGGCGCTGTTCGATCGCGTCGCACGCGCGGTGTGCCGCGCGGAGTGCCTGCCGCGCAAGGAGCTGTACGAGAGCTGGGAGGTCGCACGGCGCACGCGGCGGCGCGCACGTGGCGGCCGCATCGTCGAGGTCGCGAGCGGCCACGCGCTGCTCGCACACCTGATGCTGATCCTCGACGACAGCTCGCCCTCCGCCGTCGCGGTCGATCCCCACGCACCGCCGAGCGCCGCCAGGCTCGCCGCCGAGCTCGTCGCCGCCTGGCCGCGGCTCGCCGGGCGCGTCAGCTTCGCGCGCACGCTCGCCGACCTGACGCTGTCCGCCGACGATGTCGTCGTCGCAGCCCACGCGTGCGGCGGCCTCACCGACGACGTGCTCGACGCGGCGATCGCCGCCCGCGCGCGCGTCGCGGTCCTGCCGTGCTGCCACGTCATCGGCCCGTCACCGCTGGCGGGCTGGCTCGACGGGCCGCTCGCCGTCGATGTCGCGCGCGCCCACCGGCTCGAAGCCGCGGGCTACACCGTGCACACGCAGACCATCGACGCCGCCATCACGCCGAAGAACCGCCTGCTGCTCGGTCTGCCGCGCTAACCCTGCCCGAGCAACTCGTGCACGCGCGGCGCGACCTTCGTGCCGATCAGCTCGATGCTGCGCAGGAGCTTTGGATGCTCGAGCGCGCCATTGCTGTACTTGAGATCGAAGCGATCGAGCCGCAGCACCTTCGCGGTCGCCGCGATCTTCTGCGCCACCGTCTCCGGGGAGCCGACGAACAGCGCGCCGGCCGGTCCGGCCTCGCGATCGAACTGCGCGCGCGTCGGCGGTGGCCAGCCGCGCTCCTTTCCGATCCGCGTGCGCATCTCGAGGTAATGCGGCCACAGCTCCTCGCGCGCCTGCTCGTCGGTGTCGGCGACGTGCCCGGGCGAGTGACATCCCACGGGCTTGGTCCCTTGCCCGAATTCGTGCAGGCCGCGGTGATACAGCTCGACGAACGGCGCGAACCGGGCGGGCTCTCCGCCGATGATCGCGAGCATGAGCGAGAACCCATAGTGCGCCGCGCGCACCACGGACTGCGGCGTGCCGCCGACGCCGACCCACGTGGTCAGCAGCCCTCGCTCGATGGGTGGATAGATCTTCTGGTCCTTCAGCGGCGGTCGCGTGCGCCCCTCCCACGTCACCGGCGTCTGCGAGCGCACCGCGGCGAACAGATCGAGCTTCTCCTCGAACAGCTCGTCGTAGGCCTTCAGGTCATAGCCGAACAGCGGGAATGACTCGGTGAACGAGCCGCGTCCCAGGATCACCTCGGCGCGACCGTTCGACAGCGCATCGAGCGTCGAGAACCGCTGGAACACCCGGATCGGATCGTCGGAGCTGAGCACCGTCACGGCCGAGCCGAGCCGGATCTGCTTCGTCCGTGCCGCGATCGCGGCCAGCACCACCTCGGGCGCCGACACCGAGAAGTCATCGCGGTGGTGTTCGCCGACCCCGATGAACGCCAGCCCCACCCGGTCGGCGAGCTCGGCCTGCTCCACGATGTCGCGCATCGCCTGCGCATGCGAGACCAGCTCGCCTCCTGCTCCGCGGGTGCGATCACCAAACGTGTCGAGCCCGATCTCCAGACGTCCCATGCCCGCGGTCTACCACTCCTCCGCAACGCACGTGTCTGCCCCCACGCAACGCTCAATTCCAGCTACCGTGCGCCGGTGGACGCCGCCCTCGTACTCCGCGCCCTCAGGGCACGCGACGACCTCGTCGCCGGGCGCCTGCGCTGCCGCGCGCTCCGCGACCTCATCCTCTCGGTCCCGACCGCCGATCGCGAGACCTTCGTCGACGAGGTGCTCGGCCTCCCCAGCCCACCGCCCGACGAGGTCCTCCCGCGGGGCGCGGTCCCCTACCTGCCGTGCAACGTCGACGATGTCATCGCGGCGCTCTACGCCGTCCCCGTCAGCCCCCACGATCGCTTCGTGGATCTGGGCGCGGGCCTCGGCCGCGTCGCCATCCTCGCTCACCTCCTGACCGGCGCCCGCGCCCACGGCGTCGAGCTCCAGGCTCCGCTCGTCGAGCTCGCGCGCACCCGCGCCGCCGCGCTCGGACTTCCGGCCGTGACCTTCGCCCACGCCGATGCGGCCGAGGCCGAGCTCGCCGGCACCATGTTCTTTCTCTACGCGCCGTTCAATGGCGACCTATTGCGCCGCGTGCTCGTGCGCCTCGAAGCCGTCGAGCGGCCGTTCGTCATCGCGACCGTCGACCTCGAGCTGCACGGCGCGCCTTGGCTTCGCGCGCGCCCGTTCACGAGCAGCGCCGTGACGATCTACGACGCGCTCGCGGCTTGATGCGCCGAGTAGCTGCTGTGGAGCCCGCTCGGCTTCGAACGTCCGAGGGACTCGGGCCAGGTTCTCAGTATGCTCCCGCGACCACCTCCTGGCAGACCGCGAGCGCTGTGACCGGTGACGGAGCTGTGGCCGGCGCCATGGCGCCCAACGCTCTCGAGTTCGCCGCCCCCAGCTCCTTGGACAAACCTTCGGTTTGCCCACACCGCTCACAGCACCGCTGCTACCAGCTCCCTGAACTTTTTCTTCGGTTTTCGGATCCCGACCACACGCGTCGAGGAGACGTTGTCGCCGTTCGTCAGTTGGCCCTGGCCGGACGCCCTTGGCCTGGCCGAGAAGGTGACGTCTGCGCGCTCGGCACCTCGTGGCCGTCGATGAGCCCGTACATGCGCCAGCCCGTCGAGAGCAGCCAGGTTCGAGGTAACCACACGAACATCGACAGATAGCCCGCGGGGACGGACCACATGGTCAGCCGTCCCTCGAGCTGCTGCCAACCATTGAACAGGCACCCGGTCGAGTACGGATCGACCAGCCAGGTTCTCGCCTTCGGGCCGCCATCCTCGCCGTGCTTGCGCCAGTTGTTCAGCACGTACGCCAGCGCGTGCCGCGCCCTCCGCCGCGACGTCAGGATCTCGACGTGATAGCGCTCGCTGAACACGCGCCCGCGCCGCCGCTCACCACGTTCCTTCGTGATCGCTGCATTGATCTGCTTGGCGGCAGAGATCGTGAATCCCTGCATCCCCCGCGCGAGCGCCAGCTTCTGCTGAGCCTCCACTAGCAGGTGCACGTGCGTGCGCTGGATCGAGAGGTGAACGATCCGGAACGCCTCGCTGTTCCGCGCCGCGACGAGCGTCGCCTCGCGAATCGCGTGATAGAGCGCCCGCCGCCGCAGCGTCCCCACCGACTTGTCGACGCGAAGCACGACATGCAGCGGCTCGCTTGCCTTGAAGCTCTTCCGCCGAGCGTGCGGCGCCCCCGCATACGGCTTCCTCGGCCGGCCTGGCTTGCGGCGCTTGCCACCTCCGCGTGCCGCCGTCCTGCTCGCGGCACCTGTGCCCCGGAGCCGCGTCCCCGTCGCGTTCAGCATGTCGAGCTGAACATGCCGCTTCCTCACCCTCACCATGTTCCATACCTACATCACTCACGCGACCATGGTCCACTAGTTTTAGCAGATATTTTTCTGCAGCGCCACTACGGCGTCGTTGGAGGTCTCCGGCGGCGCTGTAACGAGGAACCAACAAGAGAGAAATCAGGGGCTGGTAGCAGCGGTGCTGTGAGCGGTGTGGGCAAACCGAAGGTTTGTCCAAGGAGCTGTGGGCGGCGAACCCGAGAGCGCTCTAGCGACGGTGCCGGCCACAGCTCCGCCACCGGTCACAGCGCCCGTGGTCTCCCGGGAGATCGAGTCCGGGAAGATCCGACCTGCGGCGCGCGGCCGGTGGAGTCCACGCTGAAGGAGCAACAGGAATCGGCGCGGCTGATGGAGGCGGTGCGGCGCGTGCCGCTGAGTCAGCGCCAGGTCGTGGTGCTGACGCTGGCCGCCCGCCGCGCCCGCGCAGCCGTCGCGCTTGCGTTGGAAAGGTGTTCGGCAAGCGAGCGCGCGGACTTCCGGCGCAGCGAACCTCCCCATTTCGTCATGCCGGCGTGGTCCGGCCTCGGCGACGCGAGCGCGGCAGCCCTCCGTGGTTCGCGCGCCTCTCCTACAGCATCTTGGCCAGGTAGATCGCCGTCTCGCCGGGCATGTATGCGCCGTAGTAGAGGCGGTCAGCCCCGCACAGGTCGTAGCCGAGGCGCGTGTAGGCGGTGATGCCGGGAACGTTGACGTTGCTGGTCTCGAGCCAGACGTGGGTCGCGCCGACCTCACGGCCGTAGTCCTCGACGCGCTCGAGGAGGCCGCGCCCGACCCCGCGGCGGCGCCACGGAGGCGAGATGTACAAGAACCACAGGATGAGCCGTGCGTGCCAGGGCTCGTACTCGACGGTCGCGAAGCCCTGGATGCCGTCGTCCTCGGCGACCCAGCCGGTGTCCCAGCGGGCCCAGCCGGCGAACACCTCCGCGATGGAGTAGCGCTTCACGAGCGGACGCTCGAGGGCGCGCTCGACGAGCTCGATGCGGCGCGGCGTGGTGACGAGGTCGTAGACGGTGGAGGTCTCGAAGCTGGTGTCGATCGCCTCGACGGCGCGACGGTCGGTGGCGCGATCGAGCTCGCGAAAGGTGATCGGCATCGGGGCGAGTATGACCGCGGGAACCGATGCGCGGGATCGGTGTCGGAGCCCGCGATGCGAGCCATGATCGCTGCGTCGGTCCTCGTGGTTTGTGCAGCTTGCGCCGCGAGCGCTCCGACCAAGCCGGCACCGAGGCCTCCGTCTCCGAGTGCGACACGGAAGCCGCCGCCCGCGCCCGCGCCGCGCATGTGGTCGAGCACGCGGATCGTCGCGCTCGATGACGGCGCGCTCGTGATCGACGAGGACAGCGGCATGCTGGTCCGGACCGATGTCGAGGGCCGGCCGGTCTCCGAGGTCGCGATCGGCCGCAGCGCCGGGCAGCTCGCGTTCGACGAGCGAAGGAAGCGCGCGTACGTCGCGGATCGGATGGGCGATCGGCTCGTCGTCGTCGACGTCGGCGCGGCGCTGCAGATCGTGCAGGCGTGGCCGACCGCCGCCGAGCCGTATGGGGTCGGGTTATCGCCGGACGGCTCGCTCGTCGTCGTGGGGATGATCGCCGACCGCGTGCTGGTTGGATATGACGCGGCGAACGGCCACGAGCGCTATCGCATCCCGCTGTCGCCCGAGCCGCGATCCGTGGTCGTGTCGCCGGATGGCAAGCGCGCGCTGGTCGCGTCCGCGCGCATGGGCGTGCTCGACGACGTCGCGCTCGATCAGTCGCGGCCGTCGTCGACGATCGCGTTCGATCTCGCGTGCGATGACTGCGCGGTGGGAACGGCGTATGCGCGCGGCGGAGGCGCGATCACGTTCCTCGACGCGCAGCGCGCGGTGGTCTCGTTCCAGCGCGCGGTTCCGGAGGCGCTCGGCCAGCGCGCCGTGAGCCGCTACGGCGGCGGCAGGCTGACGCCGGTGACGCAGCACCTCGCGTTCCTGTCGTTCGGCGAGACCACGGGGCAGGTCGTCGGTCAGATCGTCGCGAACGATCCGCGCGCGATCGCGTGGGATGCGGCGCGCGATGCGCTGTACGTCGCCGGGCGGGCGTCGGGGACGATCCTCCGGCTCGCCAGCCTGTCGCACAGCACGCTCGACGAGATCGGACACTCCGCCCAGTCGTTCGAGGTCACGGGCTCGGAGATCTGTGGGCCTGACGGGATCGCGCTGTCGACGAAGGGCACGGTCTACCTCTGGTGCTCGCTGTCACGGCGAGTCGTGCACGTACGCGAGACCGGCATGGCCGAGGGGCCGGCCGTGGCCGCATCTGCGCTCGCGCCCGACGAGCACCTGGGGATGGTGCTGTTCCACGCGACCAGTCGAGCGATCAACACGGACCATGCCCTCGCCTGCTCGACGTGTCACATCGACGGCCGCACCGACGGGCTGAGCTGGAAGATCGGTCACAACACGCTGCAGACGCCGCTGCTCACGGGGCGCCTCGCCGACACCGCGCCGTACAAGTGGGACGCGCACGACGCGACGCTCGGCCGCAGCATCGCGAGCACGATCGGCCGCCTCGGCGGCATCGGGCTGTCGGTGGCGGAGACCGACGCGCTCGTCACCTACCTCGAGCGTCTGCCGGCGCCCCGCAAGCCCACGCTCGACGCGGCCGCCGTCGAGCGCGGCAAGCGCGTGTTCGAAGGCGCCGCCGGCTGCACCGAGTGTCATGGCGGCCCGCGGTTCACCGATCGCGAGCTTCATCGCTTCAAGCGCAGCACGCTCGATCGCGCCGACACCCCGAGCCTGATCGGCCTCGCCGCGAGCGCGCCCTACTACCACGACGGGAGCGCCGCCACGCTCGACGCGCTCGTCCGCGGCGACGGTCACGTGAAGATGACGGACTTCACCACGCTCGCCGCAGCCGACCGCGCCGACCTCGTCGAGTATCTGCGGTCGCTGTAGCTACGGCGCGATCAGCCGGTACCCGGTGCACGTCGCGTCGGAGACATACTCGACGCCCGGCGCGGGCCCGAACGGCATCGGCTCCTTGAAGTCCGGGTGATAGCAGTCGAGCACGTCGAGCTTCTTCGCTCTGGTGTCGTTGCACTTCGTGCTCAGCGCCCGCTTCGCGCGCTTGCAGTCGAGCGCGAGCTTCGCGGTCCCCGTCGAGACGTCGAGCGCGAGGGATGCTCCATCGGTCGCTGTGCCGCGGTAGCGCGCGAGGCCTTGCGCGCTCTGCACCTCGAGCAAGGCCGCGCCCTCGGCGAACTGCAACGTCCAGGTCTCCGTGCGCTGCGCCGTCGCGTAGCGGAACACCCACGCCGGAGCGTTCGTGACGGTCTCGGGCACGCCCGCGTCCGGGGCTGCATCGGGCACCGCCGCGTCGATCGCGACGGGCTCGACGACCGGCTGCGCGGGCGCCGGCGCGGCAGAGCTACAGGCCGCGAGCGCGAACGCCGCGCCCCACTTCACGAGCCTGCCTCGATCGGGACGAGGCGCACGAGCTCGTCGGCGAGCGCCGCGCTCTCGCCCTGATCGGTGAGCCGCGCACGGATCAGCGCATTCGCGCACTGCCCCGCGCGGAACCGCCCGCCCTTGGGCACCACGGCGACATCGCGGCGCTGTGCGCGATCGTGGCGCACGCGCACCTCGATCGAGCCGATCGCCGACTCCAGCCGCGCGAGCGCGCCGTCTGCGATCCCGTGCGCCGCATCGGGATGGACCGTGACCACGAGCGGCCCCTCGAGCGGCCGGGCCCATTGCGAGGCCTGCGCGCGCTCCGTCGAGAGCGACAGCAGGAACAGCGGGAGCTCCGGCGTCGGCACCGCTGGCGCCGGCGGCACCTCGGTCATCAGGTTGACCCGCCCGGTCGGCGTGGCGAACGTGCGGCCCTCGAACGCGATCGGCCCCGCGAACGGATGCTCCATCGGCCCTTGCTCCTCGAGCCGCTCGAGCGTGATGCCGTGCGCTTCGAGCGGCTTCAGGATCCGCCGCTTCCACGCGCGCGCATCGCCGGCCACCGCGTCCGCGAGCCCGACGCGCGCCGCGAGCGCCTGGATGATCTCGAGATCCGAGCGCACGCCCTCGGGCGGCGGCGTCACGGGGCGCGACACGCCGACGTAGTGATGACCGTAGGAGCCGAGCACGTCGTCGTCCTCGAGCAGCGTGGTCGTCGGCAGCACCACGTGCGCGCGCTCCGCGGTGTCGGTGAGGAACGAATCGACCACGACCACCAGCTCGCGCGTCTCGAGTGCGTGCGCGATCGTGGAGGACTCCGGCAGCATCGCGACCGGATTTGCCGCCGTGATCCACACCGCGCGGATCGGAGGATCCTTCGCGTCGAGGATGCCGGGGCCAAGCAGCGGCTCGGCGATCCTGCGCGGCGCATTGCCCGCGATGAACGACATATCGAACGGCCGCCGCCGCTTCGCCTCGAACGTCACCGTGCCGCCCGGGATGCCCACGTTCCCCGTGATCGCTCCCAGCGCGTCGAGCGCGCGCACGATGCCCGCCCCGTTGAGCCGCCGCCCCATCCCCCAGCCGACCAGGATCGTCGTCGGTCCCGCGTGCAGCCGCCACGCGAGGTCCTCCGCCGCGTCCACCGTGGTATCCGCCTCCGCGCACCACGCCTCCACCGACTTCGACTCCGCGAGCGCGCGAAACGCGTCGAGGTGATCGCACCACGTGGCCGCGTCCGGGTGCGTCCACCCGCGCTCGAACAGCACGCGCGCCGTCGCCATCGCGAGCGCGAAGTCGCCGCCCGGCCGCGGCTGCACGTAGCGGTCGCTCAGCTCCGTCGTGCGGTGATGCACCGGATCCACGAGCACCACCTCGGTCCCACGCGCCTTCGCCTCGCGCAGCACCGGCAAGAGGTGCGTCCACGACACGTACACGTTGCGGCCCCACAGCACCACGTGGCGCGCGTTCGTGAGGTCCGAGGGATCACTCGCCTCGAAGTCGCCGAAGTCGGTGTTCTGCGCCCACTCCCCCGCCCCCGTGCAGATATCCCCCGCGCGATCGGTCACCGGCCCGAACTGCTCGAAGAAGTAGCTCGTCACCGCCTTCACGAACCCCATCGCGCCCGCCGAGCGGTAGTGAAAGATCGCCGCCGGCCCCGACTCGCGCCGGATCGCCTGCAGCCGCTCGGCGATGAAGTCGAGCGCCTCGTCCCACGTCGCGGGCTCGAGCTTGCCGTTCCGCCGCATCAGCGGCGAGGTCAGCCGCTCCGGCGAGTACTGCGTCTTCAGGAACTGACTCGTCCGCGGGCACAGAAAGCCCTGCGTGATCGGATGCGCCTTGTCGCCCTGGATCTTGGTGATCCGCCCCTGCTCGACGGTGGCGACGATCGAGCACACGTCCGGGCAGTCGCGGTTACACAGCGTCCTGCGCGACTCGGCCATGCCGCGGAGCATCGCACGCTCCGGCGCTAATTGGCATCGGCGATCATCGCGCGCACGGCCTCGACCGCCCACGCACGATCGATGCGCATGCCCGGCTCGCGCCGCGCGCGCTCGACGAGGCGCTCGTACGACGCGAGCGGGCTCGCCAGGCGCTCGGGGGCGGGGGCCGCGGGGTCGAACAGGAGCCAGCGGATCGTGTCGCCCTCGAGCGCATCGAAGAGCAGCACGAGATCGAGGTCCGGCTGCGCGCGCGAGGCGAGCAACAGCACCTTGGCCATCTCGATCGCGCGATCGTCGAGGCCGGCGTCGAGCAGCTTGACCTTCTCGACCAGCGCGTTGAGCGTGGGCACGACCCGGCGGGCGCCGGTGCCGCCGACGGAGCGCATGAGCTCCTCGGCCTTCGCGAGCTCCGCCTCGTCACCGGGGGCGACCTGATAGAGGATGTCCGCGTCGGGATCGTGGAACACGACGGTGGCCGCGAGCTGGATGCGGCGTCCGCACGTGCACGCGAGGACATTGAGCTCGCCTGCGAG
>DATLHR010000174.1:0-4935 GCA_035539815.1 Kofleriaceae bacterium
CATGACGTTGCCGAGCGCGTGGTCCCAGTTGGCGGAGGTGCCGGCGGTGAATTCGCTCGCGCGCTGCGTCTTCAGCTCGGGGCCGAAGCTCGTCGGCGCGGCGAGCTCGTCGTACGCGGCGAGGCCCTTCGCGTAGCGCGCGTAGAGGTTCAGGTGGCGGCGGAAGCCAGGCGCGGTGGTCCAGCCGAACAGGCTGACCTCGCCGCCGACGAGGTAGCCCTGATCGGCCGGCAGCGCCTCGAGCGAGCCATCGTCGCGCTCGCGCGTGCCCGCGGGCAGCGCGTGGACCTGCCCGTGCAGCTTCGCCTTGAGGCTCACCGCGTCGGGCTCCCCGAGCGTCAGGTACGTCGCCGAGGCCGACACGATCATGCGCTGGCGATTCAGCTGCACCGCGGTGGTCGCGCCCTGCTCGGGATCCGCGACCTCGATCTGCTGGAACTGGAATGGATCGTCGAGGCGATTGACGCCGGCGTGCGCCGCGAGCTCGAGCGGCTTGGCGGTGTAGATGGCGCCCGCTCCGACGGTGTTGAGATCGTCGAGCGGCCAGTAGTCGAACAAGTAGATGTCATCGCCGCGGTACATCCGCGAGCCCGCCCACAGGTTCAGGCGCTCGTTCACGACGACGTCGAGGTACATGTTGCGGAGCGCAGGGCGCGCGTCGAAGTCGCCGGTGTCGTGGAACAGCGTCCCGTCGAACGCGAGCGTGACGACCGGGCGCAGCTTCACGCCCCGGCGGCTCGTGAAGCCGTAGGAGAAGTCGAGCTCGAGGTAGCTCGGCTCGACGATGCGCGGACCGTACGCGACGACCTTCACTCCCTCGGGCTTGCCGCCGCGCAGGTCGGTGCCCGCGACCACGCGCCCGTACGATCCGAAGCGGAAGCCCTCATCGGCCGGTGCCACCACCACGAGCTCGCTCGCGCGCGGCGTGCTCGGGGTCGCCGACGGCGGTGCGGGGTCGGGCAGGACCACCGGCGCAGGCGGCGGTTCGGGCGCGGGGTCGACCGGCGCCTCGTCCGCCGGCGGCGGCGTCGTCGGTGCGGGCTCCGGCTGCGCGGCGGTGACCCGCGGCAGCGCGACCAGCAACACCGCGGGCAACAGACGGCGCATCCGGCGGCACACGAGCACGATCCATGCCCGCCTCGCAACCCACGAAGTCCGCGATCTAGCCGCGGCTCGACGAGGGCCTCGTTGCGATCAGCAACATGCGACTCCTGCCCATCGGCGTCCGTCCGGAGGGCCATGCGTCTGCTCGAGGGGGTCTCACGTACATCGGTGTTGCTTGGAGCGCTGGCGTTCGCCGCCTGTCATCCGTCGCCGCGCGCGACCACGCCGGCCAGCGAGCACCCGATCGTCTCGGACCTCGTGGTCGCGCTCGAGGGCAAGGGCGTCGTCCACGATCCGGACGGATCGTCGCGCCTCCCCGGCCACGGCCCGACCGCCTTTCGCATCACCGCCACGTCGAAGCTGACGCGCCATCCGTATCCCGGCGAGGATCTCAAGGCCGTGCTCACCACCGGCGAGCGCGTGGTCTCGCAGGTGAGCTTCTCGTACGACGCGCGCCGCGCGAAGACCGTGCTCGACATCCCCGAGCCCGGCACGTACCGCCTCGAGATCTGGCGCGGCGAGCAGTTCCTCGTCGGCAACACGTTCGTCGCCGCCTCGCTGCCCGCGACCGACGGCCAGCGCGTGCTCGAGCTGCATCAGGACGCCGCGCCGCGCCTGTTCATCACGCGCGGCTTCGCGAGCGGCAAGCCGACGTTCACCGGCAGCGTGCGCCTGATGCACTGGGACTCGATCGATACCGACACCGGCTACATCGAGGAGTGGTGGCTCGATGGCAACCGCGTCGGCGCGGCCGGCCGCGGGCGCAGCGAGCTGCAGAAGGAAGTGCTGCTCGGCGTCCAGATCGCGCGCGGCTCGCTCGACCTCACCTCGTGGAGGTGGGCCCGCGACCAGTTCGAGCTTCCCGATCACCTGCCCTCGCGTCCCGGCCACTGGGAGCTCCGCGTCTATCGCGAGCATCATCCGGCGCTCGCGTTCGGCTTCGAGGTCACCGCGCGCGCATCGATCCGCGGCGCGCAGCACGTGACGATCCAGGACGGCAGCGTCGAGCTCGTGGTCGGCGTGCCCGACGTCTCGAAGGCCGTCGCGAAGAGCGTCGCGCGCGAGCTCGCGCAGCTGCCGCGCGAGACATTCGCGGCCTCGTCGAAGTACGCGCTCGGCGTGACCGTCGAGGAGGTCCGCGCGCTCACCCGCTCCGAGGAGCTGCGCCGCCTGCGGCTCCGCATCAACGAGCTCCAGCGCAGCTGGCCGGGCGGCCCGGCGGATGCGGTCGGCGGCGAGGAGACTTCGCATCAGGCGGAGATGAAGCGGCTCGTCCCCGTGATGAAGAGGATGATCGGTGCGCTCGGGGAACCCTGGACGGACGAGGAACGCCCGCGTTCGGGCCGGCGCGGCTAACTCCGTTGTGGCAAGGTCAGCGCGATGTCACGTCTCGCGACCCTGCTCGCCCTCGTTGCGCTCGCACTCGCCGGCTGCCGCAAGGATCCCGACCCCGTGTCACCCGGCGAGCACGAACCGCCGCCGTTGCCACCCGCCTCGGGCACGCCCGTCGGCTACCTGATCGACAATGCGTCGCAGCTCCAGCTGCGCCAGGATCAGCTCGCGAAGCTGCAGGAGATCGATAACAGCCTCTCCGCGCGCAACGACGGCATCGACACGCAGATCCGGGAGATCGAGAAGCCCGAGCCCGAAGGGCCGGTCGATCCGAAGGCACCGCCGGAGCGCAAGAACATGGCGCCCGGCGCGCAGCCCATGACGACCACCGCGGACTCCGGCAAGCTGCACGAGGCCCGCGCCGCGAACAACAAGGACGCGCTGCAGCGCGCGTTCGCGGTGCTCGACGACGATCAGAAGATCGCGGCCAAGAAGTTGCTGGACGACCGCGGCATCCAGTCTCCGTGACCCTCGACCGTGACAGGGCGGGACACCGCTTGACCGTCGCACCGCGATCGGTCGTAGAGTGCCGCCGTGCGCAAGCTACTCCTTCTTTCCACGGTCCTCGCTGTTGGTTGCGGCAACTCCAAGGACAAGCCGCCCGCCCCCACCGCGAATCAGGAGCAGCCCAAGCCCGCTGCGAATGACGACGCCGCGCTGATCGCCGAGGCGCAGAAGTTCGTCGCCGACTTGGACAAAGAGCTGCGCAAGCTCTACACCGACGCGTCGGTCGCCGACTGGACCAACTCGACGGACATCACGCCCGAGCACGAGAAGGCCGCCGCCGCCGCGAGCGCCGAGCAGGCCAAGGGCATCACGCGGCTGATCAAGGCCGCGCGCAAGTTCGAGCCGGTGCTCGCCAAGCTCGATCCTGCCACGCGCCGTCAGCTCTCGCTGCTCAAGTTCGCCGGTCAGCCCGCCCCCGACGATCCCAAGCAGGCCGAGGAGCTCGCGGCGACGGTCACGGAGATGGGCTCGCTCTATGGCAAGGGCAAGGTGTGCACGCAGAAGGGCGGCAAGGAGGAGTGCAAGGACCTCACCGCGCTCGACAAGATCCTGCAGAGCTCGCGCAAGCCCGACGAGCTGCTCGCCGTGTGGAAGGGCTGGCACGACAACGTCGGCCACGCCGAGCGCGATCTGTTCGTGAAGTTCGTCGGGCTCGCCAACGCGGGTGCACAGGGCGTCGGGTTCAAGGACGTCGGCTCGATGTGGAAGCAGGGCTACGACATGCCCGAAGCGGCGTTCGAGGCCGAGACCGAGAAGCTCTACAACCAGCTCAAGCCGCTCTACACGCAGCTCCACTGCTACACGCGCAGCAAGCTCAACAAGCTCTACGGCGACAAGATCGTCAGCAAGACCGGCCCGATCCCCGCGCACCTCACCGGCAACATGTGGGCGCAGTCGTGGGGCTGGCTATACAAGGAGCTCGAGCCGTTCCCGGGGCAGCCCGGCATCGACGTCACGCCGGCGCTCGAGAAGCCCGGCGCGTACGACGAGAAGGCGATGGTGAAGATCGCCGAGGCTTTCTACACCTCGCTCGGCTTCCCGGCGCTCCCCGCGACGTTCTGGGAGCGCTCGATGTTCTCGAAGCCTGCCGGCAAGGAGGTCATCTGTCACGCGAGCGCGTGGGACGTCACGTTCTCCAACGATCTGCGCATCAAGATGTGCATCCAGAAGACCCACGAGGAGCTGGACGTCATCCATCACGAGCTCGGCCACAACTACTACTACGCGGCGTACACGACGAAGCCGATCCTGTTCCAGAACGGCGCGCACGACGGCTTCCACGAGGCGATCGGCGACACCGTCGTGCTGTCGATGACGCCGGGGTACCTCAAGGAGAAGGGCCTGCTCGCGAAGGTCGAGCAGAACGACAAGATCGTGATCAACCGCCAGATGGCGACGGCGCTCGACAAGATCGCGTTCCTGCCGTGGGGCCTGCTCGTCGACAAGTGGCGGTGGGACGTGTTCTCGGGGAAGGTGAAGCCCGAGCAGTACAACGCGCACTGGTGGGAGCTGCGCAAGCAGTACCAGGGCGTGGTGCCACCGGTGGAGCGCGCCGCGACCGACTTCGATGCCGGCGCCAAGTACCACGTCGCCGGGAACGTCTCGTACATGCGGTACTTCCTCGCCGCGGTGCTCCAGTTCCAGTTCCACCGCGCACTGTGCAAGAAGGCCGGCCACACCGGGCCGCTGCACGAGTGCTCGATCTACAACAACAAGGAGGCGGGCCAGGCGTTCTGGGCGATGCTCGGCAAGGGTGCGAGCCAGCCCTGGCAGGACACCCTGTTCGAGCTGACCGGGCAGCGCGAGATGGATGCGACCGCGATGCTCGAGTATTTCTCGCCACTTCAGAAGTGGCTGGAGGAACAGAACAAGGGTCAGACCTGCGGCTGGTAGAAATCTGATCTTTTTGTGAAGGGTGTGGGCCGGGCGGGC
>DATLHR010000175.1:0-7975 GCA_035539815.1 Kofleriaceae bacterium
GTCGCATCCGCCTCGCCCGCGCCCACCGAGCCCGCGCCGGTGCCACCCGGCGATCCGGTGCCCACCGCGTCTGCTGCGCCGACGGTGGAGCCGCCGCCGCCGCCCACCGCATCGACGCCGCCGACGGCGCCGACGACAACGCCGACCACGTCGCGGCCCGGTGCGACGACGAGGTCCGAGGCGGGGCCGACCACGCGCCCCGATGTCGGGCCGACGACGCGTCCCGAGGTCGGGCCCACGACGCGCCCCGATACGTCCGACACCCCAAAGCCGGACGTCGCACCAAAGCCGCCGGACGGATGCGACGAGGCGACCTGCGTCCTCAACAACTACGATCGTCCGTGCTGCGCGAAGTTCAAGCCGTCCAAGCCAGACATCGCGAAGCGCATCGGCGGCGTGCCCGAGACGCTGGACAAGATGATGGTGCGCGCCGGGATCGAGCCCATCAAGCCGCGCGTCGTGAAGTGCGGCGAGGACACCAAGGTGACGGGCACCGTCCGCGTCGCGATGACCGTGAGCCCGGAGGGCAAGGTCACCGACGCATCACTCGACAGCTCGCCCGATCCCACGCTCGGCGAATGTGTCTTGAATGCGATGAAGCGCGCGAAGTTCGGCGCGTCGGTGAACGGCGCGAGCTTCACGTACCCGTTCGCGTTCTGATCCCGAGCTGCGCTAGTCGTCGACTTCCGAGGCCTTCTTCTCGAACCGCTTGCGAATGCTGTGGTCGAGGACGGCCTTGCGGAGGCGGATCGACGCCGGCGTCACCTCGACGAGCTCGTCATCGTTGATGAACTCGAGCGCGTACTCGAGCGTGAGCTGCTTGGGCGGCGCGAGGACGAGCTTCTCGTCGGCGGCGGTGGTGCGGATGTTGGTCAGCTTCTTCGCCTTGTTCGGGTTGACGACGAGGTCGTTGTCCCGCGAGTGGATGCCGACGATCATGCCGCTGTAGTTGTTGATGCTCGGGCCGACGAACAGCTGGCCGCGCTCCTGGAGGTAGAACAGGCCGTAGGCGTTGGTGACGCCCGCTTCGCTCGAGATGAGCACGCCGTTCTGGCGCGTGCGGATGTCGGGGCCTTGCGGGCCGTACTCGGCGAACTGCGTGTACAGGACGCCGGTGCCGCGCGTGTCGGTCATGAACTGCGAGCGGTAGCCGATGAGGCCGCGCGCAGGGATGCGGTACTCGAGGCGCGTGCGGCCGGGACCCGAGGGCCGCATCTCGCGCATCTGGCCGAGGCGGCGGTTGAGCTCGGCGACGACCGGGCCGACGTAGTTCTCGTCGAGATCGATGACGGCGTCCTCGTACGGCTCGAGCGTCTTGCCGGTGTCGGGATCGGCCTTGAGGATGACCTGCGGCTGGCTGACGCACAGCTCGTAGCCCTCGCGGCGCATCGTCTCGATGAGGACGGTGAGGTGGAGCTCGCCGCGGCCCGAGACGCGGAACACGCCGGCGTCGGCGGTGTCCTCGACGCGCAGCGCGACGTTGCTCTTCAGCTCGCGCTGCAGGCGCTCGCCGAGGTTGCGCGACGTGACGTACTTGCCTTCCTTGCCCGCGAACGGACCGTCGTTGACGCGGAAGTTCATCGTGATCGTCGGCGCGTCGATCTTGAGGAGCGGGAGGATCGTCGGGTTCTGGATCGAGGTGATCGTCTCGCCGACGTTGAGGTTCGCCATGCCGGTGAACGCGACGATGTCGCCGGCGACGGCCTCGGCGAGCTCGAACCGCTTGAGGCCCTGGAAGCCGAGGACCTTCTGCACGCGGAACTCCTCCCTGGAGCCGTCGCGGTGGGCGAGGAGCACGCGGTCGCCGACCTTCGCGCGGCCCGCGCGCATGCGGCCGATCGCCATGTAGCCGAGGTAGTCGTCGTAATCGAGCGTCGCCACCTGCATGAGCAGCGGCTGCTCCGGGTCGCCGGCGGCCGGCGCCACCTTCTCGATGATGAGATCGAGGATCGGCGACAGGTCCTTGCGCTCGTCGCCGAGCTCGCGGATGGCGAAGCCCTGGCGGCCGGAGGCGTAGATCACGGGGAAGTCGAGTTGCTCGTCGGTCGCGCCGAGCGAGTCGAACAGGGCGAACGCCTGGTCGAGCACGTCGTGCGGGTCGACGCCGGGGCGGTCGATCTTGTTGACGACGACGATCGGCTTGAGCCCCATCTCGAACGCCTTCTGGGTCACGAACCGCGTCTGCGGCATCGCGCCTTCGTAGGCATCGATGAGGAGGAGGACCGAGTCGACCATGCCGAGCACGCGCTCGACCTCGCCGCCGAAGTCGGCGTGGCCCGGCGTATCGACGATGTTGATGCGCACGCCTTTCCACGTAACGGCCGTGCACTTGCTGAGGATCGTGATCCCGCGCTCGCGCTCGAGGTCGTTGGAGTCCATCGCGCGCTCCGCGACGACCTCGCCGGTGCGGAAGGTGCCCGCCTGCTTGAGCAGGCCGTCGACGAGCGTGGTCTTGCCGTGGTCGACGTGGGCGATGATGGCGACGTTTCGGATCTGGGGCGCGGACATCTTAGAGGACCTTGTCTCCGGGGACTACGCGCAAGCAGGCTGCCAGCGCGCGTACCTCGGGGCGTGCTTCCGGCGCGGCGAGGACCGCGGCGAGCAACAAATCATCAGTGCCGGTCACGGTGCGATCACCGACGGCGATTCCAGACGGCGTCCGCGTGGCGGTGCGCAGGACGACGCCCCTGCCGCTGACCACGCGCGCCGTACCCGGGGCTGTGTCGTCCGCGAGCATCGCGCGAACGATGCCGATGCCATTCGGATCGAACACACCGAGCGCGTTCGTCGACGGCGCGATCCGCGCCACCGGCTCGCCGTCGCGCTTGATCAGCGTTCCGCCGTTGTCGTCGTGGCCGGTCCACTGCGTGCCGCCGACCGTCGCGACCACGGGCCGCGCGCCGACGACGAGCTTGATGCCGTCGACGCTGGCGCGGCAGGGGAGCTCCGCCGTGACCTTCGCGGTGACGGCGCCCTTCGCGTCGTGCACTTCGATCGCCGCGGGGCCGATCGAGGCAGGTGTAGCCGTGCGCTCGCCCTCGTCCTGCTTGCGCGGGGATGGGCTGCCCTGGCAGCTCGGGAGGAGCGCCAGGGCGGACAGGCAGCAGACGAGGTACACCGGCGGCGGTTCATAACAGGTGCCGCTCCCGTCGGCAATGCGCTTACGAGTTAAGGATCTCGGCGATCTAGCACCTCGGAATGTGCTACCTGCGTGAGATGCCGTCGGCGCGGGCCGCACTGCTGGTTTGTCTGAGTGCGCTCGCCTGCGGCAAGAGCGGCTCGACCGCGCCCGCCGTGCGCGACGACGCGCCCGCGCCCGCGCCCGTGAAGCAGGTGGTCGAGCTCGCCGAGCGCCCGCTCGGGCTCGCCGCGCACGCCGACTTCGGGTGGCGGCAGCGCGGCGGGCACGCGGTGTATCGGACCGCGCGCGAGGCCGAGGCACGCGGCGACTGGGACACCGTCGTCGCGCGTTGCCGCGATGCGCTCGCGCGGGATCCCGGACACCTCGAGGCCGCGTGGCTGCTCGCCGCCGCGCTCGGTCACCTCGGCAAGCACGAGGAGCTCGTCGCCCCGCTCGCGCTCGCCGTCGCCGGCGACTTCGGCAAGTGGGGCATGGCCTCGCTCGACGTGCCCGCGCTCGCCGCGTTTCGCGCGACCTCCACGGGCGAGGCGTGGCGGCGGCGCGTCGAGGCGGATCGCGAGGCGTACCTCGCGGCGCTCGCGCGCTCGACGATCGTCAACGCGGGCGGCGATCTGTTCGCGTTCGATCCGCAGCTCGCGCGTTGGCATCGCCTCACGCGCACCGGCGGGCTGGTGCTCGGCGGGCTCGCGACCCCCGACACGCGCGAGATCGCGTACGTCGCGCGGGGCCAGGGCGCGCACCAGAAGGAGCTCGGGGTTGGTGTCGTCGAGCTCGCGCGTGGTCACACGATCCGGCCGATCGCCGTCGGCCATGCGGGGCCACTCATCGTCGCGCACGGCGACAAGCCCGTGGGCTTCTGGATCGGCGGCGGCAAGCCGATCAGGTGGCGAGTGCTCGCCGACGCTCGCTTGCGTCCCACGCCCGCGAAGGCGAAGCGCCCGCCCGGTGCGTGGCTCGAGATCAAGGGCACCAGCCTGCGGCGCAACGCGCTGCCGCGCGGAACGGTCTTCGCGGACTGGGACGAGCACGGTCTCGCAAGTGCAATCCGCATCGGTTCGTCGAACCGCGTGGTCTCCGCGCCGGGTGGGCTGATCGACGGCAACAGCGCCGCGTGGTCTCCTACCAAGGCGCAGCTCGCGTTCGTCGCGCGGCTCGACGACACGTGCACGCCAGGTGCGATTGCGGCGGCGGCGTACGTCGCGGATGCGGCGACCGGCAAGCTCGTGGAGCTCGAGCGCGCGGTGAAGGGGCTCGCGGTCGCGTGGGCCGGCGACCGCAAGCTCGCGATCGCCGGCGATCAGGGCGTGTCGATCGTCGATCTCGATGGGGGCGCGCCGATCGCGCTCACCGGCGCCACCAACCTGATCGCACCGCGTCCTCGCCCCGTGTGCAGCGATCCGGAGCCGTCACCGCCCGCGCCGGCGCCGTCGGAGGCCGATGACCAACCAATGGACGGACCACCATAGACCTGTCAGGTCTTCACCACCCCGAATTCGTCTAACCAGTTGAAGGCGCACGGCGAGCGTCCGTGGCATAAGGGGTGCTCCTCCTCATGGGCGTGAAGAATCCCCGTGAAATGCTGACCGCCGGGTTGGGCGGTATCGCCGCGACGGCGGTCGACATCTGCCTGCTCGTCCTGATGGTCGAGTCGGGCGTGTCGGTGCCGGCCGCGGCGTTCTTCGCATCGTTCGCGGGGGCGGCGGTGAACTTTGTCGTGAACAAGTACATCGCCTTCCGCGATCGCTCGCCGATCACCATCCAGCAGTTGAGTCGCTTCGGCGTCGTAGCCGTGGCGACCGCGATGTGGATGGCGCTCGCGATGAAGGTCGTAGCCGTCGAGCTCGGCGTCCCGTACGTGGTCGCCAAGCTCGTGTGCGCGGTGCTCGTGTTCGTCGCGTGGACCTATCCGGCGCAGCGCCGGCTGGTGTTCGGGCGTCCGGCCACGAGCCCCACGTGGCGCGTCGACGTCGATGCCGACGCCGACGTGTCTGCAGCGTAGTCGCTCGCTCGCTCTCACATTCACTCGAGGAGTCCGTATGTCGGATCTGATGGTCCCGTTCGTGGATCTTTCTATCGTCGTGCCCGCGTACAACGAGGAGCTCCGCCTCCCGCCCACGCTCGAGCGTCTGCACGCGTTCCTGTCGGCGCAGCCGCTGCGGTACGAGATCGTCGTCGTCGACGATGGCTCGAAGGACGGCACGTGCGCGGTCGTCGAGGCCGCGCGGGAGCGGATCCCGAACCTCGTGCTGGTGCGCCAGATCCCGAACCGCGGCAAGGGCGCGGCCGTGCGTCGCGGCATGCTCGCCGCGCGCGGCCAGATCCGCGTGATGTGCGACGCCGACCTGTCGATGCCGCCCGAGCAGCTGCCGCGCTTGCTCGCACCGATCGTCGCCTGCAAAGCGGAGATCGCGATCGGCTCGCGCTACGCCCCGGGCTCGGAGACCAACGTGAAGCAGCCGGTGTATCGCGTGCTGTGGAGCCGCCTCTGCAACAAGGTCATCCAGCGTTCGCTGGTGCCCGGCATCACGGACACGCAGTGCGGGTTCAAGGCGTTCACCGCCGAGGCCGCGCGCGATCTGTTTCGCCGCGGTCGCATCGATGGCTGGGCGTTCGACCTCGAGATCCTCGCCCTCGCGCGGCGCCGCGGCTACGCGATCGAGGAGGTCGGCGTCGAGTGGAAGGACGACAACCGCTCGCGCGTGAACCCGCTCAAGGACATGTGGAAGGTCATCCGCGAGGCCCTGACCATCCGCAAGAACCTCAGGAACGGCGTGTACAACACGCCCCTGCCTTCCGCGGCGTGAGCGTGGTATCTAGTCTTCGCTCGCTCGACGGAGAGGTCGAGGTGATCGCCGGCAGCGGGGCAACTCGCTGCGGGAGGAAAGTCCGAGCTTCAAAGGGCAGGGTGCTGGTTAACGACCAGTCGAGGTGACTCGCAGGACAGTGCAACAGAAAGCAAACCGCCGACCGCAAGGAAGGTAAGGGTGAAATGGTGCGGTAAGAGCGCACCGCCCCACTGGTGACAGTGGGGGCACGGCAAACCCCACCCGAAGCAAGACCAGACAGGGGTCGTGTGGCCCGCACGATGACTCCGGGTTGGTCGCTCGAGCCCGCCAGCAATGACGGGCCTAGATGAATGATCGCCAGCAAACAGAACTCGGCTTATCGACCTCTCCGCCGGGCGAGCCTCGTTACGTGTGTGATACCGTGGCCAGACGGTCATGAGTCAGCGCTCTCCCGTCCACGAGATCGTGAACGCGCTGTGGCGAGCGCTCCACGACCTCGGCGCGGCGGCCGAGCTCTCCGACATCGAGCAGTGGGGGTTCTCGATCCATGCGGCGCTGTCGGCGCCGGGGCGCGAGTTCCATAACCACGATCACGTCGTCAGCCTGCTCCGCGACGGCGACCCCCTCGAGGTGATCGCGGCGCTCTACCACGACGCGGTCTACATCCAGGTCGACCAGGGGCCGCCGCGGCTGATGGGCGCCATCCTGAACACGCTGTTCGCGACGGGACCGGACGGCTGGCGCGTGCTGCCGGCGGCGGCGGCGGATCCGGTCACCGGTGATGTGCTCGCGGTGTTCGATCGCAAGGTCGATGACCTCGTCACGCCGACCACCGGGCTCAACGAGCTGTCGTCGGCACTCGTCGCCTCGGTGCAGCTGACGACCGCGCTGGATCGCGAGCAGCGCATCGCGGTCGCCGCGTGCATCGAGCAGACGATCCCGTTCCGCGTCGATCCGGTGTCGCCGCTGCGCGCGCGGCTCGCGGAGCTCGGCTTCGCAGGCGAGGCGCTCGAGGCCGCGACCCGGCGCGCGGTGCGCGTCGGCAATCGGGACGTCGAGAACTTCTGCGACAACGAGGCCGCGCGGTTCCTCGACAACACGTGGAAGCTGTTGCCCGAGAGCACCCCCGCGCTCCACTCGCCGCTCGTCTACACCGTGCGCGACTACCGCGTCGCGCTGCAGAAGATGGAAGGCTTCCTGGCGCAGCTGCGCGCGGAGCGCGTGTTCCACAGCTACGGCAGCGAGCCGCGTCCCGAGATCCACGCGCGGCGGGTCGCGCGCACGACGGGCAACATCCAGCTCGCGGTGCGCTACCTGCGCGCGAAGCTGTACTCGATCAGCCTCGTCGAGGCGATCGCCGACGTCACCGGCGGAGGCGAGGTCCCGCTCGATTACTTCATGGGCGGCATCAAGACCGCCGTGCGCCCCGATCAGAAGCGCATCGAGCACTTCCTGCCGACGCTGTCGCAAGCGGCCGATCTCGATCCACCGCTGCACCGCTTGCTCGCCGAGGGCCGCGCGTCGGAGTCGAGCTTCGACACCGGTCCGTCGCCGCTCGGGGCGTTCTTGCACTCCGTCGTCGGTGAAGCGGCGGTGATGAAGTACGTCGAGCTCGCGAAGCGCTGGTGGGCCGGTGGGATGGATGCGAATGCGTTCCTCGCGACGCAGCCGGTGGAGCCGGTCGCGGCGATCGCGCGTGCGGCGGCCAACATCATCGAGACGCGGCGCGATCGGCTGTTCGCGCTCGCCGAGCGGCTCGAGCGAGGTTAGGCGCTCACAGCGGCGCGCGGACGAGGATGATGTCGCCGTCCTCGGTCCACGCGACGTAGGGGCCACCCGGAGCGTCGACGAGCGCCGGGCTGCGCGGGACGGCGCCGGCGTCGAGCGCGCACGAGACCGGCGTCGACCAACTCCCCGTGTATGCCGCGTATCGCAGCCGCGCCCCCGACGGATCCACGGTCGGCTGCGGCGCACCATGCGCGGCCTCGCTCCACAGCACCGCGATCGCGCCGCTGCTCGTCACGGTGAGCGCGACGTCGAGGGCGAC
>DATLHR010000176.1:0-7260 GCA_035539815.1 Kofleriaceae bacterium
AACGTGGTCGCGCGCATGAACCCACGCCACGCGTCGTCACCGTACGCGTGCGAGAAGTCGCCCTCGGCGCGATGCCCGGTGTTGATGAAGCTGGCGGCCATGATCATGCCGGCCTTGCCGCTCTCGTGGCCGCCCTTCATCTGCCCCAACGAGTAGTCGTCCATCCGCAGCGAATCCGGCGACAGCTCGTCCTGCGAGAAGAACCTCTTCTCGAAGAAGATGTTGCCGAGGCGCTCGTTGATGTTGTCCGCCTTCGCGATCGCGCCGGCCTCGTAGGTCGGCGAGTACTCGAGCCCCTTGCCGGCCTTCACCGCCGAGGCGAGCTCGAACGCGGTCTGATCGATCGCACTCTGCGGCGGGTTGGTGATGCCCTGGGCCGAGAGCAGCTCGCTCGCGAACCAGTCCGCGGAGCCCGCCACCTGGTCGACCTGATGGCCGGTCTGCGCGAGCAGCGCGGCGAGCGTCGCCTTCGACTTGCCGTCGTCGGCCTTCCCATCTCGGCCCTTCGCGGCGTTCGGATCCGCCGTCGCCGCGGGGTCGGTCGTCGTCGCGTCGGCCGTCGTCGTGTCGGCCGTGGTCACCTCGGCATCCACGTACTCCACGCCCGAATCGTTGACGGTGACCGTGAAGCCCTGCCCCTGCTGCACGCCGCTCTGTGGAGCGCCGTTGAAGCGCACGAGGTCCTGCCCGTCGGCGTTCACCGCGGCGATGTACGAGTGACGTTGGCCGCCGCGCTCGACGTTGCCGAGCTGGCGCAGCGCCTCGACGTCGCCCGCGCTCGCATCGCGCGAGCCCGACGGGTGCGTGTGCACGATGATGCGGCGCACGCCGGGCGGCAGCTCGAGCGCGTGGGCCTGGTTCGAGGTGACGAGGAGGCGTGCGCCGTCCTTCATCGAGACCACGGCGTACTCATGTCCGGTCGCACGCGTACGCGCGCCGAGCTCCTCGATGAGGGCGTCGACCTTCTCGCCGTGCGCGACCGTGCGTACCGTGGTCGGCGTGCCCGGCTGGCTCTCGGACTTCGGGCCCATCACGCTGGCCGCTCCGCGCGTGCCCGCGTCGTAATAGACCTCGGTGCGTAGCGAGCGGCCCTCGCGCTCGGCCGCGATACGCTCGAGGCCCCACACGGCGCGGGTGTTGTTCGGATCGATCGCCACCGCGGCCTTGTAGTGCGCCTCCGCGGTCGCGTAGTCACCGCTCGTGAACGCGATATCGCCGCGCATCGTCTCGCTGCCCACCTGCTGATCGACCCTCGCGCTCGGGAAGTTGCCGACCGGCTCGAGCGTCGACGTGACCGCGGCCTCGGGGCTCGGTCCCGCCGCGGGGTTGCGCACGAACCGATAGCCCGTCGGGCTGGACGGATCGACGACGTACGCACCGATCACGTCGTGCGGAGCGACGCCACCGGCGACCGCCACCTCGCTCTGCATGATGTAGGCGCGGTGCGCCTCGGGCACGCCCTCGCCACTCACCCCGAAATCGACATCGACGCCGGAGCCGCGGACGACGAACACGCCGCCGAGCTCGTGCGTGCCGGTCGCGCCGGCCTTCTGTTGCAGCGCCGAGGTCTCGTGCCAGTCACGCGCGAACTGCATGCGCTTCGTGAACGCGACGTACTGACCGGCGATACCGGCGACGTGGAGGCCGACCGACCTGTGCGTGCCGCGCGGCTGGAAGCCCTCGGCGAACACCTGATCGATCGGGCGATTGTCGGCGCGGTAGAGCTCGCCCGCGGACTGCTTGTACTGGAACCACGGCGGGACGCGGTGGCCGTCGACCACGTCCTGCCCCATCAACGCCTCGATCATGCGCTTCGCTTCCGCAGGATCCGTCGTCGGCGTGATCGCGCGACTGTCCGCGTCGGGGACGTTGCGATCCTTCATGTGCTGGTACGCCTCGAGGTTCCACTGCGCCTGGTCCGCGATCAGCGCTTGCTCCTCCGCCGAGAACTCGACCTGCGTGCGCGCGTACTGCGGCGTGCCTGCCTGCTCGCTCGACGGCGCCGAGGCGACGTTGGCGGACGAGACGTCCGACACTGCCCCCGGGTCGTTCATGATCGGCCCAGCGGGCCCCCGGCCACCGGGTTCGCTCGTCGCCGGGCCGGCCTGCTTCGGGCGGTTGTCGTAGTACGCGTTCGCGTCCCGATAGAGCTGGGCGTACGCGTCCTCGAACTTCTGCCGCACGGCGGCGCGCTGCGCTGCCGGGATGTCGTCGAGGAACACGTTCACGCCGGTCAGCGTCGCGTTGCCCTCGACGCCGAGCGCGTGGGCCTGCGTGGCGGTCATCGGGATCGGGCGGCGTCCCGCCAGCACCTCGTCGATCACGCGCTTCGCGGTGCGGTACTCGGCCGCCATGTTCGTGCTCATCACCGAATGCGCGTCGGTGCTGAGCACGGTCTGCACGTCGTTGAAGATCAGCGTCGGCAGTGAGTGCGCCTCGAGCGGCGCGTTGCGCTGGTTCGGGTTCGGGCGGTGCAGCGGCAGCTGCTCCGTCCCGCGCTGCCCGTCGGCACCTTCGCGCGCCCGGGTGTGGTTGCGCGCCGACGCACCGGTCTGATCGTTCGAGGTCAGGTTGACCTCCGCGATGATCCCGAGCTTCGCCATGCGGATCGCCTGATCGGGCGTCGTCATCGTGGCGTGCCCGAACCGGACGATCACGTCCGGCGGCAACGTCCCGCCGAAGTTCGCGGCGATCCGCTCGAACGACACGATCATCGCTTCGAGGTTGTCGCGCGCGCGCTTCGCGCCGGAGAGCTCGCCGTCGACCACCTGACGATCGCTGTCGCGACCGAAGTGCTTGCCCGCGACGACGTCATTCGCGCCTTCGCCCACGTGCGGGCGCAGCACGATCGGCTCGCCTCGCCCCTTCGCCGCGCCCAGCAAGCGGCCATAGAGCTGCTCGAGCCGGCGCTGGCCGAGCTCGTCGAGCGAGAAGTGCTCGGCGCCAGCGATATCGACACCGACGACGTCCGTGCGCTGCGTCTGCTGGATGATGCCGTCGACGGCCGACTCGAACGCGTCCTGCGAGCCGCGCTGCTTGGCGAGCTTGTGCAGGTCGCTCTGATCGACGTTGGGATCGCGCGCGCCGAACAGGTTCGTGTTCAGCATCGCGACGTGCTTCACCTCGAGCCCCTCGAGCTGCGCGCGCATCTCGGGGTGCTCGGCGATCAGCTGGCGCTTGAGCGCGTCGATCTGGCCCTCGTCGAACCGCTGCCCCAGCTTGTTCGCGCTGTTCGACTGCTCGGTGTACGCGAGGTTGTCCTGGGCGAGCCGCAGCAGCGCCTGCTTGGCGTAGGCGTCGTAGGCGAACTGCTGCTCGAGGTTCTTCTGCGTCGAGGCCAGGAGCTCCTTCGCACCCGGGTCTTGTCGCTCCACCGCCGCGACGGCTCTGTCGATGCGCTCGAGCACCGCGGGGCGATCCGCGAAGTGCTCGCGGTAGACCGGCACGAGCTGATCCCACGAGGCATCGGCGGCGAGGCCATGACCGGCCAGCAGCTCGGTGCGCTCGGCGCGACCATAGAACTGCTTCACCAGCTCGTCGCGGATCTCGTACGAGCTGTTGAAGTCGGTCTCGTCGCTCGCGCGCAGGGCCTTCTCCGCCGCGCTCCGCGCCTCGCGATAGATCTTGTCCTTGAGGCGCTCGCGCTCGACCGAGGTGAGGTCGTCGGAGTCGAGCTCGGCCTTGAGGGCCTCGATCCGGGCGCGCGCCTCGCGGATCTGCTGCATGGCATCACCGGAGATGCCGCGCGTGGCGATCACGGGGCGGTTGGTCTGCGGATCGATGACGAGGTTGCCGGCCGCGTCGGTCTGGTACTTGTGGCCGAGCTTGCTCTCGTACGCCGCGATCGCGCGGAGCACGGGCTCCCACGACGTGACGTCGCCAACGCGCGCCGAGGCGGTGGCGCCGTTCGGATCGCCCTTGACCATGTGGAGCTGCCCCGACTCCATCATCGACCTGCGGATGGACGTGGGCTCGACGTTGCCGAGGAAGTGGCTGTGGATCTCGATCCCCGAGTGCCCCTTCTCGTCGATCTGGCGCCGGATGCGGTCGGAGTCCGCGGGCCCCTGATCGAGGGCGCTGTCCTGGGCGTCGCTCTGTTGCGCCCACGCGGCGTCCATCTGGTCCTTGCGCGCCGCTTCTTCGGTGCGCTGATCCTGGGGAACGGTCTGCGCCTCGGCGATCCGCTGCTGCACGTCGGCGTTCGCCGCGGGCTCCGCCGCCACCGCTGGATCGGTCGCCGCGGACTCGGTCGCCACCGCGGGATCCGTCGCCACCGCCGGCGCGGACGTCGCGGGCGCCAGGCCCTCGAGCGACGCCAGCGTCGACAGGAGATCGTGGACCTGCGGCCCGAGCTCGCCGAGCTCGACCGAGGTGGCCGCCGTACGCAGCGCCGCCGTCGCGTTCGCCGCGGCGAGCGCGGCGTAGCCGGCGTCGATCTGCTCGCGCGTCAGCCGGCGCGTCTCCTTGCCGCCGAACCGGACCGGCCCGCTCGCTTCGTTCAGCAGATCCGCGAGCGACTCGTGCCCAGCCGCGCGGACCGCGCGGACCACCTGCCGCAACTTCGTGCGGACGTCGTCGATCTGGACGCGCTCGGTGACCAGCCGCTCGGCCTCGGCCGCGGCGTTCTGCATCTCCTGCCCGCGCTCGGCGCGCGCCTTGCGCGCGGCCCGCTCGTCGCTCGTCAGCTCGCGCGGCGAGACCTCGATCGGCGTGCCGTCCTTCTGGCGAACGATGATGTAGCCGCCCGCCTCCTGCCCCACCACCGACATGTTGAACTTCGAGTCCTGGACGATGACCGAGCCCGCGCCCGACTGCGCGAGCATCTCGGCCATCGTGGTCTCGTGCATCACGAGACCCTGATCGAAGTAGCCCTGCTTGCGGCGCAGGTCCTCGAGCGTGGCGCGGTCCGTGCTCATGTAGAGCGCCTCGTACTCGCCCGGCGGCAGGCCGTACTGGCTCGGATCGAAGAACGGCGAGTCGTGCGGAGCGAGCGGCAGCGCGTCGCTCTGCACGCGGTACAGCTTCGTCGTCGGCGGCAGCTGCTCCATGATCACGTGCTCGCCGCCGGCGGCCGTGCTGAGGATGTTGACCGGCGGGGCGTCCGCCTCGGGCGTGGCCGAAGCGGCCTTGCCCTCGACGCTGGAGGCCCCGGCCGCCGGATCGACACCGGGCACCGGCGTCGTGTCCGCGGTCGCCGGCGTCTCCGCCGTTGCGGTCGCCGGCGTCGTCTCCGTGCCCGCGGCGGTCGCGGCGCGCGCTTGCTCGGCGTCGCGGATCGCACGCACGCCTTCGGTCATCCGCGCTCGGTCCTTGGCGCTCAGGCGCGAGCCCTCGATGACCTCGATGATCTGGTCGGGGCTCGCGCCGCGATCGAGCGCCGACCGCACGTCGTTCCACGTCGCGACGTAGCCTTCGCGATCGACGTGGCCGAGCGTCAGGTCGGAGATCGTGCTCTCGAGGAAGCGGCCGGCAAACGCGCGGACGCGCTCGCTGACCGCGCGGAGAGGGGCCCACGTCATCGAACGGTCGCTGGTGGAGCCGGTCTGTGCGGCCGCGTTGAGCCGATGACCGAACGGGAGGTCCATGCCGCGTGCGTTCGTGTCGGGGGTCGCGCCCTCGCCGCTCTGCACGAACTCCGCGAGCGGATACGAGAGGTGCTGCGTGATCGGTCCGCCGCCCTGGAACCCCGGCGTCTCCAGCATCAGCGCCGAGCCGCGACGGACCTGCGTCATCGCGCCGTCGGTGTACTGCTGGCCTGCCCACCACACCATGTCGCCGTCGGCGACGTAGTGACGCGACTCGATCCCCTTACCACCGGCGGCCGTCGCTTGCTCGTTATGCTGGGTGACGCGATTCGCCATCTCGCGCGGAATCCCGGGCGACTGGAACGTGACGATGCGCCCGACCTGATCGGGGAACCGGGCCGCGGCCATCTGCGCGAGGGCACCACCAAGGCTGTGCCCCGTGACCGTCGGCTTGCCGTAGGCCGAGAGCTGCGCGAGCGTCTTCGCGATCAGGCCTTCGTTGGCGGCCATCTGGTACGCACCGACGCCATCCGGGTGTGCATCATCGCGGAAGTCCGCGAGGGTGAACTTCTTCCCGTCCACCGGCTGCGAGCCGCGGAACGCGAGCACCGGTGCCGCGTTGCTCCCCTCCACGGGCACGAACGTCGTGATCGAGAAGCTGCCTTCGCCGTGGATCACCTCGCCGAGCTGGAGCCCGTTCTCGGCGAGGAACGCCCGGTGCTCGTCCGTGTACTGGTCCGCATTCAGGTACGCCAGCCCGTGGGCCAGCTGCTCGGTCGCGACGTCGCGGCGCACCTTGACGCGATCCGCTTCGGCCATCGGGGGCAGCGCCGCCCGCGTCCACCACGACTCGTTCTTCCACGCCTCCACCGCATCGCGATCCGCCTGGGTGGTATCGCCGGCACCCTGATCGGGCGTCCCTGCAGGCCCCCAGATCTTCTCGCCGATCGCGTTGCCACCCTGGACGACGTGATCGGGCAGGTTCGCCTGCTGGCTCTCGAGGAACGCGACGTTGCGCTGATGCACCTCATTCGCATCGAGCGTGAGCGCGCTCGCCGGCAGCTGATCGATCTGCACCGGCTTCTCGCCGGTCGCATCGATGACGACGAACTTCACGCCGTCGGCGCCCATGTTCTGCTGGTGCACTGAGTTGAAGTTGCGCGCGCCCTCGGCGTAGCTGTCGGCGTGCAGGCGTGCATCGACCATGCGCCCGGTCTTCGCCGCACGCGGGATGACGCCGAACTTCATGTTCTCCCACGACTGGTCCGGACGGCGGTGGACGTAGACCACGGCGACCTCGATGCCGCGCTTCTTCGCCTCCGCGATCACCCACGGCAGCTCGGTCGAGTTCTGCTCGCCCGCCGAGTCCCACACCGCGGCCGAGCTCGCCTTGAGCGCCGTCGCCGTCGGGTTGTTGTCGATCGCGTAGCTCTTGCCGGCGCCCACGCCGCCCGCGGTGACGAGGATCTGCTTGGGGAGCGACGGATCGTTCGCGATCTGGTCGAGGCGCATCACGAACGCCTGCTTCGCGACCGCGTTCGCGGTCTGGTGGACCGCGATGTTCATGTAGCCGCGCGCCGCGATCGCGGGGTCGACCTTGCCGTCGGCTTTGGCCTGCGGATCCGAGGCGACGTTGTAGTCGGGCGACAGCAGCTTGGCGTCGTCGGTGGCGAAGTTCTTCGCTTCCTTGTCGGTCTCGCCCGACATCACCATCGCGAGGTACGCGGCGTACGAG